>DASYMJ010000108.1:0-3959 GCA_036009105.1 Thermoanaerobaculia bacterium | reverse complement strand
CCCACCCGACCCACTTCACCATCGGCGAGGCCATCGAGGCGGCGCGCAGGATCGGCGCGAAGACGACGTGGCTCATCCACCTCACGCACGACATCGAGCACGCCTCGTTCGACGCCACGCTGCCGCAGGGCGTGCACCTCGCCTTCGACGGCCTCCGTCTGGAAGTGGCATGAAGAACATCGCGAAGGTGGAGCGCCTGGATGCGCGCGTGGTGGTGCCGCCGTCGAAGTCGTACTCCGTCCGGGCGCTGCTGCTCGCGGCGATGGCGGAGGGCGACACGCTGCTGGAGAACGTGCTCGACTCGGATGACACGCGCTACGCGCTCGAGGCGCTGCGCGCGATCGGCTTCCGTATCGAGGGCACGTTCTCCAAGGGGCTGACCGTCGGGCCGCGGCTGAGCATGCAGGCCAACGAGGTGCCGATCTTCGTCGGCAACGCCGGCACGGCGATGCGCTTCCTCACCGGCTGGCTCTCCTTCACTCCGGGCCGCTTTCTTCTTCAAGGCGAGGAGCGGATGCACAACCGCCCCATCGGCGACCTGGTGGAGGTGCTGCTCAGCCTCGATGCGGAGGTGGAGTACGTGGAGCGGGAGGGCTACCCGCCCTTGCGGATCCGCGGCAAGCGGGTGCGCGGCGGCTTCGACGTGACCATCTCCGCCGCGACGTCCAGCCAGTTCGCCTCCTCGCTGATGATGGCCGGCGCCACGCTGCCCAGCGGCATCACCCTGCACATCTCCTCCCTGGCTTCCGCGCCGTATCTCGACATCACCGCGGACATCCTTCGCGCCTTCGGTGCAAACGTGGAGCGCCTCGGCGACTCCTTTCGCGTGACGGGACGCAAGCTGCAGCGGGAGCACTACCGCGTGGAGGGCGACTACTCCTCCGCCTCGTACTGGTTCGCCGCCGCGGCGGCGACCGGCGGCGTGATGCGCGTCGGCGGCCTGGCCCATCCGAGCGCGCAGGGGGACGCGCGCTTCCTCGACATCCTGCAGGCCATGGGCTGCACGGTCACGCGCGCCTCCCAGGAGATCGCCGTGCAGGGACCGCAACAGCTGCACGGCGGCACCTTCGATTGCAACGCGACGCCGGACATCGTGCCCACGCTCGCCGCCATCGCGCCGCTTGCCGACGGGCCGGTGGAGATCGTGAACATCGCCAACCTGCGGGTGAAGGAGTCGGACCGCATCGCCACCGTCGCGTCGGAATTGCGGCGCCTCGGCGCCACCGTCGAAGAGCGCGAAGACTCGCTGCGCATCGAGCCGGGCTGGCCTGCGGGAGAAACGGAGGAGCAGGCCGTCGTCGAGACGCACAACGATCACCGCATCGCCATGGCCTTCGCCATCGCCGGCCTCGCCCGCGGCCGCGTGACGATCGCCAACGAGCAGGTCGTGTCGAAGTCGTACCCGCGCTTCTGGCGGACGCTGGACGAAGTGGTCGCGGCGATTCGCTAGACTGAGCACCTCCATGCCCGGCTGGTACATCGTCCTCGCCTTCCTTTTCGTGCTCGCGAACGGCTTCTTCGTCGCCGCGGAGTTCGCGATCGTGAAGGTGCGCACCACGCAGCTGGCCGAGCTGGCGGACGCCGGCAGCGGGCGGGCGCGGATGGCCAGGAAGCTGGTCAAACACCTCGATGCCTACCTCTCCGCCACGCAGCTCGGCATCACCCTCGCCTCCCTCGCCCTGGGCTGGATCGGCGAGCCGGCGTTTGCCAGCCTCCTCCTGCCGCTCTTCATCCGCACCGGCGCGGCGGCGCCGGCCCTGGCGCACTCCATCGCCTCCTCCGTCGCCTTCGCCATCATCTCCATCCTGCACATCGTCCTGGGCGAGCTGGCCCCGAAGTCGATCGCCATCCAGAAGCCGGTCGGCACCACGCTCTGGGTGGCGCACCTGCTCCGCTCCTTCTACCTCGTCGCCTTCCCCGCCATCTGGCTGCTCAACGCCATCTCCCGCCTCGTGCTGCGCGCCATCGGCATCCACTCCGCGTCCGAGCACGAGATGGCGCACTCGCCGGAAGAGCTGCGGATGATCCTGGCCAGCAGCGAGAAGGCGGGCATCCTCTCCGAAGAAAACCGGGAGATCATCGAAGGGGTCTTCCAGTTCTCGAAGCGGACGGCGCGGCAGATCATGGTCCCGCGCACGGACGTGGTGGTCCTCTCCACCACGAAGTCGATCGCCGAGAACCTGGAGATCATCCGCAGCACGAGGCACACCCGCTACCCGCTGTCGGAGGGGACGCTCGATCACACCATCGGCCTCATTCACGTGAAGGACCTCTTTCTCGCGCAGCTGGGCGGGCCGGGGAAGCCGCTGGCGGAGCTCAAGCGCGAGATCCTCTTCGTGCCGGAGAACAGCACGGTGGAGCGGCTGCTCGCGCAGTTCATCGAGCAGAAGACGCACATGGCGGTGGTGGTCGATGAGTACGGCGGCGCCTCCGGGATCGTGTCCCTGGAGAACATCACCGAGGAGCTGTTCGGGCAGATCCAGGACGAGTTCGACCGCGAGCGGCCGGAGATCGAGCCGCTCGGCAACGGCAAGTACCGCGTGCGGGGAGACTATCTGATCGAAGACCTGGCCGACCGGCTGAAGGTCGACCTGGGCGAGCCGGATGAAGAGACGATCGGCGGCTACGTGGCGGCGCGGCTGGGACGGGAAGTGGCGCCGGGCGACGAGACGACGCTGGGCGACCTCAAGGTGCGCGTGCTCGATGGGCAGCGCTTCCGCGTGCGCTGGGTTTTGGTGGAGCTGCCGCTGCCGGAGACGGAAGAGATCGAGGAAGAAGAAGCCGGGTGAGCGGGCGTCCCCGCCCGCCCGCAGCCAAAAACGAAAACCGCGGCACGAGGACGTGCCGCGGCCGGCGGGCGGGAGGCCCGCGCTCCGTTGCCTATTTGAACATGCCGGTGATCTTGCCGGGGAGACTGGACACGATCTTCCAGGCTTTCTGCATCACACCCTCCTGATCGTGCGTGTGAATCGCGTGCGCGTGACGGGCGTTCCGCGACTCCTTCAGAATGCGATCCGTTTCCTGAATCCGCATATGAGTAGCCTCCTTTTCTCGCTTCAAATAATTGCGAAGGAGGTGCCAGTGTCAGCTGGAAACGGGCTTTACCCCTTCCGCCTCGTCGTTATATTTCCGCTCCGCTTTCTCGTGATAGGCGAGCACGATCCGGCACACCTCTTCCGGGTCGTCCACCACGTGGATGCTGTCCACATCCTCCTGCGTGATGTTGTTCGCGGAAAGCACGCGGTCGCGCAGCCAGCCGATGAGGCCGGCCCAGTACTCGCTGCCGAAGAGGATGACCGGGAAGTCGGAGATCTTCTTCGTCTGGATGAGCACCAGGGCGCCGAAGAGCTCGTCCAGGGTCCCGAAGCCGCCGGGAAAGGTCACGAAAGCCTCGGAGTACTTGATGAACATCGTCTTGCGCACGAAGAAGTAGCGGAACTCCATCGCCTTGTCGACGTACGGGTTGATCTCCTGCTCGAACGGCAGCTGGATGTTGCAGCCGATGGAGAGCGCCCCCGCGTTGCGCGCCCCGCGGTTGGCCGCCTGCATGATGCCCGGCCCGCCGCCGGTGATGACGGCGAAGCCTTTCCGGCCGAGAAGCTCGGCCGTGCGGACGGCGGCCTCGTAGTACTGGTCGGAGAGCTGCGTGCGGGCGGAGCCGAAGATGGAGACGGCCGGATAGACGTCGGCCAGATGGTCGAAGCCGGTGACGAACTCGCTGGTGATGCGCAGCACGCGCCACGAGTCGCTCTGCAGGGTGGTGGCGCGGGTGGGGCGGTCGAGGAGCTTGCGGTCCTCCAGCGCCTCACGGCGGGTGGGGGGGATGTGGAGGCCTTCTTGCTGGTCAGGCATCCGCCGATTGTATGTGTACAGAACGTAGGGCCGGCTCTCCAGCCGGCCCAATGGTGGAGGATAGGGATGTGCGCGAACGTAGGGCCGGCTCTCCTGCCGGCCCAATG
>DASYMJ010000107.1:0-25289 GCA_036009105.1 Thermoanaerobaculia bacterium | reverse complement strand
CGCCCTCGCCCGCGAGGTGCGCCCGCAAACGAAGCTGCTGGCCAGCACCACCGTCTACCGCTCGCGCATCCCCGACGTGGAAGAACCGTTCGCTGTCGAAGCGGCGCGCTCCCTCGGCATCCCCATCGACCTCTTCCCTCTTGATGACTACCCGCCCTTGGGCGCGCTGGAGGAAGGCCTCCGGACACCCGACCCCGGCCCGCTGCTCTCGGCGCAGATGACGCGCAACCTCTACGCGCGGGTCGCGCAGCACGCCCCGGTGGCGATGCATGGCCATCCGGCCGATGCCATCCTGCACGCGGACATCCAGGCCTATCTGCGCGGTCTGCCTCCGATCCGGCGTCTGGGCGCCCTGTTGCAGGCCGCCTGGATCCGCCGCCGGCCGTCGTATCTACGCCGGGGAGAGCCGGAAAGCGCACACCCGCTCCTCTCCCCCATGTGGTCGAGCTACTTCGAGTGGACCCACTCCTCCCGCACCGGCGTGCCGCTCGAAGTGGTCTACCCCTGGTGCGACGTGCGCGTCGTCGAAGCGGCCATGGCGCTGGAGCCGATTCCGCAGCTGGTAGAGAAGCAGGTGGTGCGCGGGATGCTGCGCGGCCGGGTCAGCGACACCATCCGGAGAAGACGCAAGTCGTTCCTGCAGGGCAATCCCTGGACGGCGCCGCTGCCGCCACTAGGCGTAGAGATCACCGAAGCGGCGCGCTACGTGGACGCAAAACGCTTCCGCGACCAATGCCGGGCCGCCGGCTATCTCGACGATGCCGCGCTGCGCGTGCTGGCCCTCGATTATTGGCTGGCCCGGCGGACCGGACGGCATGATTTAATGTCTTCATGACCCAGGCTGAAGAAGGCCAGCCCGTCTCGCGCCCGGCGTCCGCCGAGCGCCGCCGCCGCAAATACGTGCCGCCGACGCTGGAGAAGCTCGGCACCATCCGCGAGCTGACCCGCGGCCTGGGGATGAACAACAACTTCGACGGCAGCAACCCGCCCGGCCAGAACAAGAGCCGTCTCTGATCCCATGTACCGCCTGACGGACTACGGCTCGATGTTGCGCGACCGTCGCCGCATCGACGCCTACCGCCGGGCCCTGGCCTCCCTCATCACCCCTACCTCCACCGTCCTCGACCTCGGCACCGGCCTCGGTACCTTCGCCATCCTCGCCGCCCGCCTCGGCGCCGCGCGCGTCTACGCCGTCGACGCGGCGGACGTCATCACCGTGGCCGCGGAGAACGCCTCGGCCAGCGGCGTTGCGGACCGGATCACCTTCCTGCAGACCAGTGCCGCCGGGCTGGCGCTGCCGGAGCCGGTGGACCTGATCGTCTCCGATCTCTCCGGCGCGCTGCCGCTTTTCGAGGAGCACCTGCCGTCGCTGATGAGAGTGCGCGATGCGTTTCTGCGCCGAGGCGGCGCGCTGATCCCCATGCGCGACCGTCTCCTCTGCGCGCCCATCTCCAGCACCGCACTGTACGAGACCATCACCGCTCCGTGGCGCTCAGTCCCGGAGATCGACTTCGCTCCCTCGCTGACCATGGCCTTGCACGCGCCGCACGCCATGAACGTGCGGCCGGAGCAGCTCGCCGCCGAGCCGCGATGCTGGGCCGAGCTCGACTACGCCACCATCGCCTCGGCGAACGTGAGCGCATCCGTCGAGTGGGAGGTCGATGCGGAGGTTCACGGCATCGCCCTCTGGTTCGAAAGCACGCTGCAGGACGGCGTCACCAGCGCCTCGGGGCCGTGGTCCGAGGGGAGCATCCACGCGACGATGGTGCTGCCACTGTTCGCACCGCTCCGGGTCCACGGCGCCTTGCGCCTGACCATCGAGGCCACCCTCGCCAACGGCCGCTACGTCATCACCTGGCAGGCCAACCACGGCGCGCGGCAGAGCACGTTCCTCTCCGAGCCGCGCAGCGGCGCCTCGCTGACCGATCGCAGCGCGAGTACGCCCGCGGCGGCGAGCGGCGAGACGTTCCGCGTGGCCGAGCACGCGCTCTGCCGCAAGGTGGGCCACGACGCGCTGCTCTTCGACACCGTGGCCGGCACGTATCACGTCCTGAACGAGACCGGCGCGCGGGTGTGGGAATTGCTCGTCCGGGGAGAGGGCCTCGATGCGATCGCGGCCGCGGTGGCAGCGGACTACGAGGTCGATGCGCAACGCGCCGCGGAAGACGTGGCGGCGATCGTGGCCCAGCTCAGGGAGGCGAACCTGGTGGTATGACGCTCCTCATCGAAGCTGCCATCGCGGTGGCCGCAGCGCGCCTGCTGCCGGTCCGCATCGTGCTCGATGCGCACGTGCCGCGCTCCCCGCGCGACCGGTCGGCCGAGGCGATTGCCGCCGCCATCAGGCGCATCCCTTTCACCAACTGCCTCACCCGCACGCTCGCCGCAACGCTGTTGCTGAGGCGCTACCGCCACCAGGCGTCGTCGAAGTTCGCCTTTCACCGCGGCGGCGCACACGCGTGGGTGGAGCTGGACGGCAAGGCGATCCTCGATCAGCCCGCGCCCATCGGCTGGGAGCCGTTTACGCTTTTGCCTCGATGAGCTCCGCGTCGAGATCGGTCCCCCGCAGGATGAACACCGCGGCGATCACGGCCAGGATCGAGCCGTTCACGGCCAGCGCCGTGCTGATGGACCAGCGCTGCGCGACGTAGCCCGCCAGCAGGTTCCCCAGCGGCATGCCGCCGCGGAAGGCGAGCATGAAGATCGACATGACCCGGCCGCGCATGGCGTCGTTCGTGGTCAGCTGCACGAGGGAGCTGTACATCGAGATCACGCCGACGATGCAGGCGCCGGCGCAGAACGCGATGGCCATGGAGAGCGGCAGCCGGCGGGAGAACGCGAAGCCGGTGATCAGGCAGGCGAAGGAGAGCTGCAGGGCGAGGGCGAGCTTCCCCTTCTTCGCAATGTGCCCGCTGGCCGCGACGAACAACGCGCCCCCCACCGAGCCGAGCCCATACGCGGTCAGCAGCCAGCTGTAGCCGCGCGCGTCGAGGTGGAAGATCTGCTTCGCCACGACCGGCAGGAAGGTGATGATCGGCATGCCGAGGAACGTGCCGGCGAAGGCGAGGAACGTGAGCAGGAGCAGCGACGGCCGCGTGGTCACGAAGCGGAAGCCGGCCCGCATCTCCTCGAAGATGCTCCCCTTCTCGCCGGTGGCGGTGGCGCGCGGCGGATGGATGAGCAGCAGGGCGATGATCACGGCCACGAAGGAGAGTCCGTTCAGGCCGAAGCAGACCGCGGCGCCGAACGCGGTCAGGGCCAGGCCGGCCAGGATGGGGCCGATCACGCGCGCCAGGTTGAACTGCATCGAGTTCATGGCGATCGCGTTCGGCACATCTTCCCGCTTGACGAGCAGCGGCAGCAGGGAGATGTACGCCGGCCCGCTGAACGACTGCGCGCTGCCGGTGAGGAAGGAGAGCAGGAAGATGTGCCAGACCTTCACCTGGCCGGACAGGATGAGCAGGCCGAGGATGAAGGCGAAGGTCATCTGCAGGTACTGCGACCAGAGCATCACCTTGCGCCGCTCCATCCGGTCGGCCACGACGCCGCCGAAGAGAGAGAAGAAGAGCATGGGGCCGGTGGCGAGGAAGCCGTCCACGCCGAGGAGGAAGGCCGAGCCGGTCATGCTCAGGACGACCCAGCTCTGGGCCACGGTCTGCATCCAGGTGCCGGTGGTGGAGGTGAACGCGCCGAACCAGAGCAGGCGGAAGTCGCGGTAGGCGAGCGCGCTGAAGGTCCGCCGCAACGCGCTTTGGGGGAGGGCCGCCCCGCTCTCCGCTGCGATCGGTTCGTGCTCGGGGAGCGAGGCGCTCATTCGGGTGGCTTCAATGTGCTGTCCGGTGAGAACATTCCGGCTTGGCGAACAGGCGATCGCCCGCTCATCGCGCCAGCCGCAGCCTCGGCGCGGGCGCCGTATGGGCGTGACAAATGGCGATGGCCAGCGCGTCCGAGGCATCGGTCGACATCTTCACCTCGGCGCAGCCGGACAGCAGGAGCCGGACCATCTTCGCCACCTGCTCTTTTTCCGCGCCGCCGTAGCCGACCACGGCGCTCTTCACCGACCGCGGCGCGTACTCGAAGAGCTCCACCCGCGCGATGCGCGCCGCGAGGAGGATCACCCCCCGCGCATGGGCGAGCTGCACCAGGCTGCGGATGTTCTTCCCGGCGAACGGCGTCTCCACCGCCACGGCCTCCGGCCTCGTGCGCGCGATCAACGCCAGCAGCTCTTCGTGGATGCGCACCAGCCGCTCGGCCAGCTCGGCGCCGCGCGGCGTGGTGATCGACCCCTGCTCCACGAGCACCAGCTTCCCCCGCTCGGAGTCGATGACGCCGAAGCCGGTGGTGATGGAGCCGGGATCGACGCCGAGGATGCGCATGGAGGGATTGTACGGGTTGTCAGTTGTCGGTTGTCAGTTATCAGTCCCTCCACCGACAACCGACCACTGATGACCAACAACTACTTCCGAAACCGCGCCTCATAGATCGCCCTCCCCTCCTCCCGATACTTCGCCTCGTAGTTCGTGCGGGGCGGATCGTCCGGCCCCGGCACCCGCGTTTCGCTGGCGAAATACTCGGCGATCAGCGGCGCCGCCACCTCGAAGTACTCGCGGTGATCGGTCACGTAGATCCCCGTCCCCCCCTCGACCAGCACGCGCCGCATCTGCTGCAGCGCCTCCGGGCGGATGATCCGCCGCTTCTGCTCCTTCTTCCGCGGCCAGGGATCCGGAAAGTAAATGTGGATCTCGCTGATCGAAGCGTCGGGCAGCATGTCGCGCATCACCAGGAAGGCGTCGTGGTTGATGAGGCGGATGTTGCGCAGTCCGCGCCTGGCCACCCGGTCGCGGATCAGGCGGTGGTAGTGCAGCGACTTCTCGATGCCGATGAAGTTGCGCTCCGGCTGCTCCATTGCCGATGAGATGAGGAAGCGGCCCTTGCCCGAGCCGATCTCCAGGATGACAGGATGTTCGTTGCCGAACAGCTCGCGCGGGTCGAGCGGAGCGAAGCCGGTCTCGCGCGGGTTGATGGTGAACGGGGCGGCATCCATGGGCGGCGCATTCTAACCGTCACCCGCTGGAGGCGAGGCCCCAGAATGGCGTCGTATCCACCATCCGCCGGATGGCCGTCAGCAGCTCGGGCTCGCTCCGCAGCCGGGAGCGGATCCAGCGCGCGAATCGGACGTCGCCTTCATCGCCCCCACCCCGTTCCAGCCGGGCCAGCCACGCCTCGGGATCGCCGCCATACGTGCGCACCAGAACGTGGTAGCGCAGGAAGTCGGCGACCACCGAGTCGTCGCCCAGCGGCATGGCGATCACGTTCGAGGGCAGCTCGCGCATCCGCCTCCGCGAGCGTTTTGCGCGCAGGCCGCTCGCCGTTACTTCGATGCGGTGCTCGATGGTGTTCGCTCGGTGCTCGATGGTCGTGGCGGTGGCGAGCACGCGCAGCCGCTTGCGGCGCACGATCACCACCTCGCCGGCCCGCGGCGGCAGCCACGGACGGCGCGCCACGAAGCGCGCGAAAATCGTGGGCCGGCTGCCCGGAATGAGCACCACGAGAACGTATAAGTTCCGTTGCTGCTTCGTTTTGACTCCTATCAGCGTCAATGCGCCTTCCCCTTACAGGAGTGTGCCCGGAATCCCGAAATCCTACCCGCCGCTTCGTGTTACCTTGCTTTCGATCCCTGCCAGCCAATGAGCGCACTGACCAGCCAGACCGCCGCCCCGAACTGGGATGACGAGCACTTCAACGAGATCTACGAAACGCATTTTCCGTTTCTCGTGAACATCGCCATCCGCAAGTTCCGCGTCCCCGATTCGGAGGCGGAGACGCTGGCCCACGAGGTGTTCCTCACCTACCTGCGCAAGGCTTCGTCGATCTATGACCTGCGGGCCTGGCTGGTCGGAGCGATCTGCCACGCCAGCCGCCACTACTGGCGGATGAACCGCCGGCCGGTGGAGACGGAGGACGAGGTGCAGCTCGACCGGGTCGATCCCGCGTCGACGCACATCCTGGACAGCCTGCCCAATCAGCTCGCGGCGCGCCAGGCGCTGGAGTGCCTCTCGCCCCGCTGCCAGGAGATCCTCCGCCTCCGCTACTTCGAGGGCTGCACCGTCCCCGAGATCGCCGAGCGCCTCGGCGTCAAGAAAAAGTACGCGGCCAAGCTCGTGGCCAAGTGCCTGACCCGCGCGGAGCGGACGTTCACCGAAGGAGCGAAGGGGAAGAAGAAATGAGCCGCCACTCGGATGCGACGAACGTCGTCTCGATCGATCGCGGCCGGCGTCGCCCCGATCCGGCCCGCATGAGCGAGTTCGCGCAGACCGCCCGGCGCCTGCAGCGGGAGCGGGAGCAGGAAGGCGATCGCATCGCGCGCCTGCTGGAGGAGACGCCGCGCGAGGAGTGGGCCGCCCTGGCCGGGCTGCCCGAGCTCCGCAACAGCGGCGTGCTCGATCGCCTGTCGTGCGAGGTCTCCGCGCGGCTGGAGACGGAGCCTCGCGAGGCGCTGGCCATGGCCAGCCTCGCTACCACCGTGGCCGAGACGCTCGCGCCGGACGCCTACCCGGCCGTCATCCGCGCCCAGCTCCGCGCCCACGCGTGGAAGGATCGGGCCCAGGCTTTGTCGTACGTGGGCCGCCACGACGACGCGATGGAGTCGATCGAGCGCGCCGAGTCGATGGTGGCGCCGTTCGGCAGCCTCGCTCACGACCGCGCGACCGTGCGGCTGGTCAAGGCCATGACGCTGCAGCACCTGCAGCGCTTCGAGGAGAGCCTGCGGCTGCTGGACGAGTGCCGCGCCGTGTTTCTGGATCATGGGGACGCGAAGCGGCAGCTGCATTGCGGGATGGCGGAGGCGAATCTGCTCTATCGACGCGGGCGGCACGAGGCTGCGCGCGACGTCTACGTGTCCCTCCTCGAGACGGCGCGCTCCACCGGCGAACTCGATTCACTCGCCGCGCTGCACACGAACATCGGCCACTGCTCCGTTCATGTCGGCGAGATCAAGATCGCCACGCTGCATTTCACCGAAGCCATGCGCCACTTCCAGGCTCTCGGCGATTCGACGAACGCGCTGCGCGTGGAGCTCGGCTTCGCCCGGATGCTCATTAGACAAGGCTCCCTCCCCGCCGGTCTGGAGCGCCTCGGGCACGTCCGTGCGAGCTTCCTGCAGCATCAGATGGTCGAAGAAGCCGGCCTCTGTGGTCTCGACATCATGGAAGCGCTGCTCGAGCACGAGCGTACCTCTGAGGCACGCCGGCTCGCTGCCGAGATCCGGAACGACTTCGTCAGTGAGCGCGCTCTCTCCGCTCTGGCATACCTCGACGAACAGATCGAGGCGCACGACGCGCCTGCCGTCGTGCGCCATGTTCATAGCTACATCGAATCGCTCCGCCACGACCCTCAGCGGGAGTTCGTTGCCTGTAACTAGGGCTTCGGCTCGACGAGCTCATCGCCCAGCATCCGGACGAGCTTCTTGATGATCTTGATGATCGGCGAGAACCGCTCCCGCGGCGAGTCGACGGTGCGCGCGGCAAATGCGCTCGGGGCGGAAAGCAGAACGATGAAAACGGCAGCAGCGATGGCGCTGGATACACGACGCATAGAACCCTCCTGTTCCCGGTCATGGCCGGGGTTCACGGTTGAAATAGGAGGGCGCCCTCAACCTCACGGCGTGATCGAAATGTGACTTTTGCTACCCCCTCTTCGTGGGCAGGATGACGCCACCTCGATCAACGGTGTGACGCGGGAGGGGGAAGGATCGTTCGGCGGCTATCGAGGATGGGCCGATAAACGCGGCCGAAGGCGGCCTGCGCAACTCGATCGACGGACCGCAGCAGCGGGACGGTCTCCGACGGCAGGTCGGCTGGCGCGAACGTCCACGCGGCCTTCGAGAGCTGGATCACCACGAAGGGTCCGATCGGATCTTCTTTCGCCCGCGGCGCCGCGAGATCGAGCGAGGCGATCTCTCGCCGCAGGTCATCCATCTCCTGCTTGCCGAGCTGTCTGCTGAGCGTCCTCTGGCCAGGCCGCTCATACTCGAGGCGTCCATCGCTCAGAATGAGCACCGACGTGCACAGCGGAACGACATCCCCCAGGCAATGCTGGATGCGGGCGAGAGATTCGCGCGCGGCTGCCGGCCGTGGCGCAGCGGAGCCACAGGCCAGCAGGAGCGCAGCGAATAGGATCTCAATGATATTCGCGCGCCGAGACATAGATGACTGCTCCTCCCAGCCGGAAGTTGACGAGCACGCGATTGCCGGCCGCGCCGCCCCATCGGCCCTCATACGCCGGGCCCCTGCTGGGCAGCCCGCGCTCGGTCCGCATCTGATTCACGAACGTCTCCGTGGGCCCCACCTGTGTGCCCCGTAGCGCCAGCGGACCGTCACCGAGAGTGTTGCCGTTGGCCTGCGGATGCAGATGTCCGAGCTCGTGGATCAGCGTCGAACCGGGTCCGAACGCCCTCTGATCCACGCCGTTGTATGCGACGTCGGAAAAGTCCTTGAAGTCCATCTTGATCTTGTTCGCTGCGCCGTCGACCTCCGCGAAGATCACATTGCTGCCGTTCTTCGATGTCACTTCATATTTCGCCGCGGCGGCGATTGCGGAATCGACGAATGCCGTGGCCGTCGGGGAGGCGTTCGCGCCGTAACTGATCACCGTGAGCTCGCCGTCGTTATTGACGCCGTACTCGTTCCCCGTGAAGGCATTCAGGTCGGTCAGCAATTGATTCCGATCTTCCGGGGTGAGGTCAGCCAGCGCCACAACCTCTCCGCTCGGGTCGACCAGTGACAGTGGATTGCCCAGAGCATAGGAGTAACGATTCCACTGCTGCGGCTGCGACACCGCAGCCTCGAGATTCCATACCGGATCCACCGCCATGAACCGCCCCCACCCGACCCCGTAGAACCGCGCGTGCATGGAATCGAGCGGCGCGGAGCCGCCGGTGGGATCGGCATCACGTTCGTGGCCGGTGAACTTCAGCGGCGAGCCTTCCTGCGGGTTGCCGGGGCTCCACTCCTCGCCGAAGGGCCAGTAAACGTGATAGCCGATCCTGCGCCCGGCGCCGTCGGTGATCAGGCGCGGCGTGCCGAGGTGGTCGAGGGTGTAGTGCTCGACGGCGCCGCCGGGCTTCAGCGCGGCGAGGAGCAGGCTGTCGCGATAGACGTAGTCGCGATCCACCGACCAGACGTTGCCCACCTGTTTGAAGTCGCGCAGGACTTTGTGGTCGAGGCCGCGGAGTGTCCAGTGCGTCGTGCCGGCGCTCACGTCGAAGGCGAAGAGACGCTCGTCATCAGCGGTGTAGGCGTAGACCATCCGCGGCTGGAGCTCGCTGCCGATGCGGATCGTATCGAGCATCCCGACCGCGTCGTAGTCGTAGTGCTGGGTGCCGGAGGTCACCACGTTGCCCGCCGCGTCATAACCAAGCGTTGTCAGGCGGTTCGTCGCGGTGTTCACCGGCAGGGAGACACTCTGCCCCAGCTTCGCAGTGCTGGTGAGATTGCCGTACTCGTCGTACGTGAAGGTCTGTGTCTGCAGCGTGGTCAGGTCGGGGCCGCGCATGGTGGCGCTCTTCAGGCGGCCGAGCTTGTCGTAGACGAAAGCCTCGCTGCCGATCGATGTGATGTTGCCGGCCGGGTCGTAGCGATACTCGCCGGCGGTCCAGGAGAACGGCCCGGCATCCGTCTTCGGCTTCAGGTGCTCGAGCGCGGCGACCGCTTGCGGTACCGGCGGTGGCGCCTCCTGGGCCAGCAGGGTCGAGGCGACGGCAAGCAGAAGCAGGAACCGGAGATGCCGCATGTGGCCCATGGTACGGCCAAGTTGGCACGTTCGTTGAGACATGGATGAGGCATGACGACTCGTAAACAACTCCTTGCAGCGGCTGCCGCGGTGGCGGTCGTGGTGGGTGCCGGTTCCACGGTCTGGCTGCGTCACAACAACCAGGCGTCGAGCTCGGCGAAAACGGCCAGGGCCACCATGGTGGCGGACGCCGACATCGAACGCGCCGTGCAGGACTCGAAGCTGCCGGTGAGCGGCCTCGTCGTCCGGTCCGTGGGCGACATCGTGGTCCTGAAAGGCAACGCGCCGGATGCGGCCACCATCGAGTCGGCCGCCCGCGTCGTGAAAGGCCTCGGCGTGCAGCGGGTGGCCAACATGATCCAGATCCCCACCGCGCCGAACGACGATGCCATCCGCCGCGAAGCCGAGCGGCAGCTCACCCAGACCCGCGCCCTGGACGGCTGCCGTCTCACCGTCAGCTGCGAGCGCGGCGTGCTGCGCGTCACCGGACGGGTGGGCAGCGAGCTGCAGCAGGACACGGTGCGCGCGCTGCTCCGCGCCGTCAACGGCGTGCAGAAGATCGAGACCGACCTCACCGTCGCGACCGAGCAGGCCTCACGATAAATCCTCGTACAGGCGAAGGTACGTCTCATAGCGCGCGCGGTTGAGCGATCCCGCCGCGACGCGCTCCTTCACTTCGCAGCCCGGTTCGTGCACGTGCGTGCAGTCGTTGAAGCGGCAGTACCCGCCCGGCTCCTCCAGCTCCGGGAAGTAGTCGCGCAGCGAGTCGCGATCGAGATTCCAGAGCCCGAACTCGCGGATGCCGGGCGTGTCGATGAGCAGCGTTCCGCCGCCCAGGTCGTGCAGGGTGGAGGCGGTAGTGGTGTGGCGGCCGGTGCCGCGCTTGGCGTGCAACTCCCCCACCGCGATCTCCAGCCGCTGGTCGAGCGCGTTGAGGATCGATGACTTCCCCACCCCGCTGTGCCCCACCAGGGCGCACATCTTCCCTTCCACGACCGCACGCAATGCGGCGATGCCTTCCCCGTCGCGGGTGGAGCAGAAGATGACCGGCACGCCGAGGTCACGATACGGCGCGAGGAGCGCCGCGGCCGCGGCGCGCTCGCCCTCATCGAGCAGATCGACCTTGTTGACGCAGACGGCGGGCTGCGCGTTGCCGCGCAGGATGGCGATCATGTAGCGGTCGATGAGCCGCGGCCGCAGCGGCGGCGACTTCACCGAGACCACGTGCACCACGACGTCGATGTTCGCCGCGATGAGGCGCTGCATGTGCGGCCGCAGCGGATCGGGGCGGGCCAGCACGCTGTGCCGCGGCAGCACGCGCTCGATACGGCACAGCCCCTCCTCCTCCTCCGGCAGCACGCGATCCCCCACCGCCAGCGCGCTCTTCTGGCGCACCGCCATGTGCGGCGGCACCAGGCAGTCCAGCTCCGCGCCGTCGCGGAAAAGGCGGCAGCGGCCGCTGGAGACGGAGATCACGACCGCGGAGCGCGCCTGGTCGGCAGGCTCCGCCTGGCCGCCGAGGAGATCGTCCCAGGTCGTTTCCGGGCTTGCGTCCCGTGCAAGGTCTTTACGCGTCCGCTTCATGATTCCGCATGGCCGTCATGCCGTCCATCGTTGCCGCTGATGTAGAATAGCCGCACGGTCCACCGAGTAGTTCATCCTGTGCAGCACTCGGAGCTTTTTACAATGTCGAGAGTCGATAAGCCGCAGGTCCTCCTCGTTGACGATAACGAGGCGACCTGCACCCTCGTGACGGCGCTGCTGCAGCGCGAGTTCACGATCGAAGTCGCGTCCGACGGAACGGAAGCGGTAGAGCATCTCAGAACCAAAAAATACGCATCCATCCTGCTCGATCTGCGCATGCCGGGCCTGGACGGCTACGGCGTGCTCGAGTTCCTGCAGGCGACCACGCCTGAGACCCTGCGCCGCGTCCTGGTCCTGACCGCCTCCCTGTCCGAGCGGGAAGTGGCGCGGGTCAAGGAGTTCGACGTGTGCGGCATCGTGGCCAAGCCGTTCGAAGTGGAGACCCTGTTGGGCGCCGTGCGCTCCTGTGCCGGCCTCGATGAAAGACCGATCGGCCGTTACTTTTTCTCGAACGGCGTGATCCTGCTCCTCGCTGAAGTCCTCCGCCAGCGCCTCGGGTAGCGGGCAGCGGTCGGCCGGCAGCGAGCCGGAGAACGAGGAGCCCATCGGGTGCGCCTGCCACATTCCGGCCGCCCGCCGCCCGCCGGTCACAGCTTCACGGACAGCCACGCCAGAATCGGTCCGCCGGCCAGCATGGCCATGGCCATGGTCTCGAACGGCGAGCGTCCCTTGATCTCGGCGCAGGCGACGACGAGCGAGGCCAGCTCCTCCGGATCGAACGGCTTGCGGACCACGCCGTGGATGCGGCGCGCGTCGAGCCGCTCGAGCATGCGCCGGTCGGCGCCGCTGAGGACGAGCACCACCGGCGAGTCCTCCAGCCCATCCATTCCTTCCAGCACACCGAAGCCGTCGAGAACCGGCATGATCAGGTCCAGCACGATGACCGTGTAGCGGCGCTCGCGGAGAAGATCGAGCGCCTCGCGACCGTTCGCCGCCACGTCGACCTCCAGCGCGTGCAGCCGGAAGGCCGTCGACAGCATCTCCCGGACCGATGCGTCGTCATCCACGACCAGTACGTGTTTCTGCTCCGCCATCAGGCCTCCCCTACCGCACACCCTCGCGGAACGGCACGAGCGGATCGATGTCCACCGGCACGTCCCTGGCGCGCTCGAGCGCCGCGCGGAGCTCGGCCGGCATCTTGTCATAGCGCGCGAACCAAGCCTCGGCCCGTGCGCGATCGCCGGCAGCCTCGATCTCCAGCAACTCCTTGGTCAGCGACATCAGCGCACCGGGGATCTTTGCGTAATCGATGCCGTAGAGGCCCTGCCCATCGCGGGTGATGGCCCCCTGCTCGGCCAGGTAGTTGAACTCCATCATCTCCGCCCGCCCGTGCGCCTCCGCCGTCCCGAAGCGGACGGTGCGGAAGATGCCGGCCACGTACGAGGCGTAGTACTCCTGCAGCCGCTCCTTCGGCAGGGCGCCGTGATCGACGAGCCACTGCAGGCCGTACATGCCGGTCACATCCGCCTTCGCTTCCTCCAGGCCGGAGTAGGTCGGTCCGATGGCCTGGCGGATGTCGGCCTGCTTGCCGCCCACCCGCGCGAACGATGGCCCGAGGCCGTGGGAGATCTCGTGCATCATCACCGCGGCCAGGTAGCCGTCCGCGGACGCCCGCGCCGCCTCGGAGGGCTGCATGAGGAGCTTCGCCACCGGCAGGATCACGTAGTTGACGCGCGCGTCCATGAAGTTCTTGAAGAAGATCTTCTTGCTGCCCACCTTCTCGTGGATGCGCGGATCGTTGGGCAGGTTGTCGGCCGCGGCCTGGTAGCCGTGGCGCAGGTCGCCGGCGCGGAATGGCGCGTCCATCACTTCCATCGGCGTGGCGTGGCCGGCCTTGGAGGGGCGGTCGGCGGCGGCGATGGGGAGCGCATCCTGGATGTCCGGAACGTATTTCTGGAAAACGGCCAGCTTGGCGCTCTCGGTTTCATTGCGGACGAGGACGGAGGTGCCGTACGAGGTCTTCACGCCGAGGAGGTTGTCGAGATAGGTCTCGTAGGGGGCGAAGATGATGTCGAACTTCGGATTCTGCAGGCCGACCCAGAGCAGGTCGCTGGCGTAGTAGTCGTCGGTGAGGAGGGCCCTGGCGCGCTCGCGGAGGAACGTGGCGAACGCCTTGTCGTCGCTGTTGCCGGCCGCGGCGCGGAGGTGGGCGGCGGCGCCGGCCAGCGAAGTCCGGTACTTGACGTGATACGGCGTGGTCTTCAGCTTCAGCGGTGTGCGGCTGACCAGCTCGACCACGGTGCGCTCGTCATAGATGGCGTCCTTCTGCTCGGGATGGGCTTTGACGTAGGCCTCGATGTCGTCGCGGCTGAGGCCCTTGGGGAAGAGGGCGCGGCCGGGCGAGAACGGCTCGCTGCCGTAGAACGGCTGGTTCTCATCGATCTGATCGAAGCGGCTGCCGTTGATCCAGATGTAGCGCCGCAGCAGCTGCGCGGTCTCGTCCTTCGAGCCGGCGAGCGCGTTGTAGAGGGCGATGTCCTCCGGGTTGTTCTGCCGCCAGTAGATGTTCTCCAGATCGCGCGAGGCGGCGATCAGCTCGTCCATCAGGCGCCGCTCACGGGCGGAGAGCCCTTCATACGTGAACGGCATCTCCACCCGTTTGTAGCGCGCGACGCGCTGGCGGAGATCGGGGGCGACTTTGGCGGGATCGTACGCGGTGGCGGAGAGCGCGAGGGCGGCGAGCAACACTGCGGCAGCGCGTTTCATGGCGCCGGATTGTATCGATTCAGCAGCCGGATATCGAAGACGAACGGCTCGGCCTCCCCGACGGAGATGCGCGCAAAGCCGGGATGGGCGGGGTTGAGGAGGTAGTTGCGCTCCTGGGGGATGATGGCGCTGGGGACGCTCATGACGGCGGTTCGCTGCTTCGCGGCCCACCCGTCGCCGATCTCGCGCAGCTCACCGATGGCTGGGCTGTCGCGCCAATCCGGCGGGACGTGATTCTCCTCGATCAGCCAGACCAGCTCCTCCGGAAATTCGCACCGGATGGCGACATACGAGGGATGAGTCTCCGAGTGGGGAAGCCGCACCAGACTCTCCAGCGCGGCGAGTGCCAGCGAGTCGGCGACATACACGGCGAGAAACCCTTCGGACGTCCAGCGCGTCCCCGCCCGCCGCGAGCCTTCTCCGCTGAACGCGTACCGCGCACGCACAGCGGCCACGACGCGCCAGCCAACGATCACGTTAGAAGCCGATCCCGTCCAGAATCTGGAAAATCAGCGTTTCCACCGCCCGTGCCCCGATCTCCGTCCGCATCAGATCAATCGGACGTGCACCGCCGAGTGCCGGGTTGCCGTGCGTCATCCACCCCCGCACCGACGGCTCGTGATTCTGCAACAGCTCCATCGCCTGCTTGATCAGCTGCGCCACGCGCATCAGCCGGGTCGACTCATCGAGGTCCAGCCGCCCCTCTTCCTTCCGACGCGCCACCGTGCGCGGCGACATCCCGATGATGGCGCCCGTCTCCGCGAGGGTCAGCCCCAGCATGTCCCGCAAGCGCTCCAGGCGGCTGAACGGCAACCCCTTCTTCGCGGCGTTCAGCTGCTGCAGCCAGTTGCCTTTGGTGACGCTGATCAGATCCTCATACGTCTTACTCATGGCATCAATCTAGGTGCCAGAAGGCACAGCTGTCAACCAGGCCGTAAACGCCTCGGCGGCAAGGGGTTTACTGTGCAGAAAGCCCTGCATCAGGGAGCACTGTTCACGCAGAAGGAACGCGCGCTGGGCCTCCGTCTCCACCCCCTCGGCCACCACCACCAGGCGCAGCGCGCGGGCCATGGAGATCATGGCGGAGACGATCGCGCTGTTCGCGTCCCCGTCCAGGTCGCGCACGAACTCCTGGTCGATCTTCACCGTGTCGATGGGGAAGCGCTTGAGGTAGTTGAGGGACGAATAGCCGGTGCCGAAGTCGTCGATGGAGATGCGGATGCCCATCTCCTTCAAACGATTCAGCACCGCCAGCGAGAGCTCCGCGTTCTGCATCGCCGCAGACTCCGTGATCTCCAGATCGAGCGCGTCCGGCGGCAGGCCGGTCTCCTCCAAAACGCGCTCGACCATCGCCACCAGGTCCCGCTGCTGGAACTGCCGCGGCGAGAGGTTGACCGCCACGCGCAGAGAGGTATGCCCCGCCTCGTGCCAGCGCTTCATGTCGCGGCAGGCCGTGCGCAGCACCCATTCGCCCAACGGGATGATGAGCAGCGACTCTTCGGCGACCGGGATGAAGTCGTCCGGCTGCATCAGGCCCTTCTGCGGATGCTGCCAGCGCACCAGCGCCTCCACCCCCACGATCCGCCCCGTCGCGATCTCCACCATCGGCTGGTAATGCACGACGAGCTCGTCGCGCTCCAGGGCATGGCGCAGGCTCCGCTCCAGCGACAGCCGGCCGGCGAAGCCGTCGATGTCCAGCGCGTATTGATAGTTGTTCCGCCCCACTTCCTTGGCCCGGTACATCGCCCGGTCGGCGTTCTTGAGCAGGGTCTCGGCATCGGTCCCATCCTCGGGGAAGATGGCGATGCCGATGCTGGTGGTGACGAACAGCTCGTGGCCATCCACCTCGATGGGCCGCCGCACCGCATCGAGCACCTTCTGCGCAACCATCGAGGCCGCGCGCCGGTCGCTCAGCTCCGTGAGCAGGATGGTGAACTCGTCGCCGCCCATCCGGGCCACCGTGTCCTCGGCGCGCACGCATTCCACCAGCCGCTGCGCGATGGCCTGCAACAGTCCGTCCCCTACCGTGTGCCCGAGAGTGTCGTTGACGAGCTTGAACTGATCGAGATCGAGGAACATCACCGCCGCCGCGCGCGCCACGCGCCGCGAATGCGCCAGCGCGACGCCGATGCGGTCGCGGAAGAGCAGCCGGTTCGGCAGCCCGGTCAGCACGTCGTGATAGGCCTGATACTCGATCTGCTCCTGCGCCGTCTTGCGGTCGGTGATGTCGATGATGGTGCCCTCGAGCAGGCCGTCATCGAGCAGGCTGACGTTCTCCAGCACCCACATCGGGCTGCCGTCGCGGCGCTTCATCCGCAGCTCGACGTTGGCCAGGGTGCGCTGATCGCGCAGCTGCTGCATCAGGCGGGGCCGCTCGGCCGGATCGTAGTAGCGCGAGCCGGCGGGCTGCGTCATCAGCTCCTCCCGGCTGTCGAAGCCGAAGATGCGGGCCAGCGCGTCGTTGCACTCGATGATCTCGCCGTCGATCGAGCCGCGGAACA
This sequence comes from Thermoanaerobaculia bacterium, assembly GCA_036009105.1. Classification (GTDB taxonomy): domain Bacteria; phylum Acidobacteriota; class Thermoanaerobaculia; order Gp7-AA8; family Gp7-AA8; genus JAFAVZ01. Next base: position 8,652 of record DASYMJ010000107.1, on the reverse strand, counting down.
CGCCGGCCAGGTTGCGCTCGAAGAGGAGACGGAAGCGCTGCTCGTTCGCCTTGCGCTCGGTCATGTCGCGCGCGATGCCCTGCACGCCCACCGGCCGGCCGTTCTGGTACACCAGGCGCGAGCTCACCTCCACCGGCACCCGGCGGCCGTCGCGAGCCAGGATGTCGATCTCGTAGAACGTCGACGACGCCTCGCCGCGCAGCTTCTTGCGCATCTCCTCCAGCGCGATCTCCAGATGCTCCGGGGCGATGACGTCCTGCATCGTGAACTCCATCGCCTCCTCCCGGGTATACCCGAGGCTTCGCTCGCCGGCGAAGTTCATGGAGGTGAAGTGGCCCTGCAGGTCATGGGTGTAGACGATGTCCGTCGCGTTCTCGAACAGCTCGCGATAGAGCTGCTCGCTCTTCTGCAGCGCCTCCTCGGCGCGCCGGCGCTCGGTGATGTCCTGCGCGATCACCAGGCGCGTGTGGCGGCCGCCCTGATCGAGATCGAGCGAGGTGATCTCGACGTCGATGACGGCGCCGTTCTTCTTCCGGTGGCGGAAGCCTCCCCTGCTCTTGTAGCCGCTCGCGCCCTTGATGGCGGCGAGCATCTGCGGGATGTCGTCCTCCGGGCGGATGCCGGCGATGGTCATGCCGAAGAACTCGTCGCGCGTGTAGCCGTAGTGCTGCACCGCCGCATCGTTCACGGCGATGAAGCGCAGCGTCTCGTAGTCGTAGATCCACATCGGCAGCGGGTTCGCGTCGAAGAGGGAGCGGTAGCGCGACTCGCTCTCCCGCAGCGCCTGCTCGGCGCGCCGCCGCTCCCCGAAGTCGCTGGCGACGTAGACCACGGCAACCGGCAACCCCTCCGCATCGCGGACGAGCGAGGAGGAGGCGAGGATGTGGATCACCTGCCCCTGCGCGCCGCGCCACACCATCTGCGCCTCGAGGATGCCCATGCTGTCCAGCAGCTGGCCGGTGGACAGGTTGGACTCCGGATCGATGATGGTGCGGATGTGCATGCCGCGCAGCTCGTCCCGGCCGTACCCGAGGAGGACGGCGGCGGCGCGGTTGACCACGCGGATGCGGCCCTGCATGTCGACCACCAGCACCGCGCCCTTCATCGTCTCCAGGATCTGTCCGGCCGCGTACTCCGGGGTGAGGCCGGCCAGCTGGTAGCGCCAGACGGTGCTGGCGGCGACGATGGTGAAGGCGAGGATGGCGACGTAGCCGACCGGGTAGACGTCGACGCCGACCGTGGGCAGGTAGTCCAGCGCGGCGATGGAGCTGATGGCGAAGGCGAGGAGGAACGCCCCCGCCCTTTCGCGCGCCGCCCCTTCGCTGCGGTGATACGCCGTGGCGAAGAGGCGCATGGCGGCGAGGAGGATGCCGCCGAAGAAAAGCACCCACACGCCGTTGAACAGCGACCCTTCCGCGTAATAGCCCCACGCGTAGAGCCGCACGCCGCGCACGAACCACGGCGTGACCAGGCCGGTGACGGCGATCGCGGCGCAGAGGAGCCAGAAGAGAAGGATCCACCTGCGCAGCGCGCGCCGCTTGCCGACCTGCGTGGCGGCGAAGTGGAAGATGGCGGGGGCGATGAAGCAGGAGCTGAAGTGCGCCACGCGGGCCCAGATGATGGCCGTCTCCGAGCCGCGCGAGGCGTACATCAGGGCGAAGGCGGCCAGCCAGCCGGCTTCGACGACGGTGATGACGAAGAAGAGGAGGCTGATCGGCGCCGCGCGGCCGCGGCGAAGAACCGCCGCTCCCAGCAGGAGGATGGCGAGCGCGACCGCGGCGGTCGCATATGCGAGCCCGGTCCCGGCGTAACTGCCGCCCGACAACAGACTACCGATCCCGGCCATGGGCGGCGGCTATGGTACCGCGCATGTAGGGCCGGCTCTCAGCCGGCCCGGTCGCGGCATATCGGATCGGCCGCGGTTTGGGCCGGCTGAGAGCCGGCCCTACATTTTCAGTAGTCTCTCAGCCGGCCCGGTCGCGGCATACCGGATCGGCCACGGTTTGGGCCGGCTGAGAGCCGGCCCTACATTTTCAGTAGTCTCTCTTCTTGAAATACGACTCCCGCCGTGCGCCGCCTTCCTCGGTCCGCACCTTCGGCGGCTCGGCCACGTCCTCCCCGCCGCCGGTGGCACCGCCCGTGGGCGGCGAGGGGCGCACGCTCTCGGCCGCCTGCTGCTCGGAGACATGCCCGCCCTGATGCGGCGCGCTCCCCTCGCCGTCCCGGCGCGACTCGTAAAAGTCGGCGTGCTGCGAGTTCGGCTTCCCCTTCTGCCGGTTCACCGTCTGGCCCACATCGCCCTCCACCCACTCCGTCCCGCTGCCGTAGCTCTGCGGCTCGTTCCTGTCCTGTGGCATATCGCCCTCCGCCACCGGAACAGTGCAACGCCGCTACCAGCCATGCACCGGCCGCCACTGGTCGACGAGGCGCTGCCCGTCAACGATCTGGAACGTCTCGTACATGGCCGCGGTGAGGCAGGAGTGGTTGGGGACGATGCGCAGCCTCGTGCCGACCGGCAGGGTCGACTCGGTGGCGATCTTGCCGTGCTCCTGCGACAGGGCGATCAGCTTCATCGGCAGCGGGTTCAGATCGAGGTCGCACACCAGGCCGTAGCCGAACGATGGATCGAGGTGGTCGGGGCTGAGGTCCTTGAACAGCGCGAGCGCGCCGGCGTCGATGATCATGGAGCGGCGGTCCTGATACGAGCCGATCACGGTGGCCAGCACGGAAACGGCGACGTCGTCCATGGCACAGGAGCCGAGCTTCGCCTGGAACGCATCGTAGAAAACGTAGTTGCCGGGGCGGACCTCGTCGCATTCGGCGAAGCGCTCCACGACCGAGGCGGTGGGGGTGGAGCCGATGCTGCGCGTGACTTCGGCGAGCTCCGCGTCGAGCGCGCGGAAGCGGGTCAGCACCGCCGCCTCCTGCGCCGCGATGCGCCGCACTTCCTCCTCGTCCCGCGCGTTGTACGAGTGGCCGGCGTGGGTCAGCAGCCCCTGAAAGCGGATCCGCGGGGAGTGGACGATGGCCAGGGCCAGGCGCAGGCTGTCCGGATCGTGGATCTCCACGCCGGCCCGGTGATAGCCGCAGTCGATCTTGAGGAAGGCGTCGAAAACCGTCCCGAACGACTCTACGGCGTGTAGAGCCTCGAAGGAGTCGAGCAGGATGTTCAGCCGCTCGATCTTCGCCGCCAATGCCGCAGCGCGCGGCAACTTGTCCGGCGCGATCGGCACCGCGTAGGTGATGTCCAGGAACCCCGCCGCCGCGAAATGCTCCGCTTCCGCGAGAGTGGAGACGGTGATCGGGCCGAAGCCGCCGCCGTGCTGCATCCGCCCGATCTCCGCCACCTTGTGCGTCTTCACATGGGGGCGGAAGGAGACGCCGGAAGCGGCCGCCTTTTCGCGCATCCGGGTGCAGTTGCGCTGCAGGCGCTTTCGGTCGACGATGAAGGCGGGCGTGGTGGCCAGATGCGCAAGATCATCCATATCGATATGGACGCATTCTATGCGTCGGTGGAGCAGCGCGACGACCCGGCGCTGCGCGGCAAGCCGGTCATCGTCGGCTGGCCGGGCGAGCGGAGCGTGGTCTGCGCCGCGTCGTACGAGGCGCGCAAGTTCGGCGTCCACTCTGCCATGCCCGCCTCGCGCGCGAAGCGGCTCTGCCCCAGCGGCGTCTTCATCGCGCCGAACTTCGAAAAGTACCGCGCCGTGTCGCAGCACATCCGGGTGATCTTCGAGCGCCACACGCCGCTCGTGGAGCCGCTCTCGCTGGACGAGGCGTATCTCGATGTCACCCAGGAGCTGACCGGGATCCCCACCGCCACCGAGACCGCCGAGACGATCCGCCGCGAGATCCGCGCCGAGACCGACCTCACCGCCTCGGCCGGCGTCGCCCCGAACAAGTTCCTGGCCAAGATCGCCTCGGACTGGAAGAAGCCGGACGGCTGCTTCGTCATCCGCCCCCATCAGGTGGAGCGCTTCCTGGTCGGCCTGCCGGTGCGCAAGATCCCCGGCGTCGGCAAGGCGACGGAAGGCATCCTCATCGAGATGGGCATCGCCACCGTCGGAGACCTGCAGCGCTTCTCCAACGAGGAGCTGATCGCCCGCTTCGGCAAATGGGGCACGCGCCTGTGGGAGCTGGCCCGCGGCATCGACGAGTCGCCGGTCGTCCCTTCGCGCAAGCGCAAGTCGTGGTCGAGCGAGAACACGTTCGCGCAGGACATCACGCTGGCCGAGGTCGGGGAGTACATCCGCAAGGAGTCGGAGAAGCTGTGGGACGCGCTGCAGAAGAAAGAGCTGGTCGGCCGCACGGTGACGGTGAAACTGCGCACCGGCAAGTTCCAGACCGCGACCCGCCGCCTCACCCCCGAGACGCCCCCCGCATCGGCCGAAGAACTGGCCGCCATCGGCGTCGAGCTCCTGCAACGCTTCGACTTTGGACCCGACGCGCGCTATCGCCTGGCGGGCATCGGACTGTCGAACTTTGTGGATGAAGACGAGGAGGAGGAAGCGGAGCTGCCGCCGCTTTTCGCCCCACAAAGCTGATCCATCCGTGTCCTCCATTAGGGCAAAATGCAGGAATGATGAAAAGAGGAGCAGCACTCGTCGTCCTGTTTTCCATTGGTTGCGCGTCCATCGCCCACCAGACCACGCAGCAGGTGCCGGTGACTTCCAGCCCGGCCGGCGCCGCCGTGACCGTGGCTTGCGGCGATGTGAACAACGATCCGAAGCTCGTGACGCCGACCGTCGTCACCGTGCATCGCAAGCCCGCGCGTTGCACGATCTCGCTGGCGAAGGAAGGCTACGAGCCGGCTCACGTCGACCTGCAGCGGCAGATGTCCGGCTGGTACCTCGGCAACGTGATCTTCGGCGGGATCATCGGCTTGATCGTCGATGCCGCGAACGGAGCGATGTACAACCGGATGCCGAACCGGATCGACGTCCCGCTGGCGCCGGCCACGAGCGCGCCGCAGCCGTAACCGGCAGGGCGTCAGACCAGGTTCATCGCTCATCCGTCCTCGTTCCGTTCTTCGACTCGGCGCCGACGCTCGCTACCGCCTGGCGGGCATTGGACTGTCGAACTTTGTGAATGAGGAGGAGGAGGCGCCTGATCAGCAGCCTTTGTTCATCGTTCATCCTTCCTCGTTCATCGTTCTATACAATGCGCGGACTTTTTTTGCGGTGAGGTACGAAATGATCCAACCCGTCAACGTCGCGCAGTACGGCATCGGGCCGATCGGCGCGGAGATCGCGCGGCTGCTCCTCACCAAGCCGTGGGTGCGTCTCGTGGCCGCCGTCGACATCGACCCGGACAAGATCGGCCGCGACGTGGGCGAGGTGATCGGCCTGGGGCGCGCGGTGGGCGTCAAAGTCACGCCCCGCATCGAAGGCAAGCCGGAGGTCGTCTGTCACTCCACCGGCTCGCGGCTGCGCGAGGTGGCCGGCCAGCTCAAGGACCTCCTCGGCCGCGGCTGTCACGTCGTCTCCACGTGTGAAGAGCTTTCCTTCCCCCTCGACGCCGAGATCCGGGAGGAGCTGCAGCAGGTCGCGCGCGCGAACAACGTCACCCTCCTCGGCACCGGCGTCAACCCCGGCTTCGTGATGGACAAGCTGCCGCTGACCATCACCTCCGTCTGCCAGGACATCAAGCAGGTGGACATCATCCGCATCCAGAACGCCTCCACCCGCCGCGAGCCGCTGCAGCGCAAGGTCGGCGCGGGGCTGACGCCGGACGAGTTCCGCGCCGCCGTCGGCGCGGGGAAGATCAAACACATGGGCCTGCGCGAGTCGCTAATGATGGTCGGCAACGGCCTCGGCGTGGAGTTCGCGAGCGTCACCGACGAGAAGATCGAGCCGGTCATCGCCGACCGGGAGATCGTGACGCAGTACCTCCGGTGCGCCCCCGGCCAGGTGGCCGGCGTGCATCAGACCATCTCCGGCAGCGGCCGCATCCAGGTGAACCTCGAGCTGCGCATGTACGTCGGCGCGGAGGCGGTGGCGGCGGACAAGGTGCTCATCACCGGCGTGCCGAACGTGGAATTGACCATCAAGGACGGGGTGCACGGCGACCGCGCCACCGCGGCCATGGTGGTGAACTCCATTCCCCGCATCGTCAGCGCCCGCCCCGGCGTGCTGACCATGGACGACATCCCGGTCAGCTTCCGGTGAAGGTGTAGGGCCCAGCCGGCCGCGGTAAGAAGCCCGATAGGCCGGCTGGAAGCCGGCCCTACATTTACCTCTTCGCGCGTTTCTGCATCCGCGCGATCACCGTCCGGCTCACCCCCGCCTTGCGCAGCGCGATGAGGGCGTCCGGCTCGGTGTCGAACTCCGTGGCGTCCGCCGAGTCGATGGCGAGCAGCACGTTCTCCTCGGAGAGGCCGGCTTTCACCATCTCGACGATCGTGTCGTTGCGGAGCGTCTTGGCGGCGGCCTTGGAAGCGGTCGGCGCAGGCCCGGAGGCCCAGGCGTCGTATTGGGCGAGGCTCTCCGATACGCGCGGCAAAGGCGGCGGGATGGTGCCGGCGGAGAGGAGGCTGGAGTACGCCTGCCCGAACAGCGCCTCCGACGCGTTGTACTGCACCGCGTTCTGGTAGTGCGTCTGCGCCTCGCGGAGCAGCGCGGCGGCCTGGCGCGGATTCTTCGTCGTGTACGCCACCGCCTCCTTGCCCACGCCGAGCGCGTATTGCCGGTAAGCCTCGCTCTCCCGGTCGCGCTTCTCCAGCACCTGCTGGACCGAAGCCAGGTACCGGTCCCACGCGCCCGACTCGGCCAGCGGGATGAACGACTCGAAGCTCCCCTTCGGCAGCATCACCATCACCCGCGTATTCGTCGGCACGATGCGCGAGGCCACGGTGATCGCGGCGTCATGCAGCAGATCGGAAGCGACTGCGTCCGTCGAGGGCGCGCCGTTTCCTTCCTCGTAGGACCGGCTGAAGCTGCGGTCGATGCTGCCCGAGTCGAGCGTCCTTCCCTTCCCATCGGTGATGCAGTAGCTGCCGTCCAGCGAGGCGGTGACCGTCTTGAGATGCTTGGTCACCGGCACGTAGTCGTAGACCGGCTTCTCCTCGTACTTTTTCTTGTACGAGTTCCACACCGAGCGCGTGCCGGTCTGGCGGTACTCCGTCTCCGTCTTCGTCTCCCACTCCTCGCGCGACTCGCTCGGCCCGAGGAAGAGGCTGATGGTCAGCTGCGGCGTGCCGTCGAACGAGAAGCGCTCGTCGCCGGCGCGGATCGCCTCCTCGATGTAGCGGCGGAGCGACTCCGCATCGTCCTCCTCGCGCGAGCGATCCGTCTTCGCGACGATCTTCAGGCGGGAGGCGCTGACGTTCATCGCCGGCGGCAACGTTCGCGACATCACGACGGCCTTCTTCGTGAAGCCGAAGCCTTCCCGAGCGTAGAGCGGCATGGCGGAAGACAGCAGCAGGAGGAGGACGAAAACCCCGCGGCGCATGGCCGCAATCCTACTACCGGCGGCGGGTCAGGCCGAACCATGTGAGCGCCGTCACACCAGCGACGGCCCACAGCACGATCCAGCCGAGCGGCGCGGAGCGCATCCAGTTCCACATCGACAGGGTCACCGCCCACAGGCCGTAGACGAAGACGAACATGCGGCGATGGGGACGGTCGTCGTCCACGCCGGCGGCGATGCTGGCGCCGAGGATGAGGGCGGGGAGGACTCCCAGGGCGATGTTGATGACGAGGGTCAACACGAGGGTAGGGAACGATGCCCTTCGCTACCCACCTGCGTCAAGGAGAGAGATTCCAGAAATGACGACTGCAACGAATTCTGTGCAACTCACCGTGACCAACAACACCGGCCAGGCCGGCTTCATCGCCATCATCGGGCTCGACGCGAACAGCCTCTGGGCCTACGTGAACGCGGACGGCACCAGCACCGAGTTTTCCACCACCGCGACGAACAACTACTCGCTCGCCATACCCACCAGCACGAACCAGCTCACCGTCTCCGTCCCCTGGCTGGTCTCCGGCCAGATCTACTTCTCCCTGGGGCAGGCCATCGTGATCGGCACGAACGCCGACCCCCACCAGCCGGGCGGGGTCGGCCTCGTCCTCCCGGCGGCGGCGAGCAGCGGCGATCCGAATTACAACGTGGCGTGGGACGTGGCGGAGTTCACGTTCAACGCGGGCGGCTTGAACTGCGACGTGACGCAGGTCGATGCCTTCGGCCTGCCGCTCTCGATGACGGTGGCCGGCGACTCCACGCAGTCGTCCGGCGGCTGGTCGCAGAGCATGAGCGACATCTTCACGCTCTTCCAGAACGACGCGACGGTGGCCAAGCTGATCGTGGCCAACGGCGGGACGAGCTACCGCGTCCTCAATCCGAGCCACGGCATCGACAACGGCGTCTTCCCGGCCGACTGGTTCGATGCGTACATCACGCAGTGGTGGCCGACGTACACCGCCGCCAACCCGCTGCAGATCAACATCGCCGGCGGTGCGTTCGCCGGCAACTACCTCGGCACGGTGGCCAGCGGCACCAATCAGCCGATGACGATCACCCTCGGCGGCACTCAGGTGGGGACCATCGGCTATCCCTCCACCTCCCAGGCTTTCTATTGCAACGGCGTGTTCGACCAGGGGAACACGGCCATGGGCGCCGTGGCCAACGTGGTGGCGACGGCGATCAACCGCG
>DASYMJ010000106.1:0-28420 GCA_036009105.1 Thermoanaerobaculia bacterium | reverse complement strand
CCGGATGCTCGACCTGCAGGCGGGTGTTCATCTCCAGAAAGTAGAACTCGCCGGATGGGGTGACGATGAACTCCACCGTACCGGCGCTGCGATACTCCACGCCGCGCGCCGCGGCGATCGCCGCCGCGGCCATGCGCTCGCGTAACGATTCCGAGTAGCGAGGCGCGGGCGACTCCTCCACCACCTTCTGATGCCGGCGCTGGATGGAGCAGTCGCGCTCGAAGAGATGGACGATGTTGCCCTGGCCGTCGCCGAAGATCTGGAACTCGACGTGGCGCGGCTCTTCGATGTAGCGCTCCAGCAGCAGGCGGTCGTCGCCGAACGCCTTCATCGCCTCGCGTTGGGCCGACTCGATGGCCGGCTGCAGCTCGTCGGCCGCGCGGACGATCTTCATCCCCTTCCCGCCCCCGCCCGCCGAGGCCTTCACCAGCAGCGGAAACCCGATGACCGAAGCCTCGGCGGTCAGCGTGGCGAGGGACTGGTCCTCGCCGTCGTAGCCCGGCACCACCGGGACGCCGAGGCGCTGCATGAGGTGGCGCGACTCGGCCTTCGAGCCCATCGCCGCGATGGACGAGGCCTTCGGGCCGATGAAGATGATGCCCGCCTCTTCGCAGGCCGCCGCGAGCTCGGCCCGTTCGGAGAGGAAGCCGTAGCCGGGATGCAACGCCTCGGCGCCGACCGAGCGCGCGGCGTCGATGACGCGCGCCACATCGAGATACGTCGAGCGCGCGTCGCCGGCGCCGAGGGACACCGTCTCGTCGAAGAAGCGGCGCACGAAACGCGTGTCATCCGCCTCGGAGAACGCGAGCACCGAGGCGATGCCGGCCTCGCGGCAGGCGCGGGCGATGCGCACGGCGATCTCGCCGCGGTTGGGAACGACTACTTTTCGGACAGCCACGGCGCCTTCTCCTTGCGCAGAAACGCGCCCATGCCTTCTTGTCCTTCAACTGCGGTGCGCCGCTCGGCGATCGCTTCGATCGTGTATGGGATCGCATCGGCCAGCTCGTGCGTCGAGACGTACCCGATCAGCTTCTTGCACTCGCGCACCGCCTCCGGGCCGGACGACTTGATGAGAGCGACCGTCTCGCTGACCGCTGCATCGACGTCGTCAACGACGCGGTGCACCAGGCCGATGTCGCAGGCGCGGGCGGCGTCGAAGCGCTCGCCGGTGAGGAAAAGCGCCCGGGCATGCGAGCGGCCGATCTTGGCGATGACGTAGGGCGAGATGACCGCCGGCAGGATGCCGAGCTTCACCTCGGAGAGCCCGAACTTCGCGTCGCGCGCGGCGATGGCGATGTCGCACACGGCGACGAGCCCCACCCCGCCGCCGATCGCGGCCCCCTGCACGCGGGCGATGACCGGCAGCGGGCATTCGTCGATGAGGGAGTACATCTTCGCGAGCTTCGCGGAGTCGCGGATGTTCTCCTCGCGCGAGTACGCCACCATGCGGGACATCCAGTTCAGGTCCGCGCCGGCGCAGAAGTTCGCGCCGCGCCCCTGCAGGACGACGGCGCGCAGCGTGGTGTTCGCGGCGAGGCCGGTGAAGAGGTCGATGGCCTCGCCGATCAATTCATCGTTGAAAGCGTTGTGCACCTCGGGACGGTCGAGCGTGACGTGGAGGACGCCTCCGACTTCCTCGACCGAAAGGGTCTTGTAGGTCATGCGGGCGCATTCTAAATGTAGGGCCGGCTCTCAGCCGGCCCGATATCAACGGACAGCTGGGCCGGCTGAGAGCCGGCCCTACATTGCTCACCGCGCCCGGCGCCGCTTCGGCGTGTCGGTGGGGAAGGTCGAGGTCAGCGTGTAGCCGCCGTCCGCGCCCGGCGCGGCGGTCGCCTCCACCTTCACGATCAGCTGCGCGGCCGCCCCGACGATCGTGGAGACGAAGCCGGTGCTGCCGGCGGCGATCGTCGCGGTCTGTCCGTTCATCGTCACGCGCAGCGGCGTGTCGGTGGTTGTGATCGTTACGGAGACGACACCCGCCTTCTCAGCGCGGATCTTGAAGAAGTCGAGATCCGACTGATCGCAGATCCGCGCGCCGACCGGCACGCCGAGGGCGAGGAACCCATACGCCTGATCCTCGGAGTTGTTCGGCTCCGTCACGTCCACGCAGGGCGGCTTGACGTTGCCGATGGCCGCACTCGAGGAGAGCGCGAACTGCTGCGGCGAATTGACGGAGATGCGGGTGGCGGTCAGCACGACGTGATACACGCCGGCCGGAGCATTCGCGATCTCCACCTCCTCGGTGTTATCGACGGTGTTGATGCCGCGCGTGGCGGCGGACTGGATGCTGTTCGGGTTGAGCACGTACGGCAGCACCGTCTGGCCGGCGGGGGTGATCACCTTCAGGTCCAGATCGTTCACCAGCGTTTTGTCCGCCAGCTCGTCGCCGAAGAGGAGGACCTCCGGATCGATCCAGGTGGCGAGGATGCGCAGCAGCCGCGGGGACGACACGGTGACGTCGGTCTCGTACGTTGCGCCCTGGGTCAGGCCGCCGAGCCGGATACGGTCATCGATGATGAGGTCCGCGGAGGCTTTCGCGTTGAGGAAGCCGAAGCCGTAGGTGTAGTCGGGGCCGGCGATGCCGAGGTCGTCGGCGCCGCCGAGGATCGCGGCGCGGAGCACGACCGGCAGGGGCGCCGAGCCGTTCGTCTTCTTCCACTGCTCCACGAGCAGCGCCGCGGTGCCGGTGACGACCGGCGAGGACATCGAAGTGCCGTCCAGGTTGCCGTAGAGGCCGGAGGGGAACGTGGAGAAGACCGAGGCGCCGTTCGCGACGAGCTCCGGCTTCACGCGGCCGTCGCGGGTGGGGCCGCGGGAGCTGTAGCCGGCGATGGAGCGGTCGTCGTTCGTCGCGCCGACGGAGAGCACGTTCTTCACCGATGCGGTCACGCCGACGGAACCGTACGGCACGTGGGTCGGATGGCGGGTGATCTCGCAGTGGCCGGGCGTCGCGGTGCAAAGGGGGGAGGGGCAATCGGTGCCGGTGCCGTTCTGCGAGTAGCAGAACAGCTCGTTCTCGATCACTTCCGCGTTGTCGTCGAGGTGCTTGTGCTGGAACGGCGCGCTATTCGGGCCGGTGATGTCCGCCTCATTGCCGGAGGACCAGACCGAGAGCGCGCCGTTCGTGCGCGCGGTCTTGTCGATCGTGGCGCTGTAGAACGCGTCGTACCCGCCGTTCAGCTCATCGAAGCCGGCCCACACCCAGCCGTCGCTGCAGCGCGACGGCTCGCACCAGCCGAGAACGTAGCCCCAGGAGTTGTTCTCCGCCGCGATGTTGAAGTTGCTCAGCGTGCGGCGCGTGACGAGATACTGATCATTGGCGTCGCCGCCGATGAACGCCTGGAGCGTGGCCTGCGGCGCCATCCCTTTCGCGCGCGGGTTGAGGCCGGCGGCGATCATCGTGCCGGCGACGTGCGTCGCGTGCTGGCCGGGCCCGAGGCCGGTCACGTGTTGCGTCACGCGCCCCTGGAACTCGCCGTGCGCATCGTCGACCCGGCCGTCTTCCACCTCGAAGATGCCGAGCGTGACGCCGTTGCCGGTCAGGTTGTACGGCGCGGCCTGGATCACGTCCACCTTCGAAAGCGCCGCCTCGTCGGCGTTGTAGCTCCTCGCCTTCAGCGGCGGGCCGGTGACCACGAGCACCCGCTCGTCGGTGGCCAGCTGGGTGAGCGCCATGGAGGGGATGCGGGCGACGATCGAGCGGAAGTCGCCTTCGAAACCGCGGGCGAAGACGTCATCCACCGTGCCGCCGGCCGCGGCGATCGCATCGCGCGCGGCATCGAATGGAATGTCATCATGAAAGAGGATGCGGACGCGGGCGTACGTCTTTCCCGAAGCGGCGGCGCGATAAGCCGACGGCTGGAGCTTCTTCGCGGTGGTGAGCGGCTCGAGGGAGCGGACGCGCGGGTCGCGCGCGTCGACTTCGCTGCCGGCGGCGAGGCGGACGAGATAGCGTCCGTTGGCCAGCACGCGCTGCACCTCGCAGCCGCGCGCCGCGAGCGCCGCCTTTTCGTCCTCGCTCAGCACGTGCTGCGCGTCGAGGATGCGATGCTCGTCAGCGGCGAGCGTGGTGACCAGAAGAAGGAAGGGGAGGACGAGGAGGAGACGGCGCATAAAGGTTCATGGATGCTACGGTGCGCGGCGCTCCTCCGTCCAGTTGGGGAAGGATTGTGACCGAAAGGAACGATGAACGAGGAAGGATGAACGATGAACGAAGGCAGGCGCCGCGGTGCTGCACCCACAGCGGAGCCTAACGTCCGGACGGGCTAGGCCAAAAAGCGCACCGGCCCGTGGCCGGTGCCCGAGGCCGGACTCGAACCGGCACACCCTTGCGGATAACAGATTTTGAGTCTGTCGCGTCTGCCTATTTCGCCACTCGGGCCAGATCCTGGTGCTGCTCCTGCCAGCGCGCCGCCGCGCCGTGCAGTTCTTCGTCGGTGAGGTTCCGGTTCGTCGACTTGGCCAGCTCGAAGAGCCCCCTGGCCAGCGACTCCTCCTGCGGGTAGCCGTGCTGGTCCAGCCAGTAGATCACATTGGAGAGGCCGCACATCGGCCCCACCTCGATGATCTGCTGCAATCCGAACATGCCGGCCGGAACGCCGCTGTAAACGCGATCGGCCAGCCAGTCGCTTCCCTTCTTTCTCGCTTTGATGATCGCCGCGGCGTGGACGCCGGTGCCGGTGCGGAACGCGTCGCGGCCGAAGATCGGGTAGCGGCGGTCGATCGGCAGGTGCGTGACGTCGGCGACGTACTGCACGTACTCGGGGAGCCTGGTGAGATCCGTGTCGATCCAGCCCATCAGCTTCAGGTTCACCATCAGTTGGTCGATCGGCGTGTTGCCGACGCGCTCCCCGATGCCGCTGGCGCTGCCGTGCACGCGATGCGCGCCGGCTTCCAGCGCGGCAATCGAATTGATCACGCCGAGGCCGCGGTCCTGATGGCCGTGCCAGTCGATCTTCACGGCCGGGTTGACCCGGGCCACGATGGTGCGGACGAAGTGGATGAGGTTGCGCACGCCCCATGGCGTGGCGTGCCCCACCGTGTCCGCGACGCAGACGCGCACCGCGCCCGCCTCGATGGCGGCGGTGTACAGCTTCTCCACGTCCTCCGGCTTCGCGCGCGTCGTGTCCTCGGTCACATACATGACCGGCAGGCCCTGTTCGGTGGCGAAGCGCACCGCCTTGGCCGACTGGGCGATGATCCAGTCCAGCTCCCACTCCTCCGCGAACTGGCGGATGGGCGACGAGCCGATGAAGAGGTCCGCTTCCAGGGCCATGCCGACGCGGTTGGAGATGTCGACGATGGGGATGATGTCCGCCTCGACCGTGCGGCCGGCGGCGCTGGCGGTGATCTTCAGCTTCTGCTCGACGATCTCCCGCGCAATACGCTCGACGTTCTTCTGGATGTGGGGGCCGGCGCCGGGCAGGCCGATGTCGGCGTGGTCGATGCCGACGTCATTCATGTAGTGGAGGATGCGGACCTTCTCGTCGAGCGAGGGATCGGTCACGGACGGCGACTGCATGCCGTCGCGCAGCGTCTCGTCGTCGAACTCGACCTTCATCCGGCCGGGACGCACGGCCTGTTCGCCGGCGACGTTCCAGTCGTAGATGAGGTCTTCCAGGTTCCCGTCGCTGGGCATGATGGACATGTTATCGGTTGTCAGTTGTCGGTTGTCAGTAGATTGGTTCTACCGACAACTGACCACCGACAACTATTTCCCTTGAAAATTCGCCGCCCTTTTCTCCAGGAACGCGCCCATCCCCTCGCGCATGTCCTCGGTCGAGGCCAGCAGGCCGAAAAGCGTGGCTTCCAGCAGCTGCCCTTCCGCCTGCGGCATCTCGCTGCCGCTCATCACCGCCTCGATCGCGGCGCGCACGGCGAGAGGGCCGCGCGTGGCGATCCTGCGGGCCATCGCCTCGGCGGCCGCCATCAGCTGATCGGCGGGCACGACCTTGTTCACCAGGCCGATGGCGAGCGCCTCTTCGGCGCCGATGCGGTCGCCGGTGAGGATCAGCTCCAGCGCCTTGCCTTTGCCGAGGAGGCGGGCCATGCGCTGGGTGCCGCCGTAGCCGGGGATGATGCCGAGCGTCACTTCGGGCAGGCCGAGCTGCGCCTTCTCCGAGGCGATGCGGATGTGGCAGGCCAGGGCGAGCTCGCAGCCGCCGCCGAGGGCGAAGCCGTTGATGGCGGCGATGACCGGCTTGGGGAAGCGCTCGATGGAGCCGAAGATGCGCTGCCCTTTCTCCGCGATGGCCTTGCCGGTGACCGGGGTCATGGTGGCCAGCTCCGCGATGTCCGCGCCGGCCACGAAGGCTTTCTCGCCGCCGCCGGTGAGGATCACGGCCTTGACCGAGGCGTCGTCGCGCGCGTCGTCGAAGGCCTGGCCGAGCTCCTGGACCGTCTGCGCATTGAGCGCGTTGAGGACCTTGGCCCGGTCGATGGTGATGACGAGCACGCCCTCTCGATTTTCGGTTCTGACGTTTTCCATCACTTCACCTTGTCGAACGCCACCGGCGTGCCGCCCGAGTAGTCGTAGAAGCCGGCGCCCGACTTGCGGCCGTAGCGGCCGGCCAGGACCATCTTCTTGAGCAGCGGGGGCGAGGCGAAGCGCTTCTCGCGGTACTCGTCGAACATCACGTGGCTGATGTAGTACGTGGTGTCGAGGCCGACGAAATCGAGGAGCGTGAACGGCCCCATCGGGTAGCCGCAGCCGAGCTGCATCGCCTTGTCGATGTCCTCGATGGAGCCGACGCCTTCCTCGTATGCGCGGATGGCGTCGAGGATGTACGGCACGAGGAGGCGGTTGACGATGAAGCCGGAGTTGTCGCGGCAGGAGACCGGCTCCTTGCCCAGGCTCTTCGCGAAGTCGAACGCGGCGTTGAAGGAGTGGTCGGTGGTGAGGATGGTGCGCACCACCTCCACGAGCTTCATCAGCGGCACCGGGTTGAAGAAGTGGAGGCCGACGAACTGCTTGGGCCGCGCGGTGGCCATGGAGAGCTCGGTGATGGTGAGCGAGGAGGTATTGGAGGCGAAGATCGCCTCCGGCTTCACGATCTTGTCCAGCCGGCCGTACGTCTCGCGCTTGAGGTCGGCGTTCTCGATGATGGCTTCGATCACGATGTCGCAGTCGGCGAGCTCGTTCGCGTCGGTGGTGCCTTTGAGGCGGCCCATGCAGGCGTCCTTGTCGGACTGGGAGAGCTTGCCCTTCTCGACGAACTTGCCGAGGGACTTGTCGATGCCGCTGATGCCCTTGTCGAGGAAGCGCTGCTCGACCTCGAGGATGACGGTCTCATAGCCGGCCTGGGCGGCCGTCTGAGCGATCCCCGAGCCCATCAGACCGCAGCCGAGGACGCCCACCTTCTTGATTGCCATGATGCTCCTTTCGAAATGCGGCGCGCATTCTACCCGCGGCCTACAGTTCCAGAAAGGCGAAGTGGAGCGGCGCGAGCTCGGCCGGTGGCTCGGGCAGCGGCTTCTGCCAGTAGACGGGGCGGACGAAGAGGCGGCGGTGCAGGTCGAGGGCGTAGCGCCACTCCTGCTCGACGTACCTGGACTGCTTCGCGGCGGCCGACCAGCACAACTGGAAGACGTCTGCCTGCTCGATTTTCGCGAGGAGGGCCGGATTCCACTGCTCGCCGCTGCGCAGCATTTCCACGTCGCGCAGGTACTGGTCGCCCAACGCCTGGTAGGCCTGGCCGAGGCGGTCGACGATCGCGCCGTCGGTGTGGGCGTAAGAGACGAAGATGTTGCGATAGCTCTGCGCCGCGACGTCCTTCAGCGGTTGTGGCGCGCCCTGCGCCACCTGCACGGAGATGGCCACCTCGCCGATGAGGACCGGCCCGGCGAAGAACTGCACGCTGCCCTGGCACGTCTGCTCCCGCACGGCCTGCATCTGAAAGTCGGCGCGCGCCCACGTGCCGACGTCTTGCAGCACGATGGCCGGCGGCGTGAACTCGATGCCGGCGACGAGCGGCAGCACGGTGATGCGCTCGAGCGGCTCGCTGGTCAGGCGGCTCACGATCGCGCTGCGCCACGACTCTTTCCCGCTGCTGATGTCCGCCGCCACCGCCATCGCCCCCGCGGCACTCCCGGAGACGTAGGCGCGGAAGGGGGCGGGCGTGTTGGGCGGGAGGGTGGCGGGCCAGAGGGCGCGGAGGGCGACGTTGCGACGCGGGAAGTCGCGCCCGAAGTCGTTCCGCTCGGCGACCGTTTTCCGGCGCAATTCATCCAGCCATGGGCGGCTCACAGCGGCGGTGACCTCGAATTCACGGCAAAGCGCGAGCTTGTCCAGTCGCAGCCCCCGGTCCGCTGCAAACCGTTGCAGATCCTCAGGCCGGCCCTCCACCAACTGCCGGACGTTGCCGAGCGCATTTTCAACGCTCAACGAAGATTGCAGGCTGAATCCGGAGCGGACGGCGGTCTCAATCTCATCGC
Organism: Thermoanaerobaculia bacterium; assembly: GCA_036009105.1. Taxonomy (GTDB): domain Bacteria; phylum Acidobacteriota; class Thermoanaerobaculia; order Gp7-AA8; family Gp7-AA8; genus JAFAVZ01. The sequence goes on along the minus strand of DASYMJ010000106.1, from coordinate 19,984 downwards.
GCAGTCCGCGCAGAGGATCATCATTGCGACGCGCGACGAGCCGTCGCGCATCGGTCACGGTATAGGAGACGTCGATGTCGAGCCGAATGGCACCGGTGTACAGCGTCACCACCATGCTGTAAGCGTCGCGAAATTCAGCCTTCGGTATGGCAAACGCGAAGTAGTGATCGCTTCTCCGTTTGGCAAACAGCTCTCGAAAGATCCCCTTGCTCAGGGTGCGGCGGCCCGGCTCGAGGTCGTAGCGAACCTCCTCCCCCGCCCCCACCCGCTCCAGCACCACCACCGTGTGCCCCCGCAGCGGCTCGATCTTGTGCGGCTTGACCAGCCCCCGTTCGAACGTCAGGTTTTCCAAGAGTCCCCCTGATCAGGGAGAGACCGCGACGGGCGATTCCCTACCACGATATCCTCCCGCTCTCATGACGGAGCGGACGAAGCTCAAGCCCCAGGTCATCCTGCTCGGCCTCATCTCCCTGCTCAACGACTCGGCCAGCGAGATGATCTATCCGCTCCTCCCCATCTTCCTCACCTCCACCCTCGGCGCCACGCCGCTGATCGTGGGGATGATCGAGGGGACGGCGGACGGCCTGGCCTCCATCCTCAAGCTGGCCGCCGGCTGGATCTCCGACCGGATGCCGCATCGCAAGCCGCTCGTGGTGGGGGGGTATGCGCTGGCGGCCGGCTCGCGGGCGCTCATCGCGGCGGCGAGCGCGTGGCCGCTCGTCCTCGGGGCGCGGCTCATCGACCGCACCGGCAAAGGCATCCGCTCCGCGCCGCGCGACGCGCTGATCGCGGACGTCACGCCGCCGTCGGATCGCGGCCGCGCCTTCGGCTTCCAGCGCGCGCTCGATCACACCGGCGCGGTGGTCGGGCCGCTCATCGCGCTCGTGCTGCTGAACGTGCTCCACCTGCCGATGCGCACCATCTTCTACATCGCCGTCGTGCCGGGCGCGATCGGGGTGGTGATGCTCTTCCTCTTCCTCAAAGAGGAGCCGCGCGCGCCGCGCACGCCGCAGGCCACGATCACCAGCAAGGCGAAGCTGCCGCCGCGGTTCTGGGGCGCCATCGGCGCGGTCGCGCTCTTCAGCCTGGCCAATTCTAGCGACGCGTACCTCATCCTGCAGGCGCACGCGGCGGGCGTCGCGACGGCGATGCTGCCGCTGCTCTGGGCCGCGCATCACGTCATCAAATCGCTCTTCTCCACCCGGGCCGGCGCGCTCTCCGACCGGGTCGACCGGCGCTGGCTGCTCGTGGCCGGCTGGGTCTCCTACGCGGTCATCTACTTCGTCTTTCCGTACGCGCGGAGCATGCGCGGGTTCTTCGTGCTCTTCGTGCTGTACGCCATCCCTTTCACCCTGAGCGAAGGCGCCGAGCGGGCCTGGATCGGCGACATCGTGCCGGCCGAGGCGCGGGGGAAGAGCTTCGGCTGGTATTACCTGGCGAATGGCATCTGCGTCCTGCTCGGCACGGCGCTGTTCGGCGAGCTGTACGAGCGCGTCTCGCCGGCCGCCGCGTTCCGCACCGGCGCGGCGCTGGCGCTGGGCGCGGCATTGTGGGTGGTGATGATGAGGGCGCAGCGATCGGCGAGCAGCGAGCAGCGATCGGGAGTGCGGTAATCTTGCTGATCGCCGACCGCTGACAATGAAGCGCTACCTCTTCCTGCTCACCTCCATGGCCGCGTCGTTCCTGCTCCTCTTCGGGATCGCCGAGGCTTTGCATGTGCCGCTGCTCACGAACCCGATGCCGTGGTTGAAGTCGGCGGGCATCGTGGCGGGAGCGGTCGGAGTGGGGTTGCTGATCGCGGACGTGGTGCTGCCGGTGCCCTCGAGCGTGATCATGATCGCGCACGGCGCGCTCTTCGGCCTCTGGATCGGCGCGCTGCTCTCGCTTCTCGGCTCGGTCGGCGCGTCGCTGACCGGCTTCGCCATCGGCCGGGCCGGACGCGACTCGGTGCGGCGCTTCGTCTCCGACGCCGAATACGCCCGCGCCGCGGCCATCCTGGAGCGGTGGGGCATCTTCGCGTTGATCGCCACCCGGCCGGTGCCGATCCTGGCCGAGACGGTGGCCATCCTGGCCGGCGCCTCCCCCACCGGCTGGTGGCAGATGACCATCGCCTCGGTGGTGGGCATCCTGCCCGCGGCGCTGGCCTATGCGGCGGCGGGCGCGATGTCGCGCCGGCCGATCGATGCCATCTGGGTCTTTCTGGCCGTGATGGCGCTGGCCTTCGTCACCTGGACGATCGGTCGCTCAGGAGGGGCAGGAACAGCGGAGAGCACGACCTCACGATGAGGCCGCGCTCGCGCAGCGGCAGCGCGTTGGGATGGCTGTCCGTGCAGGCGATGGCGGAGAAGAGGCCGCTGTCCAGCAGCCGGCCGTACGCGCCGTTGGCGAATACCCCGTGCGTGGCGATGGCTACGATCCGCCCCGCGCCGGCGTCGCGATAGGCGCGCGCGGCGTTCATCAGCGAGGTGCCGGTGCGGATCATGTCGTCGTAGATGACCACCGTCTCCCCGTTGAACTTCATGCTGACCGCCGTGACCTCCGTCGACTCCGGCCCGCGGCGCCGCTTGTAGACGAACGCCGCCGGCACGAAGAGGTCGCGCGCGTACGACTCGATCCACTTCGCGCGCCCCGCGTCGGTCGAGCCGACCACGAACTCCTGCCCCCCCAGCTCGCGGGCCAGCTCCTCGATCACCGGCTTGCCGTACACGTGGCGCGGATGGATGGTCCCCTCGAAGTAGTGGGGGATGCCTTCGCTGTGCAGGTCGAGCAGGAGGATCTCGTTGGCCAGCTTCGCGGCGGGGATGGAGGAGAGCAGCCGCGCGCGCGTCTTGGCCGTCACCGCCTCGCCCACCTTCACCGCGCGGTCCTGCGTGGCGTAGCCGTACCACGGCACGACGAGGGTCAGCGTCGCGGCGCCGTTCTCCACCACCGCGCAGGCGAGGTCGTAGATCTCCAGCGTGGCCGCATCGCTGATCGTTCCGCCGACCACGACCACGTGCCGGTCCACGATGTCGGTGCAGAGGCGGAGGTAGTGCTCGCCGTCCGGGAAGAGATCGCGCTGCACCTGCCCGCATTCGAAGCCGCCGCCGCGCGCCAGGTCCTGGGCGAGGTAGTCATAGGAAGGCGTGGAGAAGATGAGCGACGTCACTTGCGCCCTTGCATGATCAGCTTTGTCCTTCGCTCGAACAAGCGCGACTCGAGGCCGACAGGATACCGGTGCGGGTTCGCGAAGCGCTTGACGCCGGGATGAAACGCGCTCAGCTCCCGCTCGCGATGCGCACTCGCCTCCTGGAGGGACGGCCCCTCGTACACCAGCTCTCCGTTCCTGAAGATCGGCACCAGCAGATCGCGCCCCTGGCCCGCGAACGACTTGCGCCGCGTGGGATCGAACGGGTCGATCATCAGCTGCCCGGGCCCGCCGTCCAGCTCGTCCCAGATCATATCGCCCGCCGCTTCGCCCTCCTCGTCGAAGCGGCGCACCTGGAGGATGCCGGGCGTGGAGACCTTCGCGGTCTGCTCGGAGACCTTGATGCGATGCTCCCATGCGCCGCCCTGGCGCCGCATCGCGGAGAGCTTGTACACGCCGCCCAGCGCCGGCTGGTCCCACGCCGTGACCAGCCGCGTGCCGACGCCCCACAGGCTGATCTTCGCCCCCTGCTCTTTCAAGGACGTGATGAGGTGCTCGTCCAGATCGTTGCTCGCCGCGATGACCGCCTTTTCGAAGCCCGCCCCATCGAGCATCTTCCGCGCTTCGATGGAGAGATACGACAGGTCGCCGGAGTCGAGGCGGATGCCCGCCAGCTCGTGCCCTCTCTCCCGCAGCCGGCGCCCGATCTCGATGGCGTGCCGCACGCCCTGCAGCGTGTCGTAAGTATCGACGAGCAGCAGCGCGTTGTTCGGCATCACCTCGGCGTAGGTCTGGAACGCTTCCAGCTCGTCGTCGAACGACATCACCCAGCTGTGCGCATGCGTCCCCTTCACCGGGATGCCGTACCGCGCGCCGGCCAGCACGTTCGAGGTCGCGCCGACGCCGCCGATGTACGCCGCGCGCGCCGCCGACAAGGCGCCGTTCTCCCCCTGCGCCCGGCGCAGGCCGAAGTCGATCACCGCATCGCCCGCCGCCGCGTGGACGATGCGCGCCGCCTTCGTGGCAATCAGGGTCTGGAAGTTGAGGATGTTGAGCAGCGCCGTCTCCACGAGCTGCGCCTCGGCGATCGGCCCGCGCACGCGCAGGAGCGGCTCGTGCGCGAAGACGACGGAGCCTTCCGGCAGCGCATCCACATCGCACCGGAAGCGCAGCGCGCCGAGCCAGCGCAGGAAATCCTCCGGGAAGAGCGGCGCTCCATCATTGCCGGTGAGGCTGCTCAGATAGCCCAGGTCGTCTTGGCCGAAGGCGAGCGTCCGCAGGTAGCGGATCGCCTCGGCCAGCCCGGCCGCGATGGCGTACCCGCCGCCGAACGGCTCCTTGCGGAAGAAGAGATGAAAGACCGCCTCGTCACGGGCCTTGCCGCCGCGCCAGTAGCCGTAGGCCATGGTCAGCTCGTAGAGGTCGGTCAGAAGCGCAAAGGACGGCATCGCTGCCGTCCTTGCGAATGTAGGGCCGGCCCTCCAGCCGGCCCAATATCAATGCTGGACCGCTCCGAGCCGGTCCTACATCAGCTCTTCGGGGATGTCGAAGTTCGACCAGACGTTCTGCACGTCATCATGATCGTCCAGCATCTCCAGCAGGCGCACCATCGCCTTCGCCTTCGCCTCGTCCAGCTTCACGTAGTTGGCCGGGATCTGCCCCAGCTTGGCCTCGACGGTGGGGATGTTGTTCTTCTCCAGCGCCTCGCGCACCTGCTCGAAGGCCTCGGGCGAGGTGTAGACCTCGAAGATCTCCGCGTCGTCGGTGACGAGATCGTCGGCGCCGGCCTCCAGCACGACTTCCATCAGCTTGTCCTCGCCGGCCGCGCTCTTCTCGATGGCGAAGTAGCCCTTCCGCTCGAACTGGAAGCGGACCGAGCCGGGGACGCCCATGCTCCCGCCCCCCTTCTCGAACATGTGGCGGATCTCGGGGGTGGTGCGGTTGGAGTTGTCGGTCATGGTCTCGACCATGAGGGCGACGCCGCCCGGACCGTAGCCCTCGTACGTGATCTCTTCGTACGTGAGGCCTTCGAGCTCGCCGGTGCCGCGCTTGATGGCCCGCTCGATGTTGTCCTTCGGCATGTTGTTCGCCTTCGCCTCGGCGACGGCGGCGCGCAGCCGGGGGTTGCCGATCGGATCGCCCCCTCCCATCCGCGCGGCGACGGTCATTTCCTTGAGGATGCGGGTGAAGATCTTGCCGCGCTTCGCGTCAGCAGCACCCTTCTTGTGCTTGATGGTGCTCCATTTACTGTGGCCGGACATGGAGAATGCTCCTCTTTGATTGTCTGGAAGGGGGCGCGCGAGGCACGCCCGAAAAGGCCGGGAGATTATAGTTGATGACGCCCCAGTTTCCCATCCGCGCGATTTTCGACGACGGCGAGTGCATCGAGCTCGAAGACCCCGACGCCCTCCTCGAGCGCTTCCACGACCTCGACTCCGCGGACGGGCGGGTGTGGGTGCGGGACGCACTGGACCGCACCGTGAGCGTGCGGGTGCGGAGTGGAGCGGTGGAAGTGCTCCAGTTACGCCTGCCGTAGCCGGCGCGTCGCACGGCCGCGCTTCTCGCGGTACATCGCCTCGTCCGCCTCCCGCAGGGCCGTCTCCGGATCCCCTTCCGGCGCGAGGTAGGACTCCCCTACCGAGAAGCGGATGCGCGGACTGAGGCGCTCCTGCTCGAAGTGAGCGCGCAGCTGCTCGACCAGCTCTCCCGCGGCGCCCCGCACGATGACCACGAACTCGTCCCCGCCGTAGCGGAAGAGAAGATGGTCGGCACCGAACGTCGCCTTCAGTGCGGCGGCGAAGCGCTTCAGGCACTCGTCGCCGATGGGATGGCCGTACGAGTCGTTGATCTCCTTGAAGTCATTCAGGTCGAAGAAGAGGATCGTCGCGCCGGTGGTGAACCTCTGCGCCAGCGCCGCGGGCAGCGTGCGCCGGTTGGCCAGGCCGGTGAGCGAGTCGTGATCCACGAGCGCCTGCAGCTCCTCCTTCGCCGCGAGCAGCTCGTCGTTGGACTGGGTGAGCTCGCGCTGGATGACGCGGTAGAGGGTCAGCACGCAGCCGAGGGCGATCACCCACTCGGCGCCGGTGTCGAAGGAGGAGTGCGCGGCGAGGAAGATGCTGACCTTCGTCGACGCCGCCTGGGCGTCCGGTGCGAGGCGGCTGCCGTAGGCGACCGCTTCCATCACCCCGAGCAGGGAACGGAGGGTGAAGCCGGCAGCGAGCCAGCCGGCCCGGCGGCGGATGGCCAGGACCGCGCCGATGCCGAGCACCACGGCCGTCAGCGCCGATTGCACGACGCCGATCAGCGCGACCGTCACCAGCAGGAAGGACGCGACGCCGCCGTACGCCAAGGCCGCGACGAGCAGGATGCGCCGGGCCGCGATGCTGCTTCGGGTCGGCCCGGCATGAAAGAACTCCCACGCGCCGATGGTGAGCAGCAGGACGGCCAGCGTCTTGAGGAAGAAGTAGCCGAAGCGGATGGCGATGAGCTCCCCATCGGCGGGCTGGTAGAACCAGAACAGGATGGTCGCGCCCAGCGCGCCGAGGTTGGCCAGCCAGGCGCCGACCCAGGGGCGCAGCTCGATGCGCCGCACCGACCGCGACAGCACGACGAAGAAGACGGCGATCATCAGGGCCGACGCGATCTGAGCCGTCGTGCTCCACCGCCACAGCAGAAGTTCCATGGATGGCGGTGATTGTACGGCGCGCGGGAGCCCGCGCGCCGGGTCACCCCATCAATACTTCGGCTGCACACCCATTTCCCGCAGCAGGTTCTGCGCGCCGTCGACGGCGTCCATCACCCACAGCGTGTAGCGGATGTCCACATGGATGGATCGGGTCAGCTCGGGCTCGAACAGAAAGTCCGAACCGAGGGCTTCGTAGTTGCCGTCGAAGAGGAGGCCGACCAGCTCGCCGTTCGCGTTCAGAGTCGGCGAGCCGGAGTTGCCGCCCGTGGTGTCGACCGTGGAGAGAAAGTTGACCGGCACGTCGCCCAGCTCCGGGTCGATGTAGCCGGCGGTCTTCTTCGCTCGCGCCGCGGCGAGCAGGCCTTTCGGACTGTTGAACTCGCCCGAGCCGGTGTCCTTCTTCACCACGCCGGAAAGCGTCGTCTGCGGCGTGTAGCGGACGCCGTCCCGCGGCGTGTAGCCGGCCACCTCGCCGAAGGTGACGCGCAGGGTCGAGTTCGCATCGGGGTAGAGGCGCCCGCCGGTCAGCTCGCGCAGCGCCTCCATGTAGAGCGGCCGCACCCGCGACATCGCGCCGCCGATGCGGTTGTCCCGCTCCTCGTTCGCCAGGGAGAGCTGGGCCAGCGCGGCGGCGAGGTCGAGCATCGCGTCGCCGCGCGCCTTCAGCTGCGCGGTGGTCTGGCCGTACATCGCGCGGCGCGTTTCGGAGTTGTCGATCTGCGTGCCGGCGTAGAGCTTGTCGAGGAACGCATCCACGCTCTGACTGCCCATCAGCTGATCCAGCGGCGCAATGCGCTGGCCGGCCGGCAGCTTCGTCGCCTCGGTGAGGAAAAAGCGAAGCGCGGCGCGGTCGCTGGCCCGGTCGATCTGCTTCTGCGCCCGGGTCGACATCTGCATCAGCTCCTCGGCGTTGCGCTCGCGGTATTCGCTCTGCCGCTCCAGATCCGCCTTCGACTTCTCCAGCGCGTTGCGCCACACCCGCTGCGCCTGGGACAGCATCGGCGAGCTGCGGGTGAGCCACAGCAGGACCGTGTCGCGCTCGCGCGTGGCGTACTGCTCCTCGTTCAGGGCGCGCATCTTCTCCAGCAGGCCGGCGTACTTCGGATGCGTGGCGATGAACGCCGCCAGCTCCGCCTCCCGCTTGTGGCGCTGCTCGACGATGGCCCCGGCGCGCAGCGTCTCCAGCGTGCCGGTGTAGTTCTTCAGCGTGTTGTCGTTCGAGCGGATGCGCGAGGCGTTCTTGATCTGCACCTCGCGGTTGCCCTTCCCCGTCTCGTTGAGGATGCGATTGAGCTCGGTGGCGTAACGGATGACGCTCGGATACCGGAAGTCGCGAGCGTTGCGCACCTCGGCCTCGGTGGAGTAGCGGAACGTGCGGCCCGGATAGCCGGCCACGATCACGAAGTCGCCTTCGTCGAGGTCGCCGGTGGCGATCTTCAGCCAGTGGGCAGGATGGAAGGGCACGTTTTGGGGGCTGTAGCCGGCCGGCTTGCCGTCCGGCCCGACGTAGGCGCGGAGGAAGGAGAAGTCGCCGGTGTGGCGCGGCCACATCCAGTTGTCTGTCTCCCCGCCGAAGACGCCGACGCCGCTGGCCGGCGCGTAGACGAGGCGCACGTCGCGGATCTCCATCTGCGTGATGCGCAGGTACTGCGACCCTTCGAAGAACGAGGCCACACGCGCGCTCAGGCCGGGCTGCTTCTCGATCTCGTCCACGAGCGCCTTCTCGCGCCGGTCGATCTCCTTCTCGCGCTCCACGTCGGAGAGCTTCGCGCTGATGTTGCCGGTGATGCGGCCGGTCACGTCCTCGATGTTCGTCGTGACCCAGATGCGCTGGGCCGGCGCCGCGCGCAATTCCTGCTCGCGCGTCCTGGCCAGGAAGCCGTCGTTGAGGTAGTCATGCTCGGGCGAGGAGTTGAACTGGATCGAGCCCTCGGCGCAGTGGTGGTTGGTGACGGCCAGACCGTCCGGCGAGACGAACGACGCCGTGCAGCCGCCGAGGGAGATCACGGCCCCCATCGGGTCGCCGGTGAGGTCGGCGAAGCGGGCCGGATCGATCTTCATCCCCGCCTTGCGGAGCTCGGCGGCGAGCTGCGGGACCTGCTGGGGCATCCACATCCCCTCGCCGGCGCGGACGGTGGTGGCGGCGAGGAAAAGCACGAGCGACAGTTTCTTCATACGGCGGCCCGCAACACCGCCGGACCGCGCGCGCATTTCGTTTACACTCCGCCTCATGGGCTTTTTCGACAACCTCAAGAACCAACTCGTCTCGCAGTGGATCGAGATCATCGAGTGGCTCGACCAGACCAATGACACGCTCGTTTACCGCTTCCCCGTCTACAACCAGGAAATCAAGATGGGGGCGCAGCTCATCGTCCGGGAGAACCAGGTCGCGCTCTTCATCAATGAAGGCAAGGCGGCCGACCTCTTCACGCCGGGCCGCTACGAGCTGACCACCCAGAACCTGCCGATCCTGACCACGCTGCGGGGGTGGAAGTACGGCTTCCAGTCTCCCTTCAAAGCCGAGGTCTACTTCTTCAACACGCGCCTCTTCACCGACCTCAAGTGGGGCACGCAGAACCCGGTGATGATGCGCGACGCCGAGTTCGGCATGATCCGCATCCGCGCCTTCGGTACCTATGCCCTGAAGATCAGCGACGCGAAGACGTTCTTCCAAACCGTGGTCGGCACGCAGGGGCTGACCACCACGGAAGACATCCTGGGGCAGCTTCGCTCGACGATCCTCTCCCGCCTCTCCGATGCGCTGGCCGAGTCGAAGATCCCGGCCCTCGATCTGGCCTCGAACTACGACGAGCTTTCGGACCTCGCGAAGAAGAAGCTCGGCCCCGACTTCGCCGGCTACGGCATCGAGGTCTCGCGCTTCTTCATCGAGAACATCTCGCTGCCCGAGGAAGTGGAAGCGGCGATCGATCAGCGCACCCGCCTCGGCGTCCTGGGCAATCACCTCAATCAATACGCGCAGATGCAGGCGGCCGATTCGATCAAAGTCGCGGCCGCGAATCCCGGCGGCCTGGCCGGCGCCGGCGCGGGCCTCGGTGCCGGCGTTGCAATCGGCAACATGATGGGCAACGCGTTCAATCAGCAGGGCTCATCGGGAGGAGCCGCCCCTCCCCCGCCCCCCTCCGCCCCCGCCGCCGCCCGCTGGTCGCTGGCCATCGACGGCAAGACGTACGGCCCCTACACCGATGACGCGCTGCGCACGATGCTGCGCCAGGGGCAGGTCGATCCGGCGACCCCGGCCTGGCGTCCCGGCGCGGGCGGCTGGGCGCCGCTCAATTCATACTCCGAGCTCGAAACGGGCTCCGCCCCGCCGCCGCCTCCGCCGCCGCCCGCCAAATGAGCGCGAACGCCACCGCCACCGCTGCCAAGGTCCGCAAGTTCCCCTGCGAGGGATGCGGCGCCGACATCCGCTGGGACCCTTCGGCCTCGGCGCTGAAGTGTCCGTACTGCGGCTTCGCCAAACAGATCGCGCCCGCCGCGACGGAAGGGGTCCGCGAGAAGCCGATCGAGGCCGCCCTGCGCGCGCCGCGCGACCTCGGCTGGGGCGCGGAGCGGAAGGTCATCGCCTGCAAGCGCTGCGGCGCGCACACGACGCTCGAGCCGCACATCGCCGCCGGCCTGTGCGTCTTCTGCGGGACCGCGGCGGTCGTCGAGGCGCCGGCCAATCAGAACATCGTCCGCCCCGAGGGGCTGCTGCCGTTCAAGGTCAATCGCGACGGCGCGGTCGCGCAGTTTCAGAGGTGGGTCTCCGGACTCTGGTTCCGTCCGAACGATCTGAAATCAACCTCGCGCCTGACCAACATGCGCGGCGCGTACATCCCCTTCTGGACCTTCGACGCCGCCACGAGCTCGCAGTGGACGGCCGAGGCGGGATATCACTACTACGAGACGGAGTGGGTGACGGAGAACGGCCAGCGCGTTTCGCGGCAGGTGCAGCGCACGCGCTGGCAGGATGCGTCCGGCTGGCTGGACATGTTCTTCGACGACGTGCCGGTGCCGGCCTCGCACGGCATCCCGCCGCCGCTGGCGCAGGCCATCGAGCCGTTCCCGACCGAGGGGCTGATCGTGTACGACCCGCAATACCTCTCCGGCTTCATGGCCGAGGAGAACGCGATCGACCTGCCCCAGGCGCTGGAGACGGCGAAGGAGCGGATGCGCGGCGAGATCCGCACCGCCTGCGTGCGCGACATCCCCGGCGACACGTACCGCAACCTCGAAGTCGAGACCTCGTTCTCCGCCCTCGCGTACAAGAACGCGCTGCTCCCCATCTGGGTCTGCGCCTACGAATACAGCGGCAAGCCCTACCGCTTCCTGGTCAACGGCGTGACCGGCAAGGCCTCGGGGACGGCGCCGTATTCGTGGATGAAGATCACGCTGCTGATCCTGGCCATCATCGTGATCGTGATCGTGCTGGCCGCCCTGAAGCAATGAGCCGAGAGCCTTTTCCCCGCCGCGCGGGGAGAGGGCTGTTCTGGGTTACTCCACTCTCACGGCGGGGCTGATCTCCGAGGTCTCCTCGCTGAGCAGGTATTCGTCGTACTGCTCCACCTTCAGCCAGCGGATGCCGATGGCGGTCGCGTTCGTGCCGCGCAGGTCGCGCTTCACCGTCACGGTGAACTTGCCCTTGGCCACGCCCGCGGAGCCGAGGAACTCGTGCGCCTCGGGGTGCGCGGCGTCGTCGGCGTAAACCTCCACCCGCAGGCGGAGGAAGAACGGGTACTCCGCCGCCGTGTTGCTATGCATCTCCCCTTCGATGATCGTCCGCTGGCCCGCCTCGTCCCAGCGGGCGGAGGTGATCACCGGGTGGTTGGGGATGCGGTCCTTGTCGTCCTCGACGTTCGGCGTCTCCAGGTCGATGCCGGAGTCGATGCCGAGCTGGCCGTTGCCGTAGATCGCGTTCACCGAGGCGAGCATGCGGCGCACGGTGGGATGCATGGCGATGCCGAAGTCGGCGTTGTAGGCGATGTCGTTGTTGAAGAAGAACGCCCAGTCGGCCGTCTCGCCGAGGTAGACGCCGCTCGCGCCGTTCGGCACGGGCGTCACGCCATTCGCACCGACGCCGATCGCGTTGCGGGTGATCTGCGGCCGCTCCAGGTTCATCAGGGTGATGCCGCTCCGCCGGTTGCCGCTGACCACGTTGTGGCGAATGGTCAGCTGCTGCTTGCCGACGCTGTAGATGCCGCGCGTGTTCGGCGCCGCCTCCAGCCCGTTCGGCCAGGTGCCGATGAAGCTCTCCTCGATGAGGTGGTTGCCGTCGGCGGTGAAGATGCCGGCGTCCGGGAAGTTGCCGATGGCCAGGCCGCTGATGCCGCCGCCATTGCCGCCGAACAGACTCAGCCCGTTGCCGAACTTCAGGCGCGAGCCGTCGAGCATCACCTGCGGATTCACGCGGTGCCCTTCCGGCTGCGCACCCGGAGGGCCGGCGATGGCCACCGGCACGCGGACGGAAGGCAGCGGGCTCTCCGGCCGGATGACGAACCAGCCGCGCTCGCGCTGCGCGTCCGGGATGCGGAACGCAATGCGGCAGTTGTTGCCGCAGACGGCGTTCGCATCGAGGATCGCTTCGCGCAACGTGCCGCTGCCGGCGTCCGCGGTCGAGGAGACGACGAAGAGGTGGTAGAAGAGCCACTGCCCGAGGAACGAGTTGTTCTCCGGACGGAGATCGATGGTGGTGGATGAGATGCGCCCGGCGATGGGCAGGTAGCCGCCCTCGTAGCGGGCCGGGGTGATGGTGTCGATGGGGAAGCGGATGTAGCCGAAGCCGGCCGGCACGACCTCGGTCCGGCAGCTCAGCCGCGTTCCCGAGGCCTGGCAGGTCCAGCCCGCGGGCGGCTGGGAGCCGGTGATCACCGTTCCGGCCGGAAAGTCGAGGTCGAGCACCACGTTCGCCGCCGGCACGAAGCCCTGGTTGTAGACGTACGCGTAGACGGTCGCCGGCCCTTCCGCCTCGGTCGGGCCGCCCGTCTCCAGGAAGGCGGAGATCTCCGCCGCCTCGACGATCTCCGTGGTGACGGTCACCGTGTTGTTGGCCGGGTTCGGATCGACCTCCGCCGCCGAGACGGTGGCCGTGGTCGAGACGGTCATGGTCTTCCGTTCGAAATCCTCGTCGATCCCGAAAGACTTGCTCTCGTTGGCCCGCAACAGCGCGACGCTGCACTGAAAGTTGGGGCAGGGAACGACGCTGTCTCCCGGCGACACCCGCACGTTGCGAGCCTCGGCCGGCGGGGTCGCCTTGAAGCGAAGGTCGTGCGCATCGCCGGGCCCCTGGTTGGTCACCACGACGTAGTAGCCGACGTGCTGCCCGAGCTGCACGCGCGGGCCGTCGAACGGGTAGATGGTCATCTCCAGGTCGGCTTCGGCGGCGGAGGCGGTGAGGGCGATGAGGGAGAGGAGAAATGCGGCGGCCAGGGAGCGCATGAGCGTAATACGCGGCGCCCGCTCGAAACGTCGGTTACAACCTGGCGAGCACCGCCTCGGCGGCCGCTTTCGTGCCCAGCGTGCCGCCGAGGTCGCCGGTCGTCTCGCTGGCCTCGATGGCCGCCACCACGGCGCCCTCGATGTGCGCCGCCTCGTCCGCGAAGCCGAGGTATTCGAGCATCATCGCCGCGGTGAGGATCGCGCCGATGGGATTCGCCACGTCCTTGCCGGCGTACTTTGGCGCGCTGCCGTGGATCGGCTCGAAGAGGGAGACGCGGCCGGGGTGGATGTTGCCCGATGCGGCCATGCCCAGGCCGCCCTGCAGCGCGGCGCCGAGGTCGGTGACGATGTCGCCGAACATGTTGTTGGTCACGATCACGGAGAACATCTCCGGCGCGCGCACCAACTGCATGGTCAGGGCGTCGACGAACATGTGGAAGTGCTCGATGTCGGTGTATTCGGCCGCCACTTCCTCGAAGGTGCGCAGCCAGAGGTCGCCGCCGAAACGCATGACGTTGTTCTTGTCCGCCATGCAGAGGGACTTGCGGCCGGTGCGGCGGGCGAACTCGAACGCGTAACGGATGATGCGCTCCACGCCGCGGCGGGAGGAGACGTCTTCCTGCACGGCAATCTCGTCCGGCGTCCCTTTCTTGAAGATGCCGCCCATGCCGACGTAGGCCCCTTCGGTGTTCTCCCGGAAGATGACGAAGTCGATCTCCTTCATCCCCTTCCCTTTGAGCGGCGAGAGGCGCTCGTTGAGCAGCTTCACCGGGCGGTAGTTGACGTAGAGGTCGAGCTGGAAGCGCATGCCGAGCAGGATGTCGGCGGCGTGTTTCATGTCCGGCACGCGGGGGTCGCCGAAGGCGCCGAGGTAGACGGCGTCGTAGTTGACGCGGATCTCGTCCATGGCGCCGGGCGGCATGGAGATGCCGGTGCGCAGGTACTCGTCCGCGTTCCAGCCGAAGTGGGTGAACTCGAGGCCCAGGCTCCGGTCGGCGTCGACCTTCTCCAGCACGCGCATCCCGGCCGCGATGACCTCGGGGCCGATTCCGTCGCCCGGGACTACGGCGATCCGTTTCGTCATAAGGCGGCGGATTATAGCCGGGCCGGCACGCCTCACTTCTCCATCTCCCGCTTCATCCTCTCCAGCAGTTCCACGGCGTTGCGCGCGTGGGGGCTGATCCAGCGGTCGTGGATGGCTTTGATGGGGAGCGGGTTGATGTAGTTCCAGCGGTTGCGGCCCGCCCGGCGGACGATGACCAGGCCGGCGCGCTTGAGGACGCCGAGGTGCTGCATCACCGTGCAGCGGTCGAGCCGGGGAAAGTGCGCGCAGAGGTCGCCCGTGGTGAGCGGCTCGGACTTGAGCAGGTCGAGCATCCGCCGCCGCCGCCCATCCGCCAGCGCCTTGAAGACCCGCTCTTCGCTCTCGCCAGCTCTTGACATGTTATGAAATTATAACATATGGTGGCGATCGGCGATCAGCGATCAGCAGAGAGAGACGAGCTGTAGCAGCTTTGGCCGGGCTCTCCTGATCGCTGATCGCCAATCGCTGATCGCCGACCAGGAGGATTCCATGAAGCTCGAGTTCAAGGTCCACACGAAGATTCAGAAGCCGGTCGAGGAGGTGTTCGACGGCGTCTACAACCCCGCGAAGCTCTCGCGGTACTTCACCACCGGCGGCGCGAGCGGCCCGCTGGACGAAGGGACGACCGTGTACTGGAGCTTCGCCGATTTCCCCGGCCCCGCGGCGCCGGTGCGGGTCAAGCAGGTCACGCCGAACCGGCTGCTCGTTTTCGAATGGGGCGGCGAGGGC
This sequence comes from Thermoanaerobaculia bacterium, assembly GCA_036009105.1. Lineage (GTDB taxonomy): Bacteria > Acidobacteriota > Thermoanaerobaculia > Gp7-AA8 > Gp7-AA8 > JAFAVZ01. The sequence continues at coordinate 4,924 of DASYMJ010000106.1, read as the reverse complement.
GACTTTCCGGTCTGCCGCGTGGAGATGTCCTTCGAGCCGCTGGACGACGCCTCGACCCTGGTCAGCATCCGCGAGTCCGGCTGGCCGGAGACGCAGAAAGGCCTGGAACAGTCCTACGGCAACTGCATGGGCTGGTCGCAGATGGTCAGCGCCCTCAAGGCGTTCCTGGAGTACGGGATCAACCTGCGGCAGGGGGCGTATTGACGGCCGCCGGCGCCGCGAGCCCGATCCCCCGCCCCGCAAGCGCCGCACGCAGCGAGGGCTCGCAGAGCGCCCGCGTCTCCGCCTCCCACCCATAGCCCCACGGGTAGGCCTCGGCCAGCGCGGCGTCGCCCAGGCCGGGGTGGCAGACCAGCTCCGTGACGCCTTGCACGTGGTCGAGGAGCGGGGTGATGTCGGTGAGGTGGCCGGCGTCGGCCACGCCGATCGTGCGCGCGTTCGTGAGGGGGCCGCGGGCGCGGCGGCCCAGCGCGCTGAGCGCGGCGACCGCGGCGCGGCGGGAGGGGGAGCCGTGGTCGTCCACGATCCGCACATACGGGATGTGGTGCTCCTCGGCCAGACGGAGCACGAGGGCGAAGATGCGGGGCAGCAGGTGCAGGTGCTGGTGCCCGTTGAGGTGCGTCACGCGCAGGCCGGTCGACAACACGGCCGACAGTTGCGCGCGCAGCTCGCGCTCCACGTCGCGCATGCGGACCAGGCGCGCGATGTAGCGGGGCACGAAGGCGGCCCAGTTCTCCAGCAGCAGGTCGTTCGCGCCGATCAGCGACGGCACGCCGTCCGCCAGCGGGCGCTCCTCGACCAGGGTGAGGTGCACGCCGACCTGCAATGTGGGCGTCTCGCGCAGGCGCTCCACGGCGTGCTCGAACGCGGCCCCGTTCGCCACCACGCTGCAGGCCGTGACGATGCCGTTGAGATGCGCGTGGATCGCGCCGTCGGTCATGCCGCGGTGCAGACCGACGTCGTCGGCCGTCACGATCAGCGACTTCACGCTTCCTTCAGGTCCTTGACCGGCGTGCTGTGCGGCTTGGGCGGCAGCGGCGCCACCGGCTGCGGCTTGCGCACGCGCATCTCCGGATAGAGGCGCACCAGCTCGTACAGGATCTTGAAGATCACGCCGAAGGAGGAGAGGTTCGACTTGCCGCGCATGCGCGGAAAGTAGTCGAGGCCGATCTGCTGGATGGCGAAGCCGCGGTTCTTCGCCTTCACGATCAGCTCCGCATCGATGAGCGAGCCTTCCGACTTCAGCTCGATCGCCTCCAGCACCTTTCGCTTCATCAGCTTGAAGGAGAAGTTGATGTCGCGGTGCGGCCAGCCGAAGAGGACGCCGATCAGGCCGTTGTAGAAGTAGCTGTAGAGAGCCCGCCGCCATCCCTCGATGGTGCGGTCGAGGCGGTAGCCGGCGATGAGGTCCGCGCCGGTGACGTGCATGGCCCGCAGCGCGCGGCCCAGGACGTCGGGATCGAAAGGGAGGTCGGCGTCCATGTAGAGGACGATGTCCTTGGTCGCCGCCGCGAAGCCGCTGCGCAGCGTGCCGCCGAGCTTGCGGTTCTTCGCGTGACGGATCATCCGGATGCGCGGGTTGTCCTCCGCCGCGCGGGCAACGAACGTCGCCGAGTCGTCCGTCGAGGCGTCGTCGACGATGACGATCTCGTAATCGTCCGTGTACTTGATGAGAGCCTCGACCGCCGCCGTGATGGCGTGCTCGATGTTCAGCTCCTCGTTGTACATCGGGATGACGAAGGAAACCGATGGGCGCATGGTCGTGGGCGTGCTATCTGTTAACTTCCAAACCCGAACTTGCAGAAGATTGTACGACCTCCGTCAGCTGAACGGCGAGCAGGCGGGGATCCTGGTTGTGCAGCACGCTCGCCGGAGCGAACGACTGCTCGGCCGCCATCCGGATGGTGGCGCCGCTCGGCACCGGCAACTCGATCCGCACCGTTTCTCCCTTGCGGGCTGATACGCGGCCCGCAAGCGAAGCGTTGACGAAGAGTTGGATGACGTCCGTCTGGTACGGCGCGTCGGGCGAGATGCGGAACCCGAGGCGGACCCGGCCCGCGCCGAGCTCCGGCAGCACGATGGCCGAATCCCTGGCCAGCCAGCGCCACTCATCCCCTTCCACCGTCCGCTCCAGCGCGTACACGCCGCGCAGGGGCAGATAGCGCTCCTCGGGACGCACCGGATCGAGCGAGACCTGGCGATAGTGATTGCGGGTCAGCTTGCCGTAAGCATCGCTCGGCGGCCAGCTGAAGGCCTTCGCCTCCCCGCTCCGCGTGCCGCCGTCCACGAACTGCACCAGCGGCACGTCCGGCGACGCGTAGAAGCCGCGCAATCCGGGCTCGATGGCGATGGTCTTGAAGTGCATCAGGTACTCGGCCGCCGGCCGCAGGGAGAGGTCGTAGAGGATGACCGTGTTCGGCGGGAACGTCCGGTTCGCGTACGCCGCCGCGGCCGCAACCGGCGACGGCCCCTGCGTCCGCGCGCGGAGGATCGGACCGACGTACCACCAGGAGACGGCGACGAAGAATGCGGTGGCCAGCCACGGCATCAGCCCGATCCTGGTGCTGCGGCGGAGCGTGTCGAAGCCGGCCACGGTCAGCAGCGCGAAGAAGATCATCGACGGCAGCGCGTAGCGGGCCCCGTCCGCCGGATCCATCGTGGCCAGCTCGAACACGATCTGCACGGCGGTGAAGGCGAGGAGCGGCAGGAGCTTGCTGCTGCGCTTCCGCCACAGCGGCAGCACGCCGAGGGCCATGCAGAGCAGGAGCGGCAGCGTGATGTACTTCGAGCCCCACGGATGGAGCAGGAAGCGGACGGCGATCTCGCCGGCCGACCGCGAGCCGCGCGACATGGCCGCGTCGTGCGTGGCGAAGTATTGCGCCTGTTTCTGCTCGTAGGCGATCACGGCATTCACGCCGCCCGCCGCGTCGACCAGCGGCAGGAGCCACATCAGCGAGACGAAGGCGAACGCGGCGACCGCGGCGATGCGCTGCCGCATGGTGCGCATCTGCCACAGCGCGATGGCGAACATCGGCAGCGCCGGCAGCAGCAGCTGCGGCCGCACGCCGATCGCGGCCGAGCACCAGACGCCGACCAGGATGGCGTCCCGCTCGTGGTCGCCCTCCTCCCCTGCCCTGCAGATGGAGACCAGGGCCAGGGCGACGAACAGCAGTGAGGCGACATCGGACAGGGCGAGCGTCGAGTGCAGCAGCGCGCTCGCCGAGAAGTAGAAGAGCAGCGCGCCGCAGACGGCGAGGTCGGGGTCGCCGAGAACGATGCGGAAGTAGCGGGTCAGGGCGATGAAACCGACCACCGAGGCGACGATGCCTAGCGCCACGAGACTGCGGAACGGATCGTCGAAGACGGCGTTGAAGGCCTTGCCGAGGAGGATGTACAGCGGGTAGCCGGGGGGATGGGGGTGATAGCGGGAGGGATCGAAGTTGCGGACGCCTTCGGCGAACAGGAACTCGTCGTTTTCCCAGATCGTGGCGGGCATGGTGAGCAGACGCGACAGCAGGACCACGATCGCTCCCGCGATCTCCCGCCACCACTCATACAATCGCAACGTGGGCCGACTCATCCGGACGTGGCGCGTACTCTACACGACCTTCCGCCGCCGTCCTTTCCGCGATCGCGCGCACACGCTGGTCCGCTTCCTCACCTGCCCGTTTCGGCGCGTCGTGGCGCGCCTGCCGCCCGGCTCGCGGCTGCTGGACATCGGCGCCGGCCACGGCGTGCTCGCCGTGCTGGCCCGCGAGGGCGGCGCGCGCGTGACCACCGTCGAGCCGGACGCGCGCAAGGTGCGGCCGCTGCCCGGCATCTCCTCGGTCATCGGCTTCGATGATGTGGTGCGCGGCCAGTTCGACGTCATCACCATTATCGACGTGCTCTACAAGGTGCCGCTGGCCGACTGGGACGCGCTTCTGGGCCGTTGCGCCGCGCGGCTGCGCGCCGGCGGCCTGCTGCTGGTCAAGGAGCAGGACCCGACCGCGCGCCTGAAGAACTCCTGGAACCGAGCCCAGGAGCTCGCCGCCTCCGCCCTCGGCCTCACCCTCGGCGAAGCGTTTTCCTATGAGGCGCCGCGCGTGTTCGCGGCGCGGCTGGCCAGGCAAGGCTTCGAGACGACGTGGGAGCGGATCGACCGAGGCTATCCGCATCCCCACGTGCTGTACATCGCCAGGCTGTCATCCTGAAGCGCGAAGACGCCGAATGCTGGTTGCTGGTTGCTGGTAGGACCGGAAGGCACATCGGACCAGCAACCAGCAACCAACAACTAATTGGTATCATGCGCCCCACTTCAAACAGGGAGCACCACGTGGCCAATTTTCCAGGCGTCGACTACATGGATATCGATTCGCTCTTCTCCGAGGAAGAGCTGATGGTGCGGCAGACCGTCCGCGACTTCGTGGACGACGAGATCCTGCCCATCATCGAGCACGCCAATCGCGAAGAGAAGTTCCCCATGCACCTCATCCCCAAGATCGCGGAGATGGGGCTGTTCGGCGCCACCATCCACGAGTACGGCCTTCCCGGCCTGAACCACGTGGCGTACGGACTGATCATGCAGGAGCTCGAGCGCGGCGACTCCGGCCTCCGCTCCTTCGCCTCCGTGCAGTCGGGGCTGGTGATGTACCCCATCAACACCTTCGGCTCGCAGGAACAGAAGGACTACTGGATCCCCAAGCTGGCCGCCGGCGACAAGATCGGCTGCTTCGGCCTGACCGAGCCGGACTTCGGCTCAAACCCCGGCGGCATGCGCACCTACGCGCGCAAGGACGGCGACTCCTGGGTCCTCAACGGCGCCAAGGCGTGGATCACGAACGGCTCGATCGCCGACGTGGCCGTGGTCTGGGCCAAGGCGGACGGCGTCATCCGCGGCTTCCTCGTGGAAAAGGACACGCCGGGCTTCACCACCGCCTACCAC
>DASYMJ010000105.1:0-6870 GCA_036009105.1 Thermoanaerobaculia bacterium | reverse complement strand
CTCGGGCGTGGTACTGATCCAGATCCGCGACCAGTTGCTGCATCCCAAGCTCGTCAGGCTGGAAGAGCCCGGCGACTCCTGGCTCACCGACCACCTCGGCGAGGTGGCGGTGCCGTTGATCGCCGCGATCAACGCCGGCCTGCGCATGCCGATCTACCGCAACGATGAAGAGGTCGAGCAGCTCGGCCGCATGTTTCCGCCCGGCCGGTTCGCCACGTTCGTGTTCGAGTTCCCGAACCAGGAGCCGCTGAGCTGGATGCTGACCAATCAGCAGCGCGAGGAGATCAACCGCGGCTTCCATGTGCCGCGCGACACCGCGCCGCTCGTGCAGTGGTGGAGATCGCCCTGATGGCTCCTCACCGGGCGAGGGGACGCGCGGTGCAGGTCTCGCGGTAGGGCTCGTCCGGGAGGGAGCGCGCCCACTCCCCGCGCGTCAGGTTGCGGTTGGCGATGGCGCAGGCGCGGGCGATCCAGGCGTCGACGTTGCCGTCCAGCAGCCAGAGCATCTGCCCGGCGCCGACCAGGGCCAGCAACTTGCCGTCCGTGCTGAAGGCCGCGCCGCCGATGCTTCCGTATTCGGAGTCGCGAAAGAGCGGGCCGCCGAGCGGCTGCCGCGCCGGCCAGGCGAAGAGCAATGCCGTGTTGCGGACGCCGGTGCTGACCAGGAGACTGCCGTCCGGGCTGAAGGCGAGCCGGTCGATGCGGCCGGGATGACCGGGCACCGGATTGCCGACGGCGCGGCGGGTCTTCACGTCGAACACGACCAGGCTGCCGTTGTCGCCTCCGGCCAGGAGCGACTTGCCGTCCGGCGTGAACGCCAGCGCCCAGGCCTCGGTGCCGAACGCGATCGGCGCGCCGGACGGCTTCGCGGAAGGAAGCTCGAAGAAGTGGATCGCGCCCGACTGCGAGGAGGCCGCGAGCAGCTTGCCGTCCCCGCTGATGGCCACACCGCGCACCGAGCCCTTTCCCATGGCCGGCGTGGCCGCGACCTTCTTCGCTTGGACGTCCCACACGGTCAGGGAATGGCCGCTGAACGCGGCGAGACTCCCGTCCGGGGTCAGCGCGATCCGCCAGTTGTAGGGCTCCGGCTCGGCGCTCGGCACGTGCGTCCGGTTGCCGCTGCGCACCTCCCAGAAGTCGACCCCTTCGTTTGCGGAGGATGCCAGGGTGCGCCCGTCCCCAGTGAAGGCGACAGACATCACGTGGTCGTAGCCGAGATCGCGCGTTTTCGTGCGCGAGGCGACGTCCCATAGCGCAATGCCCGACTCGCTGGCCACGGCTATCGTCTTGCCGTCCGGACTGAATGCGACGTCGTTCAGCCCATACGCGCTGTGCAGGCCGGTGCCGAGGGGGTGGTGCTCGGCGGACATTCTGTGGAGGCGGACCGTGCCGTCGCGGTGGCCGGTGACGACGGTGTCGAGGCCGGGGCCGAACGCCGCGCTGGAGATCTCGCCGAAGGAGAGCGGCTCGCTGCTCGGAGTCATGGCCGGGATGGCGTACCGGCGCAGCGTGCCGTCCGACCAGATGGTGGCCAGCTCGCTCCGGTTGGAGGTGAAGGCGAAGGCGAGGGCGAGGACGTAGCCGTAGCCGCGGACCGGCTGCCCGATCGCGGCGCGCGCTTTCACGTCCAGGAGGCGGATCATTCCCTGGCGGACGGTCTCGGCGAGCAGCAGGCCGTCCGGGCTGAAGGTCAGCCCGTCGGCCCGTTCCTCCTGCGGGATCGTGCCGATGACCTTGCGCGAGGGGTAGTCGTAGAGGTTGATCGCCGTGTCGAAGCTCGCGGCCACGGTCGTCCCGTCGGGGCTCAGCGCCGCGACGTTCGGCATCGCCAGCGACGCGAACTGCGGCTCGAGCACTTTGTCCGCCGCCGGGTCGATGGCGGTGAGGCTCACGTCATCGACCAGCACCTGCCGGCTGTCCGGCGTGAAGGCAAGGGAATTGATGGTGCCGCCGAACTGGCTCTCCACGAAGCGCGGCGCGTGCGAGGCGACGTCGGCGAACCGCAGCGTGCCGTTGGCCGACCCGGAGGCGACCAGCTTGCCGTCCGGGCTGAAGGTGATGACGCGGACTTCCTCCTCGTTGTTCTTCATCAGCTGATGGCGGTAGACGGGGCCGGGAGCGAGCGGGCGTCCCTCCATGCTCCAGAGACGAAGGGCGCCCGTGCCGTCGCCGGAGGCGATGGTCTTCCCGTCCGGACTGATGGCCAGCGCGGTGACCGGCGCCTCGCCGCCGTGCAGGAACGTGACGAGATACGGCGCGGCCTGCAGCAGCCGGAGCAGGCTGCCGTGCGCCTCCGCCGTCGGGGCGACGCGATGCCCTTCGATGGCCAGCAGCAGCGAGCGGTCCAGCCGGGTCCCCATCTGGCTGAGCGCCTCGGCGGACAGCTGCCGCGACACGGCGATTTTCTGCCGCTCGATGGCCACCAGGCGCTGCCGGTTCGCGTAGAGGGTGAGGCCGGCGAGCACGCCGGCCAGCACCAGCAGGAGGCCCGTCCAGATGGTGCGCACGCGGAGCTGGCGCTCGTAGTCGCGGCGGCGGAGCTGGTCGTAGCCGACGTTCAGCACGCCGGCCATCAGCTTGAGGAACGCGTTCTTCCGGCCGTCGCCGCCGTCCCGCGCATCGGCGGCGATCGGCTCCGCGCGCAGCTCGGTTAGCGCGGGCGGGAAGCACTCGCCGCCCACCGGCTCGCCGGCGATGATGAAGGCGAAGGTGCGGTCGGCGCCGCCGAGCTGCTGGAACTGGCGGATCTCCTCGTTCACCCAGCGCGAGCGCGCCGCGTCCGGCGAGCAGAGGACCACCAGCGTGCGCGAGTCGCCGAGGGCGGAGACCACCTTGCCGGTCAGGTCGGAGGCGCTGGACAGCTCGTCCCGGTCGCGGAACACCGGGAACGCGCGCGCCGGCACGCCTTCGCCGACCAGCTTGCCCGGGACGCGGTAGGTCTCCATCCGCCGGTGCAGCCATTCCGCCCACTTCCGGTCGCGGTGGCTGTAGCTGATGAAGGCCCAGTATTTCGGCGGCTGCTCGCCCGTCACGAGGACGATTCTACGCGCCGGCAGATGGCCCGGATGTCGCCGTCGAGCGGACGGTCGCGCAGCACGGGCCTGGTCACCTCGCGCACCTGCTGATACGCGGCGCGCGTGCCGCTGCCCAGCCAGGAGGCGACGTCGGCGGAGGCGAGGAACGCGGTGAACGCGGCGGCCTGCTGCTCCGCCTCCGGGATCGTCTGCGGCCTGGCCATCACGCCGTTGATGGTCGCCACGCGCCACTCCACGGCCTGCGCGGCCACCATCAGCTCGATGGCCAGCACGGCCTGCACGTTGGCGATCACGGTGCGCAGCTTGCGCGCGGCATGCGTCGACATCGACACGTGATCCTCCGTGTTCGCGCCGGTGGGGATCGAGTCGACCGACGCCGGATGGGCCAGCACCTTGTTCTCCGAGACGATGGAGGCGGCGGTGTACTGCGCGATCATCAGGCCGGAGTTCACGCCGGGATGGGTGATTAGGTTGTTCGGCAGCTGCCGGTTGTGATGGCCGTCCAGCAGCAGCTGCGTGCGGCGCTCCGAGATGTTCCCCAGCTCGCAGACGGCGATGGTCAGAAAGTCCGCGGCGAGGGCGAGCGGCTGGCCGTGGAAGTTGCCGGCGGAGTAGGCCAGGCGCTCGTCGCCGCGGTACCACTCCGGCCAGTTCGCGCGGAAGGTGAGGTCGAACGGCTCGCCGCCGTCGGGAAAGAAGAGCGGGTTGTCGGTGGCCGCGTTCAGCTCCCGCTCGGCGACCTCGCGCGCGTAGCGGATGGCATCGAGCGAGGCGCCGTGCACCTGCGGCGCGCAGCGCAGCGAATAGGGATCCTGCACCGCGCCGGCCCGCTCCACCAGGCGGCTGCCCTCCAGCTGCTCGCGGATGCGCCGCGCGCTGTCGATCTGCCCCAGCTGGCCGCGCGCCTCGTGCACCTTCCCGTCGAGCGCGCGCGTGCAGCCGGTGAGCGCCTCCATGGCCAGCGCGGCGCAGGTGTCGGCCGTGGCGGCGAGGCGCTCGGCGTCGTGCACGGCGAGGGCGAGCATGGAGGCGGAAAAGTTCGCGCCGTTGACGAGGGCCAGCCCTTCCTTGAACGTCGGCGCCAGCTCCTCCGCCGTGAAGCCGAGGAGCGCGGGGAGGGTCGAGGCGTGGCGCAGCGAGCGATCGTTCAGGGTGTAGTAACGGCCCTCGCCGAGGAGCACGGCGAAGAGGTGCGAGAGCGGGCAGAGGTCGCCGCTCGCGCCGACGGAGCCGCGCAGCGGGACCAGGGGGATCACGCCGCGGTTGAGCATCGCGGCGACGATGTCGGCGAGCTTCGAGCGGACGCCGGAGTTTCCCTTCAGGAACGCGTTGAGGCGCGTGACCAGCGCGCCGCGCACCACGTCCGGCGCGAAGTAGTTCGCCATGTCGTCCGGATCGCTGTTCTGCCCCACGCCGACCGAGTGGGAGAGGAGCAGGTTGCGCTGCAACTGCTCCAGATCGGCCGGCCCGATCGGCTTGTCCTTGAACTCGCCGAAGCCGGTGGTGACGCCGTACTCCGTGGCGCCGCTGCCGTTGCGGTAGCGCTCCACCACGTCCGCGATCAGCGCCTCGCTCTGCGCCACGCGCGCATCGCTGCGCGGATCGCGCGCCACCTGCACGGACGGGTCGCGCGCGATCTGCACAAGCTGCTCGATGCTCAGCGAGTCGCCATTGAGCGTGATCATTCGACCTCGGCCAGCAGTTTCTTGACCGCTGCCACCAGCTCCGCGCGCGGCACGACGGTCTGTCCCTGGCGCGCGGCGAGCCATTCCTTGCGGTCTTCCACCGCCTTTGCCTTCTCCCGTCCGACGGTCATGTCCTTGATGGTGACCACGCCCTGCTGCTTCTCGTTCGAGCCGTAGAGGATCACGAGCGGGATGTCGTACTGGTCGGCGTACTTGAGCTGCTTGCCCGGACCTTTGGCCGTGCCGAGGTAGAGCTCGGTGGGGATGCCGGCGCGGCGCAGTTCCCAAGTCATGGCGAGGTAGTCCTCCGTCAGCGCGGCGTCCATGTTGACCACGAGCACGCGCGCGGTCGCCTTGCGCTTGTCGAGCTTGTTCAGGTAGGCGAGGGCGGCGAGGAGGCGGTCGACGCCGAGCGAGGCGCCCACGGCCGGGATCCGCTCGCCGAGGAAGCGCATGACCAGGTCGTCGTAGCGGCCGCCGCCGAAGACGGAGCCGAACTGCGGCGCATCGAGCACGATCGCCTCGAAGACGGGGCCGGTGTAGTAGGCCAGGCCGCGGGCGATGGAGAGGTCGAGGGAAACGCGGTCGTCGCCGTAGCCCAGGGCGTAGAGGTGGTTGGAGATCCGCTCCACCACGTCGATCTTCCCGCCGGCGCCTTCCACGGTGGAGAAGAGCTCGCGCATCTGGCGGAGGATGTTGTTGCGGGTGTCTTCCTTGACGGCGAGGAAGCGCTCGATGCGGTCGACCTGGTCGCCGGCCAGGCCGACGCCGCGGATGGTGTCGCCGGACTCGTCCTTGTAGCCGTTCATCAGCTCCAGGCGGACCTTGTCCATCCCCACCTTGTCCAGCTTGTCCAGGACGCGGAAGACGTCGACGCCCTGTTCGGCCGCGATCCCGGCGAACTGAAGGAGGAGGTTGAGCACGGCGCGGCTGGAGAAGCGGACCAGATAGCGGCCCACCTGGAGCGCCGACAGCGAGTCGCACATGCCGGCGATGATCTCGGTGTCCGCGACCTCGCTCTCCACGCCCACCGAGTCGAGATCGAACTGGGTGAACTCGCGGTAGCGGCCCTTGTCCGGCTTGTCGAAGCGCCAGACGGGGGAGACCTGGTAGCGGCGGAAGGGGCGGGGGAGGTCGGCGTACTGGGCCACCACGCGGGCCAGGGGGACGGTGAGGTCGAAGCGGAGGCCGAGCGCCTCGTTCTCCGGCGTCTGCACCCTGTAGATGGAGGACTGCGCTTCCTGCCCCGCGCTGCCGGAGAGGACGTCGAGGTACTCGATGGCGGGCGTGGTGATGGGGACGAAGCCGTAGAGCTCGTAGACGTGACGGATGGTGTCGATCATCCGCTGCCGGGCCAGCATCTGATCCGGCAGCAGGTCGCGGAGACCGCGGCTCAGCCGCGGGTCAACTGTGGGGGGCAAGGGCACCTCTGGGTGCGGAGGCATTGAAAATTGAAAATTGAAAATGGAAAAAGCGGAGGTCCCGGACGCTTTTTTTCAATTTTCAATTTCCAATTTTCAATTTCCGCTTGGCGGATGGTACCGAGGGGCGGGCTCGAACCGCCGACCCCCAGATCCACAATCTGGTGCTCTAACCAACTGAGCTACCCCGGCACGGGAGGCGAATGATACCTAGCGCGAGTGAAGCGCGCAAGAAAGGGAACGTGATGGGGGTGGGTTGCATTTCGCCGGGATGTTCCGGACGGGCACCCTGCTCAGACGAATACGATCCTCTTGGAGGACACCTCATCCACCTTCACATCGTCGAACCTGCGCGCTCTGCCTCCGCCGTCGGTGGCGATGATGGTGAAGGTGCTGGTGGCGCTGTCGACGATCGAGGAGGGTGGGGTGGCTTTGGTGGGGACGACGATGCGGCCGGATTCGATCGAGGCAGAACCCGCGCGCCACTGCGCGCGGGTCTGCTCATTCGTGACCACCAGGTCCAGAAGCGTGGCGGCGGGCGACCGGGTGGCGCTCATCGGGGGGTTGCAGCTCTCCAGCTATCAATCCTGACGGAAGGAAGGATAGGGATTGATTCCGGAACGCGCTGTCCAAAAAGGGACAAAAGGCGTGTTGCGGACATTTCTCGCTGTCATCCTGAGCGAGGGCGGTGGGCGTGCGGGAGCGAAGGACCCCCTGCGGTGTACGAGA
>DASYMJ010000104.1:0-27903 GCA_036009105.1 Thermoanaerobaculia bacterium | reverse complement strand
TTCACGTCCGTGGGCGACCTGAAGCGGAAGCTGATGCGCTACATCCATTCACACAACCTCAACGCTAAACCTATCAAATGGAGCTACGCTGATCCCCGTCGTCGGATCGCTGCCACTTCGTCCGTTACAGGCCACTAGTGGCCCCGGATACCGGATTGCTCCCGAGTTGCTGTGCAAGCTGGCTCGTCTGGCTGGCGCCGACGGAGTTTACACTGGTCCTTTCGTGGGCGAGCGACTCGACACAATGCAACAGTATGCCGAGCGCTATCGTAATGCGTTGACCCAGCCGTATCACAAGTCTTGCGTGCGAAAACACGCGGCGGCTGTGATGTCAGGCGGGCTTGGACTACCGGAGATTGTTCGCAACGAGCAGGTTTATCACGGCGACAGCTTCTTGTCGCTCGGCCGCGATTTCATACAGCCCTTTGACGCAGGCGTTAGCGCCAAGATATTGATGGAATGTATCAGGGGTGTGTGGGACGCCATTCGCAGCGGTGGAGCCACTGAGGGAAAGGCTACGATTAAACGCTTACACAAAAGTGGTGAGAAGTATCGCCAGTGCCTGAAAGCAATCAGAGCTGAGGAAGCCGTTACATGAGTATGTTCTGCGCGCTGCCCCTTTTCGACGACGGGGTCGTCGCAACCTGCGTCAGTACGTGTGCGGCGCTGCTCGCGGCCGCGCTCATTGTATTGTCGCTTTTGAATTTGCAAGCATCTGGATCGGAGTCCTTTCGGGTTGAGTTGGAAGCAAGGCGAGACCGTGCCCTTTCGGTTGTCCGGATAGTTCAGTTAACGATCTGGCTAACGGGCCTGGGCGCATTAGAGGGACTCGTTGCGTTGGCCTTCAAAATCGCACTTTTACGAGTGGCAGCTCTTGCGCTTGCGTTCTTAGCGACTGCCGCATTCTTAGCGATGTCCGCAAAGACCGTCTCGGCGGTCGTATCGTCGGCTAGAGAGGACTGAGACTATGTTCGAGGTTGATCCATCAATAGGTCACCGCTTGCTTGCGCCCCGGATAGGCTACGTGATAGGCACAAACGGACCCCCAGGTCCGAACATGGCGCCCGTGTCAAACTTGACATCCGTCTCGCGCACGCCGCAGGTGATCGTCGTTGCAGTCTACAAGCAGTGGCAAACTTATCAGAACTTGCTGTCCGCGCGTGGTTTCACGGTATCGGTTCCACACGTCGGGCAAAACGATGCTGTATGGAAGCTCGCCGAAAAATACTCAGGATTTAAGCCGCCCAACGGCCGCACGAAACTTGACGTCTGTGGGAATGCGATAATCTATGAATCGTCAGAGTACGGACCGTTTCTGGCGGATGCCATAGGCTGGTTAGAGTGTACTATTATCAAACGCGCTGATATCGAAGCCGATCACGGGATATTTTTCGCGGGTGTCGCGCGTGCGCATTTCAATGAGCGATATGTAACGGAGAAGGGCGACCATCTTCCAGAGAGTAAGCCTGTGATGCAGCTGGTTGGTAACGCCTTCGCGACGAGCGGCGAGAGGTGGACAAATGAATACTTCTAGGCGTATCGTCGAGTGACTATCCAGTCGGTACATCGCACGGCACTCTAGAGAGCATTGCTCAATCAGCATCGGTGCTCAGCATCCTGGGCTTGTTTACTAAGTTTCGTACTAGTTCCGCGATCTCGTCAACACCTGCGTCGCTCTCGATTAGAGTCCATGGCGGGGTGTAGTGGTTGCGACTCGCAACGATATGTGCTCGTTCTTTCAGGGCAAGGGGAGCCCGGTCGTTGCGGTCGGCGCGTTCTAGTCGGCGTTTCAGCTCTGCTATTGATGGGAGTAGTACCGTGGCAACGATATGGTCGCCAAGGGAGCTGAGGTCTTCTGGGTGCGGGTGAACCCAATCGATTACTGCGATCGGCATTGGTAATCGCGCAGCTGACCGTACCGGACGCAGCGGAGTGGCATAGACGTGGTTTTCATACTGAAATATTCGGTACTCGGAGGGTGACGCCATGATTGACTTCGCAAGACGGGGATCTATTCCGGTTTTCGTGTCGGCGCCAGATCCTCTAGCTGGTCTGGTTGTTAGCGTCTTAATGACTCGCCATCCGTATTCTTGCTGCAGCCGTAGTGCAACGGAGGTCTTGCCACTGCCTGTTGGCCCTGTCACGATCACTAACATTGGCGCAGACGTTGCTCATCAACGGGTGAAAGTCGGCGGCGCTATCGAGCAAGCTAAGCCTAGCGGAGTGCTACAGCACGCCCACATAGTATCACGTCGCCGATACGAAGCTTTCCAAGCAAGATGATGGCGTCGTGAGAAACGTGGACATCACCTATTCGGAGTATTACGCCGAGGGCGCCTCTGCGCGATACGATTCGCTTCGCCTAGATCGGGACGAAGAAATCGGCATAACTGCCGCTGTCATCAGTCCATTGCTTAGTGCTAATTCGAGAGTTCTCGAGATTGGCTGCGGTACCGGACGCTATGGCGGAGCGTTTCGAAAGCTACGTCATACTGTTACGGGTTTGGACGTCAGCTTCAGCCAGCTGGTGCACGCAAGACAAAAAGTGTCGAGCTTGATATGCGCCGGCGCGGCGAAAATTCCGACGTACGATGCATCATTTGATGCATGCCTCGCGGTGTTGATGTTGCATCAGCTATCGCCAGAAAATCGAATTCCAGTATTTGCGGAAGTGCGTAGAATCCTACGCAGCGGCGGCGTATTCGGTATTAAGACGTGCTCTCATGATGATCTCGCGACGCGGTGGGTGGAAGGTTACTTTCCGTCCGCTATACAGGTTAACCAGCGACGCTACCCACCAATCGAGGTGCTGCGCGACGAGCTCACTTCTGCTGGATTCGTGATCGAGGATGTAGTCCCGACGCGGACGGTGCCCTCGGTCGCGGTAACCGATCTCCTCCTGGCAGTCGAGCAACGTCACAATACGACGCTTCGGTTGATTCCTGCGGGGGAATTTGATGACGGCCTAGCTGCGCTGAAGTCTATGCTGGCCGGTAGAACTGACGTGGAGGTACCACAAGCGCACACCCACATGCTCTGTCGAGCGGACAAAGCCAACGACGATATCGAGGTTTGTGAGCCCATTAGCCGATGACCGCGTCGCGGCTTCGGGTGTGGTGCTCCCCAATGTAGTGAGGAACGATAATGAAAAGCCGAAACGCCGTGGATAAATCCACCCGCTGTTCGAATTGTGGTCAGGTGCCGAGAAGAGATGTAGCTGCTGATGTCGTGATTATCGAGGATGGCTCCGTTCTGCTAGTGAAGCGAGGATTTCCACCCGATGTCGGGCGGTGGGCGGCGCCCGGCGGATATGTTGAATGGGATGAGTCTGTCGAGGACGCTGCCCGGCGCGAGGTTGCAGAGGAGACGGGCCTGATCGTCGATCGTTTGCAACTCGTCGCAGTTCATGGCGCACCAAGCCGACATCCCGAACAACTGATAACCGTCGTCTTTCTCGGCGAAGCGCATGGCGAGCTGAATCCTGGCGATGACGCGGTCGACGCTTCGTGGTTCCCGCTGGATGCGCTTCCCGGAGATATGGCACTAGACCACAGGACAAGTGTCGCGGAAGCTGCGATGTTGATTCGATAGCGTCCCCGATCCAATTGGTGTGATGCGTGGCGGACGCCCTCGGCCGTCGTGTGAGAATGTCGTGCCGGATGCCGCCGTCGTCAAGTCCTCCACCGCCCGATCCGACTTGACGATGGCGGCATCCGACACGTGTAGTGAACTGCAACGACGGCCGACGGAGCGCGACGGCTCGGGCCTCTGGAGCTTGCACCATCCACCGACCGACCCCGTGGCCTCACGCGCGGGCGCTTACTTGCGACGGCGCGGCCGGACCGCCTCGAACTCCTCGTGACGCGCCAGCGCTACGAAACCTTCGACAGCCAGGCCCGCAGCTTCGATGTAGCGCGAGTGCCCCGACGCTTCCAGTGCGCGCACGCTGGCGCGCAGCCGCGGATTGCGCACGTCCTCGCGCGCCTCGGGTCGTTTGAGTCCGACCAGCTCATCGAGTGCAACTTCCAGCACCTCGGCCAGCTTCGCCGCTTTCTCCAACTGCGGGGTGTGACGGCCGCTCTCGTATTCGGATAAACGGCCGGAGTGCATGCCGGCTTTGTCCGCGAGCTCCTCGAGCGTGAAGCCGCACTCTTCGCGCTTCGCTTTCAGCCGCCCGCCGAACTCCTCGCCGAACGTCGTGCTCTTGCCCCTCGGTGTGCGCGTTCCCATTGCGCGGAGTATCCCTCCGGTTTTGCCTCGGGGCTTTCTACTTGGCCGGCGTATGCGCTTCATTCTCAATGATGACAGCACTAGATGTCTCAGAAGTGAGAAACTATAATTTCCACTTGACAGGTGATCGATGGTCGAGCGCATTTCAGGAAGGATCGGAACGAAGCGCCGCTCGGTCACTTTCACCTCTGCCGCGCCGCACCGCTCTCGCTTCCTCCGCGGTGTGACCAACGACCGGCCGATTGCCGTTTTCCTCATTGCCGGCGATCGGTCGGGCGCGGCAGGTAACGGGAGGCCGCGTGGCATACAAAGCTGAGCCGAATTGGGTTTCCGGTCGCATCGGCCGTCTCACGCTCGAACCGCCGATCACGCACCCGGCCTTCTGCCCGTGCAGCCAGTGCCCCGCGTACCGCGAGAAGCGCGCGGCGCGCCTCGGCCTGCCGCTGGCGCAAGTCATCGCCGAGCCGATCGACATCCGCGTTAAGCGCAACTCGCCCTATCCGCGCAATCGTTCGCTGTCGAAGGAAGCGGCGCTCCGCATGAAGGAGGGCGAGGAGAAGCGACTAAACGAGCTCGCTGCAGGTGTGCAGGCCGCGCAAGTTGCGAAATCGAACGCGGTGCCGTTTTCTAGGGTGGTTGCCCACTACCGGAACTACATGATCGTCCACAAGAAGGGTTACGAGCACGAGCGCTACCGTATCGACAAGATCGAGGCGTTCATCGGCGCGGATCGCGACGTCGCCACCATCGACTACGATCTCTACACGGCGCTGCTCGACGAGTACAAAGACATGAGCGCGCAGACCCGCCGGCACTACGCAACCACGCTGCTCGCGATGCTCAAGCGCGCGAAGGCCGAGCGGGTCATCAAGTCTCACCAACTCTCGGACATCATTCTTCCGCCTGCGCCGCGCAACGGCGATCCTCAGCCGTGGACGCGCCGCGAACTCGGGATGATCATGGGGCCGGCTCTCCTCGAGTACGAAGCGGATCAAGCGTCGTGGAATGCGAAGGTAGCGGAGGAGAAGAAGAACCGCGGCCTTCGCTCGCCGTCCGCGGTTCCGCTCCGCGGCTACTGCCTCATCGGCTATTACACGATGATGCGGCCGGACTGCAATCTGCACCTCCGTTGGGATGAAGTGACCCTCGACGCGAAGAACCTGACCGGCTGGTACAAACTCGACCAGCACAAGAACGTCAACAAGGGCATCAAAGCGGAAGGGCCGCTTGCCGAGGAGCTCGTCGAATACCTGCTCTCCATCCGTCCGGCGAATCCAGGTAACGCCCCGATCCACTTCAACCCCGAAACCGGCCTGCCATACGTGGACATCCGCAAGCAGTGGGAGCGGCTAATGGTGATCGCCAGTCGCATGCTTCGCTACGACCTCGAAGACAAGAAACGGACGTTCTTCAACTTCCGGCACACCGGCGCGTCTCACATCGCGCAGCGCGGCAAGACACCTGCTCACTTGCTCGCCGTCGTGCAGATGATGGGTGATACCAGCGTTGCAACGGTCAACCGCCATTACTTCAAGATGGAGCCGGAGTTAATGCGGGAACTTGTGCTCGGGTGGAAGCGCCCGGACGTGGACGGGCCCTCTGTCGCCGCGGCAGATCTTTTCGGCGCCGAGCGGTCACGCATCTGCGAGATCGAGCTTCCTCTCGCCAGCTAACGCGCGCAACGCTTCGCGCACGCATCACCGCCCTATGCAACCCCGCCGCACGCCACACCCTCGCCCCGGTCGCACCCGCGCTCCGCGCTCGCTTTCAAGTGCTCTCGTGACGCGTTTTTGCCGTGGAACATCGACGCCGAAATGCGAAACATTTCGCCGTTTTGGTCGCGGGTCTGCGCAGGATTCCGCTCGCGAAAATGGCGACCTTGCGAGTGACTTTGCGAGTCTGCAACTTTCTAAAGCATCCCGCAGAAACACGAAACGCCGCGAAGTCGCGGCGCATGAGAGCTTTAGCTTGGCGGGGCCGACGGGGCTCGAACCCGCGACCTCCGGCGTGACAGGCCGGCGTTCTAACCGACTGAACTACGACCCCGCGTGGGTGGAAACTCGCTAACCCTGGGAGGGAGTGAGGCATTCCCCCGGAAGGACGCGCATCGTAAGGCGGGGAGGGGGGCAAGTCAAGCGGTGAAAGACGGCAGCACGGAGGCGTCGCGGAGGAGGGGGGCGGCGGCGTCTTTGGGGGAGAGGGTGGGAGAGGAGAGAGGCCAGGGGATGGAGATGTCGGGATCGTTCCAGGCGATGGAGCGATCGGCGGAAGCGCTGTACAGCGAGGTGCATTTGTACGCGAGCTCGGCGTCGTCGGTGAGGGCGCAGAAGCCGTGGGCGAAGCCGGGGGGGACCCAGAGCATGAGCGCGTTCTCCTCCGTCAGAGTGCGGCCGACCCAGTGGCCGAAGTGGGGGGAGCCGACGCGGATGTCCACGGCCACATCAAAAAGCGCACCGCGGGCGCAGCGGACGAGCTTTCCCTGCGGGTTCGGCTCCTGGAAGTGCAGGCCGCGCAGGACCCCGCGCTTCGAGCGGGAGAGGTTGTCCTGCACGAACGGATAGGGGATGGCCGCGGCGAGCGCGGACTGGTTGTACGTCTCCATGAAAAAGCCGCGGTCGTCGGCGAAGCGGCGGGGCTCGATGACCAGCACGCCGGGGAGCTCGGTTTCCTCAATCCTCATGGCGGCGCGCATCATAACGTCATGTATGAAGACTTTGGCGCGTGGTGGACCGGCCATCCGTCGAGTTCCGCCTCTTCTTTCCGAGCGACACGCAGAACGTCCGCGCATCGCTCGCTGCGAGTGGCGGGCAGCTTTCAGGGGTCGGATGAAGGCAGCACGCGGGTCACGCCGCGGCCGTTGTGCTGGCATCAGAGCGACGACGAGCGCTGCGCAACCTGTACACGAAGCTGATCGCCATCCGCCACGCGCACCCGGCGTTCAGCGTCGACGGCGAGTGGCAGGATCTGCTGAACGGCGGCAGCATCGCCGTGCATGGTGTCCGCCAGCGCATGGAGCTGGCCAGCCATTGGGGCGGCGTCTGGTGGCGGCGGGAATAGTTGACGACCGTTAAGGGATGAGGATGAGTGCGATGGCGCAACCGGCTTTGGCACTCGTCGCGAACTTTGCCCCCGCGGCCCGCAGCGAAGCGGTGCGGGTGGCGGTCGTGGCCCGCGATCCGCTTACACGCGCCGGGCTGATGTCGATCGCCGGCGCGTTCGACGACCTCGACGTGGTCGAAGAACTGCAGCCGGACGACCGTCTCGCCTCCCGCGTCCGCGTCCTCGCGCCCGACGTCCTCCTCTGCGACGCCGACGTCGCTGCCTCCCTGGCCGCCCTCGACGCGCCGGCCGTCCTGCTCCTGTCCGATCCCATCCGCGCCGCCGAAGCGCTCGCGGCCGGCGCGCGCGGGCTCCTGATGCGCAACGCGTCGCCGCGACGCATCCACGCCGCGCTGCATGCGGTGGCCGAGGGGCTGATGGTCGTCGATGAAGAGCTCTCGCGCGCCGTGCTGCATGCGGTGCGGCCGCCGGCGGAGATGGCCGAGCCGCTGACGAACCGCGAGCTCGAAGTGATGCAGCTCCTCGCCGCCGGCCTGACCAACAAAGAGATCGCCAGCCGCCTCGGCATCAGCGACCACACCGTCAAATTCCACGTGAACGCAATCCTCGGGAAGCTCGGCGTCGAGACGCGCACCGAGGCCGTGGTGCATGCGGCGCGGCTCGGCATCGTGGTCCTCTAGATCGTCACGCGCACTTCCCGCGGCGAGCCGCCGCGCGTGAACTGCAGCAACACTTCCCCACCCTCGCGCAGCGCCGCGTAGAGCTCGTGCGGACGCTGATAGGACGTCAGCACGTCGCCCACCATCAGCCCCGCGTTCTTCGCCGCGCTCTCCGCGTGCACGGACATGATGAGCAGGCCGCCGTCGACCGGATAGACGCCGACGCCGAGGAAGGGGCGGCGGGTCGAGCCGTGCTCGAGGATGGCGGTGACGATGCGGCGCAGCGTCGCGGTGGGGATCGTGCCGCCGGCGCGGGTGAGGCGCGAGGTGTTCAGGCCGAGCGCGCGGCCTTCGGTGTCGAGCAGCGGTCCGCCGGAGAAGCCGGGCGGCAGCGTGCCGTCGACCTCGAGGTAGCGCTCGATGCGCGCGCCGTCGTCGGTGCGCCACTCGCCGCCGATCGCGGAGAGCATGCCGAGCGTCGCGCGCACGCTGCGGCCCGGGCGGCCCGCGGCGAGCACGAGGTGGCCGACCTGGAGATCGCCGTCTACAAACGTCAGCGGGGTCAGCGGAGAATCGACCCGCAATACGGCGAGGTCGGTGGATGGATCGCGGCCCGCGAGCGTGGCCGGCGCGCCGTCGATGGAGATGCCGTCATCAGACGGAAGTGCGTGGCTGGCGGAGATGATCACGCCGGGCGACCACGCGATGCCGGTGCCGCGGCCGATGCGGACGATGGAAGGCGCGGCGGCGGCGACGGCGGCGGCGAGGCTGTTCGAGAGCTCCGTTGCGAGATTGGTCATGCGCGCAGGTTACGACCGGGCCGCGCGCGCCGCATCGGCCGGAAGGGGAGGGGGTACCCCGCCCAATGGTCAGGTCGTCGGCTCGTGCTTCGGCTTGATCCAGAGCGAGAGCAGCACCGCGCCGCCGAGGAGGGCGGCGATCACGACCAGGGAGATGATGATGGGGATCTTGTAGATGTCCGCGATCAGCATCTTCGTCCCGACGAACCCGAGGACGATCGCGAGGCCGGCCTTGAGCAGGTGGAACTTGTCGATCACGCCGGCCAGCAGGAAATAGAGCGCGCGCAGGCCGAGGATGGCGAAGATGTTCGAGGTGTAGACGATGAACGGATCGGTGGTGACGGCGAAGATGGCGGGGATGGAGTCGACGGCAAAGACGACGTCCGTCGCCTCGATGGCGATGAGCACGATGAGCAGCGGCGTCGCGAAACGCCTGCCGTTGCGGACGGTCAAGAACTTCTGGCCGTCGTAGTCCGGCACGGCGGGGATCACCTTGCGGGCCAGGCGGAAGATCGGGTTGCGCTCCGGATGCACCTCGTCATCTTTCTGGAAGAGGAGCTTGATGCCGGTGATGACCAGGATCGCGCCGAAGACGTACATGATCCAGTGGAAGCGGTGCAGCAGCGCGGCGCCGGCGGCGATGAAGATGGCGCGCATCACCACGGCGCCGAAGATGCCCCAGAAGAGCACGCGGTGCTGGTACTCCTTCGGCACGGCGAAGGTGGAGAAGAGGACGACGAAGACGAAGACGTTGTCGACCGACAGCGCCTTCTCGATGACGTAGCCGGTGAGGAACTCCAGCGCGCGCTCGCTGCCGAACCAGCGCCAGATGGCGGCGTTGAAGACGAGGGAGAGGGCGATCCAGACGCCGGTCCAGGCGAGCGCTTCCTTGGCGCGCACCTCGTGGGCCTGTCTGTGAAAGACGCCGAGGTCGAGAGCGAGCATGCCGACGACGAAGACGCCGAACACGGTCCAGATGGTTGGGTTGGCGATCGATTCCATACGAATCGCGCATGATAACCTCGCGCCAATGACGGAGATCATCGGGCAGGGACCACGGCAGGCGCGCCGTGAGTGGCGCCTGACCGGCATCATCTTCTTCGGCATCCTGGCCCTGGCCATCCTCTGGACGGCCGTGATGATCCTTCGCCCCTTCATCACCGCCATCCTCCTCGGCGCCATCATCGTGACCGTATCGTTTCCTCAATACCGCTGGGTACGGCAGCGGCTGAAGGGGCGGCAGAACGCGGCGGCCATCGTGATGCTGATCGGCATCACCATCCTCATCGTGCTGCCGATGGTGATCGTGGGCATCCTGCTCGTACAGCAGGCGAATACGGTCATCACCAACGTGCAGAGCGGAGAGGCGCAGCAGGTGATGAGCCGCATCGACCTGACCGAGCGCCTGGCGTTCCTGGGGAGATGGATTCCCGGCTTCGATCCGGCCTCCATCAATCCGCGGCGCCTCATCATGCCGGTGCTGCAGCAGCTGCCCGGATGGGTTGCCCGTCATGGCACGGCCGTGGTCGGCGGGCTCGCGGGCATGGTGCTCGGGTTCTTCCTGGTGCTGCTCTCGGCGTATTTTTTCTACGTGGAGGGGGAGCTGATCCTGACCGAGCTGGCCATTCTCTCGCCGCTGCCGGCGCGCTACGACCAGG
This sequence comes from Thermoanaerobaculia bacterium, assembly GCA_036009105.1. Classification (GTDB taxonomy): domain Bacteria; phylum Acidobacteriota; class Thermoanaerobaculia; order Gp7-AA8; family Gp7-AA8; genus JAFAVZ01. The sequence goes on along the minus strand of DASYMJ010000104.1, from coordinate 17,496 downwards.
AGTTCGGCGAGCGTTTCAAGGATGTGATCGACGCGACGTTTCGGGGCCAGGTCATGACGTCGCTGGCGCAGGGGATCGCGACCACCATCGGGCTGGCCATCGCCGGCGTGCCGGCGCCGCTTTTCTGGGGGGCGGTGGCGACGCTGCTGTCGCTGCTGCCGATGGTCGGCGTGGCCATCGTGTGGGTGCCGGCGTCGATCTACCTTTTCGTGGTCGCCTCCATGGGGCAGCGCGGCTACTTCGGCGCGATCTTTCTCGCCTTGTGGGGGCTGCTCGTGGTGTCGACCATCGACAACGTGATCCGGCCGTGGGTGATGAAGGGGAAGGCGCAGCTGCCGGCCATCCCGCTGCTCTTCGCCGTGCTGGGCGGGATGCAGACGTTCGGCTTCGTCGGCCTGGTGATCGGACCGCTGGTGTTCTCCCTATTGATGTCGGTGATCGACATCTACAAGCGGTCGTTCCGCGTCCCACGGGCGAAGAGCAGCGTGGCCTGAGGCGCTAACGCTGCTCCTCGTAAAACTCCTGGATGTGCTTGTACACGTGCTCCGGGAAGCGCAGGTCGCGGTAGACGTTGCATTCGTTGGCGTCGGGGCAGATGGGGAAAGGGTTCTCGCGCTGCCATTCCAGGATGCGCTCCCGCCGCGGCGGGTTGTAGTCGCGCCCTTCCACCTGGCGGACCATGGCCAGCGCCTCTTCGGCGGAGGTGCGCCGGTCCTTGCGCAGCCACGTGCACAGCTCGTCCTCGGGGAGGAAGTGCCGCGCGACCATGGCGAAGACGAGCCGGCCGTAGTGGCCGATGTCATCGCCGCGCTCGAGGGCGTCGAGGAGGTGGGACATCATCGCGTTCTTGCGGAGATCTTCGATTGCCATGCCGGTTGGAAGTGCGAGGTGTGGGCCAGCGTGTCTACCGGTTGTGGAGGAAGTTGTAGAGGCAGTTGTAGAGGCAGTTGTCGGTTGTCGGTTGTCAGTTGGTGAAGCCGGGGCTACCGCCCATTTCGCGAAAAGCCCCCTTGCTATCATCCTTGCCGTGATGCGCTCCCCGCGCGGCGCGGCCGCGTTCGTGATCTTCCTCGCCTCCACCGTGGCCGGCCTCTACTTCGCCACGCAGCTGATGATCGCCTACCCGCCGCCCATCCGCCGCCCCCTGGGCGAAGCGCTGGAGATCAACCTCACCTACTACTACCTCTGGGGGCTGTCCGTGCCGGCAGTGGTGTGGGTGGCGAGGAGGTTCCGCTTCGAACGGGGGACGTGGGTGTTCCACTTCGTCATCCACTCCATCTGGGCCATCACCCTCACCCTGGCCCAGATCGTCATCGCCGAGTGGTTGCTGCGCAACTTCACCCATGCCCGCGACTCCATGCAGGCCAAGCCGATCGCGCAGGCGGTCCTCGACAACTTCCAGTCGAGCCTGCCCACCTACTTCGTCATCCTGTTCGGCTATTACGCCTTCGACTACTACGTCAAATTCCGTGACCGCGAGCTGCGCGCCTCGCAGCTCGAGACGCGGCTCACCCAGGCGCAGCTGCAGGCGCTGAAGATGCAGCTCAATCCGCACTTCCTGTTCAACACGCTGAACACCATCTCCTCCCTGATGTACACCGACATCGACGCGGCGGACGCGATGATGTCGCGTCTCTCCGAGCTCCTCCGCCTCACCTTGGAGAAAGAAGGAGCGCATGAGGTGACGCTCAGGGAAGAGATGGACCTGCTGGAGCGGTACCTCGACATCGAGCGGATCCGCTTCGAGGACCGGCTGCGCGTCACCGTCGACATCAACGCCGAGGCGCTGGCGGGGCGGGTGCCGAACTTCTCCTTGCAGCCGCTGGTGGAGAACGCCATCCGCCACGGCATCGCCCCCCGGCCGGAAGGAGGGCTGCTGCACATCAGCGCCGCGCGCACCAACGGCCTGCTCGAGATCCGCCTGCGAGACGACGGCCCCGGCCTGCGGCCCGGCGCCACGAGCGGCCCGCCCCGCCGGGAGGGCATCGGCGTGGCCAACACCCGGGCCCGCCTCGCGCAGCTCTACGGAGACCGCTACCGCTTCGAGATGGCCAACGCGCCGGGCGGCGGCACGCTGGTCACCATGGTCGTGCCCTACCACACATGAAGATCCGCACCCTCATCGTCGACGACGAACGCCACGCGCGGCAGAAGATCCGCGCGCTCCTCTCCACCGAAGCGGACGTCGAGGTGGTGCGCGAGTGCGCCAATGGCGACGAGGCGATCCAAGCCATCCACGAAACGCATCCCGATCTCGTCTTCCTGGATGTCCAGATGCCGGGCCGCAACGGCTTCGACGTGATCGCCGAAGCGGGCGACGAAGCGCGGCACGTCATCTTCGTCACCGCCTTCGACCAATACGCGGTGCGCGCCTTCGAAGTGCAGGCGCTCGATTATCTTTTGAAGCCGTTCGATCGCGAGCGTTTCGGGCGGGCCATGCAACGGGCCCGGACCCAGCTGCAGGATGGCGACGGCCTGCAGGAGAAGCTGCTCGCGCTGGCCAAAGTGGTCGGCGAGCAGCAGAGCAAGCCCGCCGTGCTCGACCGGCTGATGATCCGCGCCGGCGGCCGCATCACCTTCCTCCGGGTCGGCGAGCTCGATTGGGTCGAAGCGGCGGACAACTACGTCCGCGTGCATGCCGGCCGCGAGTCGCATCTCATCCGCGAGACGATGACCCATCTGGAGTCGCAGCTCGACAAGCGCCGCTTCGTGCGCGTGCATCGCTCGGCCATCGTCAACGTCGATGCCATCGTGGAGATCCGCGCGCTCTTCCACGGCGACTACGCCATCCGCCTCCGCACCGGTGCCGAGATCCCCTTGGGGCGCAGCTACCGCGACCGCCTGGAAGCCGTTTTCGGCCGCCCCCTGTAGTGGGCCGGACGGCCGGCCGGAGTCAGTTGGCCCGCCCCCGGCCAGCCTCGGCGAGCAAATGGCCGCCCCATCCAGCCGCCGTTCGCCCCGGCGCCGGCCGGCTGGCCGTCCCAAAAGCGGCTCTTCACGCCTTGTTGGCAGCAGATTTGTACTGGCTTGACGACCGACACAGCCGATGATGGCCACTCTCGAGCAACGGGTACTGATCGCCGATGCCGACTCCGAGTTGCGGCGCCAACTCTACACCCGGCTTCTCGATGCGGATGTCTACAGCGACACGGTGGGGGACGGCCAGGCGGCGGCCGAGAAGCTCGAAGAGCGGCGCTACGCCGTCATCGTGCTGGATCTTGGTCTCCCCAGGGTAGATGGTTTCCAGTTGCTGGAGCGCCTCCGCACCCGGCCGCAGGAGGAGTGGCCGATCGTTCTCGCGCTGGTCGGCCGCGGCCCGATGCCCGATCTCGACGGAGATCTGGTGCAGATCGCCATCCGCAAGCCGATCAACACCGTGCAATTGGCGGACATGATCGAGAGCTGCGTGCGCATCGCCGAGCGGCGCGAAGCGATCCTGCCCAGGCCGAAGAAGAAGGCCGTGAAGGCGGATCAGCCGCCGGCGGGGTGACCGGCTTCGCGCAGCGCGTCGAGCGCGCGCGGCAGCGTCTCTTCCTTCACCAGCAGATAGTCGGTGTCGTACGTCGCGACGAGGAAAACGTTGATGCCGTGCGCGGCGAGCGCGCCGGTCAGCGATGCCGCCACGCCGGTCACCGAGAACGCGATCGGCCCTTCGGCGGCGAGGCAGCGCCATGAGCGCTCCGCCTGCACGCCATCCGGCACGCGCCCCTCATCACAAATGATGGAGAGCTCCTCGGCGGTACGGCTGATGGAGACGAAGCCTTCGCCGTCGGCCCACGGCGGGATCGCATCCTGAGGATGGAGGCGGCAGACGGCGTAGCGGCCGGCGATGTGCCGGAGCCGCATCAGGCTTCCTCGCCGCCGAGGCGGTCGATGGCGTCGAGCAGTTCCTCGGGCTCGAACGGCTTGTGGACGATGGCCGCCACCTCCTTGCGCACCGCGCTGAGCACCGCGGCCGGCGTCGCGGTGAGGAGGATGACTTTCTTCATCAGGCCGGGACTCTTCTCCCGCAGGTGGCGCAGCACGGTCATGCCGCCCTCGGTGGGCATCATGAGGTCGAGCAGCAGCGCGTCGTAGGTGTTCGACTCGATGGAGCGGATGGCGTCGTTGCCTTTGCTGACCACATCGACGCGGTGGCCGGCGCGCTTGAGGAGCAGCGCCACGAGCCGCTGGATCGCGGCGTCGTCATCGAGCAGAAGGATTCGGGACTTGCGTCTGAGGCCGAGCATGGAAGGGAGGGGAGTGTACCGCGAGATGTTAGGATGCGGATCACGGCCCTGTAACTCAGCGGTTAGAGTGGCTGCTTTACACGCAGCAAGTCGGGGGTTCGAATCCCTCCGGGGCCACCACCGCCGGGCACGGCCCGGTGCGCTGATTGGCCGAAGCCTCGGCGAACCTCGGCGTTTTGCAACTGCGCCACCCCTCCCTGCGTACTCCACCTCCGTGGGCAAGCGACTCCTCCTCCTTCTCATCATCCTCATCGCTCTGCGCGCGCACGGGCAGATCGACGCCCGGCTCGCCGAGACGAAGGTGCCGGCGGTCGGCATCGGCATCATCCGCGACGGCAAGCTGCGCGAGGTGCGCGTCTACGGCGAGCTGCAGAAAGGCGTGCCCGCTCCTTACGACACGATCTGGAACGTCGCCTCGCTCACCAAGCCGGTCGTGACCATGCTCACGCTGAAGCTCGTCGCCGAGGGGAAGTGGCAGCTCGACCAGCCGCTGGCCAGGTACTGGATCGATCCGGACCTCGCCGCCGACCCGCGCGCGAAACTGCTCACCACCCGGCATGTGCTCAGCCACACCACCGGCTTCCCGAACTGGCGCTGGAACGACGCCTCGAAGAAGCTGAGCTTCCATGCCGATCCCGGCACCAAGTTCGGCTACTCGGGCGAGGGTTTCGAGTATCTGCGCAAGGCGCTGGAGAAGAAATTCGGCAAGACGCTGCCGGAGCTGTCGAAGGCGTACATCTTCGAGCCGCTCGGCATGCGCGATACACAGCACTTCTGGGACGCGCGCACGGACGAGTCGCGCTTCGCCCGCTGGCATGACAAGGAAGGGCGCAACGCCTACACCGACTACCGGACGACGAAGGCCAACGCCGCGGACAACCTGCTGACGACGGTGGAGGACTACGGCTGCTTCGGCGCCTGGATCGTCTCCGGCACGGCCCTCCCGCCGGCGGTTTTCGAGGACATGGTGAAGCCGCAGCCCTCGATGGGCCTGGGGTGGGAGGTGCATCGCGACTTCTCGAATGGCGAGTACGCGCTGATCCACAGCGGCTCGGACGAGGGCGTCAAGACGCTGATCATCCTGCTGCCGAAGTCGAAGCAGGGGCTGATCGTCTTCACGAACGGCGACAACGGCTTCGACGTGATCGGCACGGTGGTCACCGAGTCGCTCGCGCTGGGGAAAGAGATCATGAGCCGGGCGCAGTGACGGCGGCCAGTTTCTCCAGCGCCTCGCCCGTCACGCGGTACACCTGCCACTCGCTCTGCGCCTTCGCTCCGAGGGATTGGTAGAAGTCGATGGCCGGCCTGTTCCAGTTGAGCACCGCCCACTCGACCCGCCCGCAATTGCGCGCCATCGCGATCCGCGCCAGCTCCGCCAGCAGCGCTTTCCCATACCCGCGCCCCCGCCCCTCCGGCACGACGAAGAGGTCTTCCAGGTAAATGCCCGGCTGTCCCAGGAAGGTGGAGTAGTTGTGGAAGAAGAGGGCGAAGCCGACCGGCTGGCCGTCCGCCTCCGCGATGATGACCTCCGCGTACGGCCGCTCCCCGAACAGCGTCTCCCGGACCGTCTCCTCGGTCGCCACGACGAGATGCTCCAGCCGCTCGTACCGCGCCAGCTCGCGGATGAAGCGCAGAATCAGAGCGACGTCGGCAGGGGAGGCGGGGCGGATGCGCATGGGGCAATCTTAGTGTCATCCTGAGTCCCGCAGAGGACGAAGGATCCACACCTTCGTGCGCGGCGCGAGATCGGTACGGATCGTTCGCCGCCTGTGCGGCTCAGGATGACAGGTATGCGCTACCATCCCCCCATCACCCCGTGAAACGTATCGTCTTTCTGTCCTGGCTGCAGGTGGCCGCCGCGGCGGCGCTGATCATCCTCGTCTTCGCGAGCGTGATCCGGCGGCCGACGCTGCAGTTCGACTACTCGCGCCAGACCGGGCGCGTCTCCGCCGTCACCGCGGGCGGCACGGCCGACCGTGCCGGGCTCCGCGAAGGCGACAAGGTGCTCTCCATCCGCGGGATGAAAATCGCGCGCGGTGTCAACCCTCTCTACTTCGCGGAGAGCGGCGAGCAGGTGCCGGTCGTCACCGAGCGGGGGACCTTCACCGTCGAAGCTCTTCCCTTCGAGCGCTCCCGGCGCGAAGCCCTGCGCGCCGGCGGCGCCTCCGCGCTGTCCGCCATCGAGAGCTACCTCAACTTCCCGCTCAACCTCTGGATGCTCTTCCTCGGCGCGGCGCTGCTCCTCATGCGGCCGAACAACCAGGACGCGCGCCTCTCCGCCATTACCCTGGTCGCCTGGGCCGGCGGCAACTTCCTCGGCGACATCGCAGGCATGGGCGCCATCCTGTCCCACCTCCCGCCCGCCGCGCGCATCGCCGTCTACGCCATCGACGCCTGGTTCGTGGCCATCTTCTTCGCCGCCTGCTTCCGCTTCGCCATCGTCTTTCCCAGCGAGAGCGGCCGGCGCGTCAAGCCGCTGTGGCACATCGTGCCGTATCTCGTCGCGCTGCCGATCTTCGTGGAGATCTTCCTGGGCGGTCTACACCGGTTGGACAGCGGCCGCTCCATTACGAGCGACATCTACGACAGCCTCGGGCCGCTCATCCTGATCGCGGCGCTGATCGTGCTTGCCGTCCGTTTCTTCCGCATCCATGAGCCGAACCCGAAGCGCCGGGTGGGCGTCATCTTCCTCGCCCTCCTGCCCGGCGTCCTCGGCTTCGTCGTCTCGGTGATCATCGGCCGGCTCGAGCTGGGACCGATGTGGGCCCGCGCCGGCAGCATCCTGAACAAGATCGGGGTGGTGGCCGGCTCCGGCATCTACGCGTTCGCCGTGGTGCGCCACCGCATGTACAACATCCGCGTCCTGGTCCGGCGCTCGATCCAGTACGCGTTCGCGCGCGGCACGCTCTTCGTCCTGATGTCGTTGCCGGTGGTTGGCCTCGCCGCGTTCCTCTGGTCGCACCGCAACAGCTCCCTCGAGACGCTGCTCACCGGCACGCCGGCCATCTACATCCTGGTCATCCTGCCGCTGGTCCTCGTGGCGCGCTATCGGCGGCGCCTGCTCGAAGCGCTCGACCGCCGTTTCTTCCGCGAGCAGTACGACGCGCGCCAGCTGCTGCTCCACGTGGTCTCCATGGTGCGCGACGGCTCCGATCTGTTCGGCCTCTCGCGCGTGGCCTCGGACGAGATCGAAAAGGCGCTCCATCCGAAACACATCTCGCTCTGGCAGCGCAACGAAGAGGCGCAGGAGTTCCGCCGCGAGCTCTCCCGCGGCGACGCCTCCACATCGCCTCCGCCGCTCCCCGCGAACGCCGCGCTGGCAACGCTCCTCGCCACGGACGACGAGCCGCTCGACCTCTACTCGCGCCACTCGCGCATCCTGGTCCGCCGCCTCCCGCAGCCGGAGCGCGAGTGGCTGCGCGCCGCCGGCGCGTACCTGCTCGTCCCGCTGGTGATCGAGGGCAACCTCGGCGGCCTGATGCTCCTCGGCGAGCGGATGTCCGAGGAGCCTTACAGCCGGGAGGATCGCGACTTGCTGCGGACGCTGGCCGCGCAATTGGCGATGACCTTCGACTACTCGCGGCTCAAAGCCTCGCCGTCCTATGTGTGGGCCTCGCAGGCGAACCGCACGCCGCCGCCGCTGCTCGATGAGCTGCGCAGCTGCACCGTCTGCGGCCGCTGCTTCTCCTCCGAGCACAAGTTCTGCGACGTCGATGAGCAGCCGCTGGTTCGCGAGGACGGCGTGCCGCGCACCATCGAGGAAAAGTACGTCGTGACGCGCATTCTCGGGCGGGGCGGCATGGGCTCGGTCTACATGGCGACGCAGAAGCGGCTCAACCGGCCGGTGGCGATCAAGGTATTGCTCGGCCATCTGGTCGGCAGCTCGTCGATGCGGGGCAGGTTCGAGCGCGAGGCGCGCATCGTGGCCCGCCTGCGCCATCCGTCCATCGTCACCATTCACGACTTCGGCGTCCTGCCGTCGAGCCATCACGCCTATCTGGTGATGGAGTACCTGGAGGGGCAGACGCTGCGGAAGACGATCAACGGCGGCGCGCTCGCGCCGGACGCGATGCTCGACATCCTTCGCCCGGTTGCCGATGCAGTCGATACCGCGCATCGCTCCGGCATCGTCCACCGCGACCTCAAGCCGGAGAACATCATGATCGTCCCCGACCGCGACCGCGGGACGCTCACCCCGCGCGTGCTCGACTTCGGCCTGGCCAAGATGTCCGGCCCGATCGGCGATGACGAGGCGACGCTGGTGCAGTCGGGCCAGAGCGTGGGCATCGTGGGCACGCTGATGTACATCGCGCCGGAGCTGCTCCGCGGCGGCGAGGCCGATGCGCGCTCGGATCAGTACAGCCTCGCGCTGATTGCGTACGAGCTGCTCACGGGCATGCATCCGTTCGCGATGTGCACCGATCTCGCGGCCGTGGTGAAGAGCCAGACCGAGGTCGATCCCGAGCCGCTCACCGACGCGCCGGCGCACATCGCGGACGCCATCCACCGCGCGCTCTCGAAAGAGGCCGCGCAGCGGTGGCCCTCGGTCGCGGAGTTCGTCGCCGCGATGCAATAGATCCCTCGCCCCGCTTGCGGGGAGAGGGTGCCGCAGAGCGGCGGGTAAGGAGCCTCAGGCGCGCTTCGGCACGTGCAGCGGGATGTTCCGCTGCCTGGCCGGCTGCGCGGCGAGCATCCCGATGAACTCCTCCATGTAATCCGGCGTCTGCGCGGCGCGCAACACGGCCGCCTTCCACTGCCGATGCAGCCCGCGGCGGGTGAGCGGCACGCCCACTATCGCGCCCGATTCCAGCTGCGGCCACACCGACCAGCGCGCGAGCACCGCCACGCCGATGCCGCCGCGCGCGAGCTCGACCATCGCTTCCGTGAGCGGCACCGGCATCCATTCCTTCGGCTCGAAGCCCGCCGGCCGCAGCACGCGCAGGTACGCGGTGCTGTCGTCGAGGGGACCATACGTCAGCAGCGTCTCGGCGGCGAGCTCCTTCGCCGTGATCGCTTCCCGATCGGCGAGCGGATGATCGGGCGCCATGATGACGAGCAGCTCGTCATCGAACAGCGGCGTGATGCGCAGCCGCCTGTCATCCATCTCCGAGCTGACCAGCGCCAGATCGATGCTCCCCTCGGCCAGCGCCTCGGCAGGCCGTTTCGTCGAGGCGACGTCGATGCGCACGTCGACGCCGGGATGTTTTTTGCGGAAGCGGGCCAGGAGGGCGGGGAGCCAGTGGTAGCAGGTGTAGCACTCGGTGGTGATGCGCAGCAGCCCGCGCTTTTCCTCCACGAGGAGGCGCACCTCTTCTTCCGCGTGACGCAGATCCTCCAGCACTCGCTTGGCCGAGGCGAGGATGCGGTCGCCGGCCGCGGTGAGGATCATGCGCTTGCTGACGCGGTGGAACAGCTTCGTGCCGAGGCGCTCTTCGAGGTCGAGCAGCTGATGGCTGAGCGCCGATTGGGTCAGATGCAACCGCGTGCTGGCCTTGGTCAGCGTCCCTTCCTCGGAGACCGCCGCGACGAGCAGCAGATGCCGGATCTCCAGGGTCATCACGATGCGAGCTGCTCGAGGTTCCGCTGGTGGAAGATCTGCTCGAAGTCGTTCAGCTGGTGTGCACCCCTGATGTTCCTCAGGTAGGCCGCCGCATGCTCGATCGCCATCGCATCGACGACCCCTCCATGGCTGGCCAGGATGCGCCCCCGCCGTCTCGACTTCAGCCTCTCCAGCGCCTCGGCCATCCTTGCCGGGTTGGAGTAGGCGAGGTACACGATGTTGCCGACCACCGTGTCGGCGACATGCAGCAGGTCGGCGCTGGGGATGTCGACGTTCAGGGTGCTGGGCGTGTGTCCGGGATTGTGAAAGACGTCGAGCACGTGCTTTCCCCATCTCACCGTCAGCCGATCGTGAATGAGCATGGTCGGCTCGACGAAATGCCTGGCCTCCTCCCCGGAGCGGAACCTTTCGCTCTTCCATGTTTCTGCATACCCGGCGTGGGCAAGGATCTCCGCCTCCGGGAACAACGCCAGCGCTGCCATGTGGTCGGCGAAGTAGTGCGTCTGGACGATGACCTTCACCTTCGCGTTCAGGTCGTTTTCAATCGTTCGCTTCAGCTCTTCGGCATCCGCCCTCGCCCCCATGCTTTCGATCATCAACGCTTCCCGCCCTTTCAACAGGACGAGGGAGTTGGCAGCGTACGCGCGGCCGATGAAGAGATGAATGTCGTCTGCGATCTGCATGCGCATGAATGTAGGTCGTATTCTCGCATGAATCAAGCGCATAGATCGCACGGTATTCATGAGCCAGTTCGATGAATGATACTCGTGGCCGGAATGCTGAACACGATCCGCCTCGGCTCCAGCCTGCAGGCTGCCATCGTCTACGCCTACACCGGGCGGTCGGCGCCATGAGCAATCTCCCACCGGCCAAGTTGAAAGCGCAGGATCAAACCGGTGAGGTGGACCGCGTCGGGCGCGGCGTGGCGGCCGTCCTCTGATGCCTCACGGCACGATCATCACCGGCGTCCCAACCCCCCGCACCACGTCGATCTTCACCTGGCCCGGCTCGTGGCCGGCGTTGATGAACACCGCCTCGCCGTGCTGGCGGTCGATGTAGCGGACGATCTCTTTCTCCACGTCCGTCCCGTGCACGACGGCGCGGCGGACGGGGACGTCGTGCAGCGAGTCGGCGGTCAGCTCCGAGATGTGGCCCTCGGCGATCACGTGATCCGCTTCCTCGCACACGGTGAGCAGGTGCAGCTCGCCGCCGTCGTGGCGGACGATCGCCGCGGCCAGGTCGAGCGCGTTCCGCGAGGTCTGCTTCGGGTGCACCGGCACCACGATCTTCTTCATCGAGGAGCGCTTGCGGATCCCGTAGCGGATGGCCAGCACCGGGGCGGGCGGGTTCTTCATCACCGACATGGTGGTCGAGCCGATGAGCAGGTGCGCCACGTGATGCCGGGCGTGCGTGGCGATCACGATCAGGTCCGCTTTCTCCTCCTCCGCGGCGCGGCAGATCTCCGCGCCGGGATCGGGCGCCGTGCGCACCACGAGGCTCGCCGACAGCTCCTCGCTCGCGTTGCGCACGCGCTCCCGCAGCTTGTCGAGCTCGTACTGCTCGGCGTAGTCGTAGAGCGACGGATCGGCGGGGAAGCGGAGCTGCGAGGGGTTCGACGTGCGCGTCATCCGGATGTGCAGGATGACCAGCTCCGCAGCGGTGGTGGCGGCGAGGCGCACGGCATCATCGAATACCCATTCCGACGCGGTCGAAAAATCGGTCGGCACGACGATACGGCGCCACGGATACATGTTCGCCCTGACTGAATCCACCGCCTACTACATCACAAACCGGGGCCGGCGTCCTCCGCCTGCGCGGATTGACCGTTGACGACCGGGCGCTGCCCGCCCACCACCGCCGTCTGTTGGGCGGCTGCAGTGGCCGTCGGCGTGACGATATAGCGGATCACCGTCTTCGGCTCCGCCTCCGTCTCGGCGATCTGCAGCAGCACCTGCCGGCCTCCCACCTGGATCGTGTCGCCGGGAATGAACGGGTCCTGCATGGCCTGATTCAGCTGCACCTCGAGCGTGCGCCAGTCCTGCCGCTCCGGCGGATACGGCACCTGCGGTGGGAACGCGCGGAACTGGGCGAGGTACGTCGTGTAGTAGTGGTAGACCTGCGGATAGGAGTCGTCGGTGGCCAGGGTGTAGACCTCCGACTGCGGCCCGTACTGATTGCGGATCATCACCTCGTCCCGGCGGGTCAGGTCGGGACGGAATTTCGCGCCGGCATAGATGGGAATGGCCTGGCTGATGTCCTTCAATTCCTTCGAGGCATCGACGGCCGGCGGCTGCGCCTCCTGCTTCATGGCCGAGTTCTTCGGCGGCGCATTCTCCTCCGCTGCCGAGCTCTCCTGGCCTCCCGTGCAACCGCCCAGGATCAGCGAGGAAGAGAGAACGACCGCGGCCCCGGCCTCCCATCGAAAGTTCATGCTTACTGCAAATAGCAATGGATGTGCCGCTCTCTGGAAGGTCAGTTGTTGCCGGCCTGCCGCTCCGGCGTCGTCACCGCGGGGAAGGAGCCGGAAGGACGGCGCAGGCGCTCGATGGCCGTCTCGCCGCCGTAGTTCCGGACGAGCTGATCGTCGTACTCGTCGGAGATGGCCGCCACGATGTCGAGCGAGGCGATCAGTTGCTCCGGCCGGAGGCGTCTGCCCAGGAAGGCGTGCGAGTAGTAGATGTCGCGTCCGACCATGCTGAAAGCCCCCAGCGGCACCTCGGAATTGAGCTGCAGCAGCTCCTGCATGAGCTCGAACGACGGCTCCACGCCCTGCACGCAGAAGGCGAGCACTTCGATGACCGCATCATCCTCGTCATACGGCTCGATGGACACCTCCAGCACGGTCGAGCCGTACTTGAGGTAGAAGTCGCAATGCTCCGCGTCGTCGGAATGCTCGTCGATCAGTTCATCGAGGTATTGCTTGACCTGGCGGTAGACCTCTTCCTGACACTGCGTATGGAAGCGCTTCTCGCGGGTGGGTGCCATCGGCGGCGATTATAGTGCGGGCATGGACGCCTTCGCTGTTCAAAACAGACGCATTCTTCACTTGAAGCCGGGCCGGGAGCGGCTGGCCGCGAACCGACATCCGTGGATTTTCGGCGGCGCGATCGGCAAAGAGAGCGGCCCGGAGGATGCGGCGATCGCCGATTTGATGGATGCGCAGGGCAAGCGCATCGCGTCCGGCTTCCACTCCCGCTACTCGCAGATCCGGCTGCGCGTGATCGCGTGGGAGAACGAGGAGCTGACGCCGGAGCTGCTGGTGAACCGCATCGATGCGGCGATCGCGCGCCGCTCGTTTGATGATGCGACGAACGCCGGCCGGCTGATCCATGCGGAAGGGGATGACCTGAGCGGCCTGGTCGTCGACCGCTATAACGACCTGCTCGTCATCGAGATCGCCAATCGGGGGCTGGAGCAGTTGCGCGAGCTGATTACCGGCGCGCTTCGGGAACGGCTCGCGCCGCGGGTGGTCTATTTCAAGAACGACCTGCCGGCGCGCAGCATCGAGCAGTTGCCGACGGAGCCGGAGTGGGCCGGCGCCGGCGAGCCGTCGGCGACGATCGCGGAGAACGGCCTGCGCTTCCTGGTCGAGCCGCACCAGGGGCAGAAGACCGGCTTCTTCCTCGACCAGCGCGAGAACCGACTGCTCGCGCGCGGCCTCGCCGCCGGCCGGCGCACGCTCAACCTCTTCTCCTACAGCGGAGCCTTCGGCGTCTATGCCGCGGCCGGCGGCGCAACGGCGGTGGAGAACGTCGACAGCTCCGCCAGGGCCATCGAGCTGGCGCGCACGAATTGCGAGCTGAACGGCGTGGCGGCGACGTTCACGGTGGCGGACGTCTTCCAGTTCGTCCGCACCCGTGCCGTGGCGCGCGAGCAGTACGGCCTGGTGGTCTGCGACCCGCCGGCGTTCGCGAAGAGCCGGGCAGAGGTCGACCGCGCGGCGCGCGGCTACAAGGACGTCAACCTCTACTCACTGCGCCTCACCGAGCCGGGCGGCCTGCTGATGACGTTCTCCTGCTCCGGCCACATCTCGCTCGACCTGTTCCAGAAGGTGATCTTCTCCGCCGCGCACGACGTGGGGCGGCGGGTGTCGATCCTCCGGCGGCTCACGGCCGCCCCGGATCATCCGGTGTCGCTCTATTGCCCGGAAGGGGAGTACCTGAAAGGCTTCCTGCTGCAGGTGCATTAGTGCTGCAGCGTGATGAGGCCGTCGCGCACGGCCTCCTCTTCTTCCGCCGTGGCGCATTCGACGGTGAAGCGCCCGTGCTTCGCGGTCTCGTTCAGGCGGAGCTGCCAGTACGCGACGTCGCCGTCCTCGACCGCGATCAGCCAGACGTTCTCCTGCACCTCGCGGTGGCGCAGGTCGTTGCGCTCGATGGCGCCCTGTCCGTACTCCGGATCGGAGCCGCTGGCGGGCGTGTAGCGCGCCTTGAGCAGCATCAATAGAAGGATGATGATCGGTTTCCGCATGGTCGATTTGCGGTGCCGAGGCAGGGAGTGTGGGGAGCCGCACTTTAGCACGGCTCCCCGCAGGGGTTACTTGTCGTTGAAGATCTCGATGAATTCGTAGACGAAATTGCCCGTGCCCAGGGCGTCGGAGAACTCGTTGATGAAGGCGCCGCGGTTGCAGGTGGCGAGGCCGCCGCTGCCGGGGCTACCGGCTGTAGAGGCGGACTTGGTCCAGCTGCCGAGCGTCCCGATCGCGCCGCAGGTGGCACGCTGGAAATCGGAGCCGCCCGCCGCATCCATCGCCACGGTCGCCCCTTCGATGGTCGTGCCGGCGGAGTTCTTCAGGGTGTAGGTCTCGCTGCCGTTGATCTGCGGCATGCCGTCGGCGCTGTTGATGTAGACCACGTTGGCGCCGAGGGTGCGGCCCCAGAACGTCTGGAAGGCGGCTTTCGTAGCGTTGCGGGCGATGATCACATAGCCCTTCGAAGGGATCGTCGTGCCGGCCGGGATGGTGTAGACCAGCGTCGCGTTGGCCTGGGTCAGCGTCCAGCTGCCGATGTTGAGCGGCGTGCCGTTGCTCACCGTCACGTTGACCGTCGCCGAGCTGCCGACGTTCAGCGCCGCGTCGTAGGCCCTGGTGGTGAGCGCGTGCGCGCCGTTCGTAGCGGTGGTCGTGTCCCAACTCCAGCTGTAGGGCGAGGTCGTGTCGGTGCTCTTCAGCGCGCCGTCGAGGTAGAACTCGACCTTCGTCACGCCGACGTTGTCGGACGCATTCGCGTTGACGGCAACGGTGGCGGAAACGGTTGCGCCGTTCGCCGGCGCGGTGATGGACGTCGTCGGCAGGATGGTGTCGCCTCCGCCGCCACCACCCTCATCGAGGGTGAAGCTGCGCGGCAAACCGGCCGCCGCGACTTCGTTCGGCCCCTGATGCACGCCGCCGTCCGCGGAGACGGTGAAGAGGCTCAGGCCATCCGTCGTCACTTTGATGTTGCCGACGCAATATCCCGACTTGCTCATCAAAGTCGACCCCGGATTCCCCTCCTCGGTCTGGAAAACGAACGTCACCGGCGGGGCGGTGACGCACGCGGCGGAGCCGCCGAGCAGGACGTGGTCGACGACGTCGATGCGGGGGAGGTCCCAGCCGGCGCTCTGGCCGTCGCCGACGCCGATGATGGCCACGGCCGGTTTGGCCTTATTAAAGTATGTCGGGTTGGTGCTGCTCTCGCTGCCGTGATGGTTGATGTGGAGCAGGTCGATGCCGCCGGCGCTGATCAGCGGGAACGCGCCGCCGGGCGAGATGGCGTTGATGACCGCCGTCTCGACGTCGAGCTGGCTGGTGGAGCGGCCGGTGCAGGCGTCGGAGCCGCCGCCCAGGTCGCTGGCCCAGAGGTAGTCGAAGCCGCCGTATTTGATGAGGAGGGCGATGGAGCGGTCGTTCTCGTCGGTGACGGCGACGGAGCCGCCGCCGATGATGGAGCCGTTGCGCGCGACGCAGGTCAGCGTGGCGCCGTTGCCGAGCTGGATGACGGTGCCGACCGGCATGGCCACCGGCGCGCCGGCCGTGGTCGTCGCCGCCGCACTGTTCCAGCCGGTGACGCAGGAGGAGGTGTTCGTCGAACCGTTGTAGTACTGCTTGAGCCGGACGTTGTAGCCGGCATTGATCACTTCGTCGAGCCCGCCGATGTGATCGCAGTGCTGATGCCCGCCGATCATGTAGTCGAGCCCATTCGCGGGCTGGATGCCGATCGATTGGAGGTACGGCACGACATACGCCGTCCCTTTGCCGGTGTCGCCCGCCTCCATGAGGACGGTCGTGCCGTTGGGGCCTTTGACCAGGACGGAGCCGCCCCAGCCGACGTCGATGTAGTGGATCTCGAGGTTCTGCGCCGCCACGGGAATCGCCAGGAACAGGATGGGAACCAGCAACCGAACAAGCCTCATGCGCTTCATCTCCTGTTTGTTTTTGGGGAAGAGATCGGGAACCGCTGCCGGGATGGCAGCAACGGTCGGCTTTTGGGGAGCGGCGATACTTTAGCCGGGTTTGGGGGGAAGGGGCCTGGGTTTCGGAGCAGACTGCTTGCAGCTGGCGCTTCGCGGAGCTGACCCGAAGTCGCAGGACTCGCCGCGGCGCGATCCGCTTCAGCTGCGCGAAGCGCCAGCTGCAAGCGGTGGTGGCGGCGACCACGTCAACTGCGACGTCGCCGCACGGCTTTCGCTCGCAATCGCCGCCTCGCGTGTGACCGCAGCCGGAGGACATCCGCCGCTGCTCCGCGCATGATCAGCGACGCGCCGCCGCCCGCTGCAGCCCCTGCACCGTCGCCGCGCGGCCGGGCGTCCGCTCCAGGGCCGTGCGGTAGGCGCGCTCGGCGTCGACGGGGCGGGAGGCGGCGAGGTACTCGTCGGCGAGGAGCTCCCGCGTCGGTTTGGCGATCACGGGCGGGCCGAACTCGAACGGCATCGCAGCCTCGCTCTGCGCCGCCTTCTCCAGCAGCGCGATGGCCTCGGAGCGCTTGCCGGTCGCGCTGAGCAGCAGCGCGTCGGCCTGCTGGAGCATCACCTCCGTGCGCAGATGAGAGGTCGGCGTGTGATGGGACGAGGTCGACGGCGGCAGCGCGTGGAGGCGCGCCACGGCGGCGCGCAACGCGGCAAGGTCGCCTCGCGCGGCGAGCACGTCCGCATACGCGAGCGTGAAGCGCGCGTTCGCCAGGCCGTCGCCGGCGGGAAGAGGGGGCGGGGGAGGGGGCATCGGGCCGCCGCTCGCGACCTGATGGGCGCGCATGTCGGCGTACTCGCCGATGCGTCCCTCGTACGAGTCCATCTGCCCGGCGCTGACGAACGGCTCGGTGAACGCCGAGGCGCGGCACGCTTCGAGGGCCTTCGACGCCTCGTCGAAGCGCGCCTCCTGCAGATAGGCGTAATGCAGCCAGGTCGGATAGTGGCCGCAGTCGGCGGCCGGCTTGGAGCGCGCCGCGCGCTGCTTGTTCACCACGGCGATCGCGCGGCGGTTGGCATCGATCACGTCGTCCCACAGTCCGAGGGCGATGAAGATGTGCGACGTCATGTGCAGGGCGTGGCCGGCGTTCGGCGCGATGGCGCCGTAGCGGCGCGCGGCGCGCATGCCGAGCGGCGCGTGCACCGGATCGTCGTAGCTGTGGATGAGGTAGTGCAGCACGCCGGGATGGCGCATGTGCGAGGGGTACACCTCCTCGAGCAGCGCGGCCGCGCGCATGTATGTCGCGAAGTCGCGCCCTTCGTGTG
>DASYMJ010000103.1:0-13270 GCA_036009105.1 Thermoanaerobaculia bacterium | reverse complement strand
CGGGCGTGGCGAAGGCGCTGCTCGGCAAGGCCGCGGTCCCCGATGATCTCCCGTTCGTCACCGGCTCGATCGGGCTGCTGGGCACCAAGCCGAGCTACGAGCTCATGACCGGCTGCGACACGCTGCTGATGGTCGGCTCGGCCTTCCCGTACTCGGAGTTCCTGCCGCAGGAAGGCAAGGCGCGCGGGGTGCAGATCGACATCGACGGCCGCATGCTCAACCTGCGCTACCCAATGGAAGTAGGTCTCGTCGGCGACAGCCGCGAGACGCTGCGCGCGCTCATCCCGCTGCTGGAGCGCAAGACCGACCGCTCCTGGCGCGAACAGCTGGAGGAGGAGATCCGCGATTCGTGGAAGGTGCTGGAAGAGCGGGCCATGAACGAGGCGAACCCCATCAATCCGCAGCGCGTGTTCTGGGAGCTCTCCCCCCGCCTGCCGGAGAACTGCATCCTCGCCGCCGACTCCGGCTCCGTGGCCAGCTGGTACGCGCGCGACCTCAAGTTCCGCCGCGGCATGCTCGGCTCGCTCTCCGGCTCCCTGGCCACCATGGGCCCGGGCATTCCCTACGTGATCGCCGCCAAGTTCGCGTTCCCGGAGCGCGTGGCCATCGCCTGCATCGGCGACGGCGCGTTCCAGATGAACGGCATGAACGAGCTGCTGACCATCACCAAATACTGGCGGGAGTGGAGCGATCCGCGCCTGGTGATCTGCGTCCTCAACAACAGCGACCTGAACATGGTGACGTGGGAGCAGCGCGTGATGGCCGGCGACCCCAAGTTCGACGCCTCGCAGGTCCTGCCGCCCTTCGAATACGCCGCCTTCGCAAGATCCCTCGGCTTCCTCGGCATCAAGGTCGACCGGCCGGAGCACATCGCCTCGGCCTGGGATCAGGCGCTGGGCGCGGACCGGCCGGCGCTGCTGGAATTCGTGACCGATCCGGAAGTGCCGCCCCTCCCCCCGCACATCACCTTCGAGCAGGCGAAGGCGTTCATGTCCTCGCTGCTGCGCGATCCGAACCGCGCGGCGATGCTCAAGCAGTCGATGAAGGAGATGCTGTCCCAAATCGTGTCATGACCGCCCGTCGATCGTGTCATCCTGAGCCCCGCGGAGGGCGAAGGATCCGTACCGATCTTGCTCTGCGCGTGAAGACACGGATCCTTCGCTGTCTGCGCCGCTCAGGATGACCCGTACATGAGAGACGAAGTCCGCCGCTTCCCCCCGCTCGATACGCACCGCGCCGGGCCCGTGCCGGAGCGCATCGAGCACGAGGACCGCGTGCAGCAGGTGAACGTCGAAGCGGCGGCTCTGGCCGAGGCGCTCAGACGCAACATCAAAGGGGAGGTGCGGTTCGACAACGCCTCGCGCGCGCTCTACGCGACCGACGCCTCGAACTACCGCCAAGTGCCGATCGGCATCGTCATTCCGCGGAATGCGGATGACGTGATCGCCGCCGTTGCGCTGGCCCGAGAGCACGGCGCACCGATCCTCGGCCGCGGCGCGGGCACCTCGCTGGCGGGGCAGTGCTGCAACGTGGCGGTGGTCATCGACTGCTCGAAGTACATGCACCGCATCGCCGAGCTCGACCCCATCGCCAAGTTCGCGCGAGTGGAGCCGGGCATCATCCTCGACGACCTGCGCAACGAGGCGGAGAAGCACAACCTCACCTTCGGCCCCGATCCGGCCACCCACTCCCACTGCACCATCGGCGGCATGGTCGGCAACAACTCCTGCGGCGTGCACGCGCTGATGGCGGGCAAGACCGTCGACAACATCGACGAGCTGGAGATCCTGACTTACGACGGCGTGCGCATGCGCGTCGGCGCCACCAGCGACGACGAGGCGGAACGGATCATCCGCGAGGGGGGGCGGCGGGGCCAGATCTACGCCGGCCTGCAGCGGATCAGAGATCAATACGCGGTCCTCATCAGGCAGCGCTACCCGAACATCCCCCGCCGCGTCTCCGGCTACAACCTCGACCAGCTCCTGCCCGAGAACGGCTTCCACGTGGCGCGCGCGCTGGTCGGCACGGAGAGCACCTGCGTGATGGTGCTGGAGGCGAAGTGCCGCCTGGTCCACTCCCCTCCCGCCCGCACGCTGGTCCTCATCGGCTACGACACCGTCTACCACGCGGCGGACGACGTGCCGCGCATCCTCGAGTTCGGCCCGGTCGGCCTGGAAGGCGTGGACGATCTGCTCATCGAGGCGGAGCAGGCCAAGAACCTCAACCCGATCGGCATCTCCATGCTGCCCGAGGGGCGCGGCTGGCTGTTCGTGGAATTCGGCGGCCAGTCGCAAGCGGAAGCGAACGACAAGGCGCGACAGATGATGGACCGCATTGCGGGCAGCGTGAAATCGCTGCGCATGTTCGAAGATCCCTTCGAGCAGAAAGCCGTCTGGCAGGTCCGCGAGTCCGGCCTCGGCGCCACCGCGTATACGCCGGGCAAGCCGCGCACGTGGGAAGGGTGGGAGGACGCCGCGGTGGCGCCGGAGAAGCTCGGCGGCTACCTGCGCGATCTGCGCAAGCTGCTCGACAGGTACCACTACATCGGCGACCTGTACGGTCACTTCGGCCAGGGCTGCGTCCACACCCGCACCAACTTCGACCTGCAGACGCCGAACGGCATCGCCAGGATGCGCCAGTTCGTGGAAGAGGCGGCGGACCTCGTGGTGTCGTACGGCGGCTCGTTCTCCGGCGAACATGGAGACGGCCAGTCGCGCGCGGAGCTGCTGCCGAAGATGTACGGCGAGGAGCTGCTGGCCGCTTTCCGCGAGTTCAAGTCGCTCTGGGATCCGGAGTGGAAGATGAACCCCGGCAAGGTCATCACCCCCTACCACATCACCGAGAACCTCCGCCTCGGCGAGGACTACCGCCCCTGGTCGCCCAAGACGCACTTCCAGTTTCCGCAGGATGAGGGGCGGATGGAGTCGGCCGTGCTGCGCTGCGTCGGCGTGGGCAAGTGCCGGCGGATGGAGATGGGCACGATGTGCCCCAGCTTCATGGTCACGCGGGAGGAGGAGCACTCCACCCGCGGCCGGGCGCGCCTCCTCTTCGAGATGTTCGAAGGCGAGGTCGTACCGAACAGCTGGCGCAACGAGGCGGTCAAGGACGCGCTCGACCTCTGCATCGCCTGCAAAGGCTGCAAGGGCGAATGCCCGGTCGGCGTGGACATGGCCACCTACAAGGCCGAGTTCCTCTCCCACTACTACGAGCGGCGCATCCGACCGCTGGCGGCCTATGCCATGGGGTGGATCCACATCTGGTCGCGCCTGGCCCGCTTCGCGCCCGCCATCGCGAACCTGCTGATGGCCTTTCCGCTCACGCGCGGCCTGCTTCGCGTCGCCAAAGAAAGAAAGATGCCGCGCTACGCCGGCACGACGTTCACGGAGCGCTTCCGCGCGCGGGAGCACTCCGAGTCGCACGAGTCGCGGCGGCGCGTGCTGCTCTGGCCGGACACGTTCAACAACTACTTCAATCCCGAAACGGCGATGGCCGCCGTGGAGGTGCTGGAGGCGGCCGGCTATCACGTCACCATCCCCCGCAAGCCGCTCTGCTGCGGACGCCCGCTCTACGACTGGGGCTTCCTCGGCATGGCCAAGATCCAGCTGCGCGAGATCCTGGAGGCGCTGCGGCCGGAGCTGGACGAAGGAGTGCCCATCATCGGCCTCGAGCCGAGCTGCGTCTCCGTGTTCCGGGACGAGCTGCCGAACCTCTTTCCAAACCACGAAGGAGCGAAGCGGCTCGCCAGATCGGCCATGACCCTCAGCGAGTTCATCGCCCGGGAAGGCGATGCCTTCCGCCTGCCGCGCCTGGAGCGGAAGGCGCTGGTCCAGAGCCACTGCCATCACAAGGCGGTGATGGGCTACGGCCTCGAGTTCGCCCAGCTGCAGAAGCTCGGGCTGGAGGTGGAGCATCCCGACTCCGGCTGCTGCGGCATGGCCGGCGCGTTCGGCTTCGAGGAGGAGCACTACGACGTCTCGATGCGCATCGGCGAGCGGGTGCTGCTGCCGAAGGTGCGCGAGGCCGCGCCCGACACGCTGATCGTGGCGGATGGCTTCAGCTGCCGCGAGCAGATCGCGCAGTCGACGGGGCGCGAGGCGCTGCACTTCGCGCAGGTGCTGCAGATGGCGCTGCGCGAAGGCCCGGCCGGCCCGGGCGGCGAGCTGCCGGAGAGGCGCTACAACGAGCGCAGGCCGCTGATCCCGAACTGGCCGAAGCTGCTGGGGCTGGGCGTGGCGGGCGGCGCGCTCGCTGCGCTCGTGGCACTCTCACGGAAATGGCGAAAGTAGCGATCAGCGATCAGCGATCAGCGGTCGACGGCGGTCTCCCGATCGCTGATCGCCGAGCGCTGGTCGCCTATCTTCCCATTGCCGCGTACGGCGCGATCGGCGATACCCGCTCCTGCGCGCTCGTTTCCGCGCACGGCTCCATCGACTGGCTCTGCTGGCCGCGCTTCGACAGCCCCTCCCTCTTCGCCCGCCTCCTCGACTCCGCGCGCGGCGGCCACTTCTTCATTCGGCCGGAGGCGCCGTTCCGCGCCACGCGGCGCTACCTGCCCGAGACGAACGTCCTGGAGACCACCTTCACCACCGACGGCGGCGTGGCCGTGCTCCTCGACCTCATGCCGGTGATGAGCGAGCAGACCAAGACCACGCACCTCGCGCCGTTCCGGCAGCTGCTGCGGCGCATCGAAGTCACGGAAGGCGAGGTGCCGCTCGTGGCCGAGTACGCGCCGCGTTTCGACTACGCGCGGGTGGAGCCGAAGCTCGCCGCGCGCGGCGACTGCGTGTACTGCGCCGACGGTCCGGTGGTGCTGTATCTCCGTACCGACGCGCCGCTGACGGTCGACGGTACCATGGCGACCGCCCGCTTCACGCTGACGAGAGGCGAGCGCAAGGACTTCGCGCTCGCCTTCGACAGCCACTCGCCCGCCGTGCTGCCGCTCATCGGCGAGGACGCCACGCACGCCATCGAGCGCACCGTCGCCTTCTGGCGCAAGTGGGTGGCGCAATGCGTCTACAAAGGTCCATATCGCGACGCCGTGATGCGCAGCGCGCTTCTGCTCAAGCTGATGTCGCATGCGCCGTCCGGCGCCATCGTGGCGGCGCCCACCACTTCGCTTCCCGAGCGCATCGGCGGCATCCGCAACTGGGACTATCGCTACTGCTGGCTGCGCGACGCCTCCTTCACCGTCGCCGCGCTGGACGGCTGCGGCTTCGAGGACGAAGGCGGCGCCTTCGTGGACTGGCTCCTCTACGCGACGCGCCTCACCCAGCCCGGCCTGCAGGTGCTGTACGACGTCTTCGGCGAGCCGCGCGTGCCGGAGCGCGAGCTGGCCCACCTCGACGGCTACATGGGCTCGCGCCCGGTGCGCATCGGCAACGACGCGCGCGACCAGTTCCAGCTCGACACCTACGCCGAGGTCCTCGGCGCGGCGGAGGAGTGGACGGAGCGCGATGGGAAGCTCGACGGCGCGCACCTGCCGCGCGACGTGCAGCGCGTGCTGGTCCGCCTCGCCGACAAGATCGTCCAGCGCTGGCGCGAGCCGGACAGCGGCATCTGGGAGAAGCGCTCCGGCCTGCAGCAGCACGTGCACGCGAAGGTCATGGCCTGGGCCGGGCTCGATTGCGCCATCCGCCTCGCCGAGCACGGCATCATCCCGAACCGACGGGTCGACGCCTGGCGCCGCGAGCGGGAGCAGGTGCGCCGGCTCGTCCTGCAGCGCGGCTTCAACGCGCGGCTCAACTCCTTCGTCGCCATCCTGGACGGCGACGAGCTGGACGCGAGCCTGCTCTACATCGCGCGCGTCGGCTTCCTCCCCGCCGACGATCCGCGCATGCTCGGCACCGTGGCGGCGATCCGCGCGAAGCTCGGCCGCGATGAGCTGATCTATCGCTATGAATTGGGCACGCAGGACGGGTTGCCGCCCGGCGAAGGCGCGTTCCTGGCCTGCAGCTTCTGGCTGGTCGAGGCGCTGGCCCTCGCCGGCCGGCGAGAGGAGGCGCACGACATCTTCGGCAAGCTTCTCGAACGGGGCAATGACCTGGGGCTTTTCTCCGAGGAGGTGGACGTGGAGAGCGGGCAACTGCTCGGCAACTTCCCGCAGGCGCTGACCCACATCGGCCTGATCAACGCCGCGCTCTGCCTCGCCCACCAGCATCAGGCGCGGTCGGAGAAGCGCTCACTCGGCGAACACGGTCTGCACGACCCAGGTCAGGCCGCCGAACGCCGCGCCGCCGAGGATCGCGTAAGGGAAGATGAGCGCAAAGTGGAGCAGTGAGGGGCGGGCGACGGCCTCGATGAGCGCCGCGCCGCCGCATGTGATGAGGCCGGCCACGGCGCCCTGCCGGAACGTGTTCTCGCGCAGCTGATTGCCGGTGGGGATGGCCAGGATCGCGCCGATGGCGATCCACAGCCACGGCTCGATCCCTTTGGTGATCCCGAACGCGCTCGCCACGCCGAGCAGCAGACCGACCACGATGACCGGAGTGAGGATGCGCCAGCGCATGCGCGAAGCATACGTTCAACGCGGCAGGTAGAACATCCCCAGCAGCAGCCCGTACAGCGTGTGGGCGATGATGATCACCACCGGCGTCCAGCGCCCGTAATTGGAGGCGAGGAAGCCGGGCGGCTCGAGCAGGCGCGTCGGCTCCGGCCCGCGGTAGTCCGACACCATGCGCGGATGGATTCCGGGGAGGATGGGCAGCAGCACGACGACGACGAAGATGCCCTGCACGGCGCCGATGATGGCGCCGAACCACCAGGTGGCCAGCTCGATGCTCTCGAAGAAGAAGCCGAAGACCAGCGCGAAGAGCCAGCCGTTGGCGATGTGCATGGCCACGCCGAGGACCTTGGCCCGGTCGCGGTTGGCGGTGAACATCGTGCCGAGGATGAAGGGGATGTCGATGCGGGTGAGGCCGAGCGATTGACCGGCGATGGTCGTCGTGAGCAGCACGACCGACGCGGCGAAGCCCCAGACGAGGATGGAGTGGTAATAGAGCAAGGCGTGCGCTCACAACTCACAGGCCGTCTCCCTGTGAGCTGTGAGCTGTCAACCGTGAGCTGCCGTCAAATGTTCTCGCGGTTCGAGTACGGGACCTGATCGCGGTTGTTCTGCCCGTCGCGGTTGCGATCGCGGTCGCGATCATTGCTGGTGTTCGTACCGCGGTTCGCGCCGGCCTCGAAGCCGCTGCGCTCGCTTACCGTCTGGCGCTCGAAGCTCTGGTCCGAGCCGCGCGTGTAGTCCACCGAGTTGCCCGGAGTATCGGTCGCCTCGCCGGTGCTGGCCGCGCGGGCGCGCGCTCCGCGGCTGTGACCGCCCTCCCGACCGATGGTCGACATATGAGCCCGGTCGCGGCTCACCGCCTCGCCGCCCTTCCGGCCGGCGACGCGTGCTTCATCCGAAGTGAACTCGTGAGCCGTCCCTTTTGCATGGGCGGCACGACCGCCTTTGCTGGCGATCTCTTTCTGTTTGTTCGGATCCATCGATGCAAAACCGCGCTTGCTTGTGTTGGCCATGGTGGTTGTCCTCCTCAGGATTGGTTGCCGTTTCCTCGTTCACTCCTCACGTCGCTTCTGAGGCTGAAAAACAGCACGAAATGTGCCACGGATCGGTCTGGCAGGAGCCATTTCCCTTATTGCATTCCGCAAACGATGGGAGGCGGTTTTTGCGACAGACGCACGGCGAGATGGGCGATGGGGTGCGCGCGGTACGCGGCCGCGACCGGGCCGGAGCGGGGACAGGGAAAACCGCCGATGGCGGTGCGCACACGGTGTGGCCGGCGAACCTGTTTGTTGGCAGGCCGCGGCGGAGGCGATTGCCAACCAGCGCTCCGGGCCGCGCCCGGCGGAGAGAGAGGGATTCGAACCCTCGGTAGAGCTTGACGCCCTACGACGGTTTAGCAAACCGTTGGTTTAAGCCACTCACCCATCTCTCCATTCGAGGTGGCGGGAATGTGCGATTCGAATGGTAAAGGTTGAACCCGAGGACTTCAATTCCATCCCCTTGAAAACAGCGTAGTACCATCCCGCCGCGGATGCCTCTCGCCGCCGGCGCGCTGTTGGGTCCTTATCAGCTCGTGGCCGAGATCGGCTCGGGCGGCATGGGCCATGTGTTCCGGGCCCTCGACACGCGGCTCGACCGCGCCGTGGCCATCAAGATCGTCTCGCCCGGCGGCTGGAGCGACGCCGATCTGCGGGCCCGCTTCCATCGCGAGGCGCGGGCCATCTCCTCCCTCAGCCACCCCAACATCTGCTCCCTTTTCGACGTGGGCGAGGTGACGGTGGACGAGGTCACCGTGCCTTATCTGGTGATGGAGTACCTCGAGGGCGAGACCCTCCGGGTGCAGATCGAGAAGGACAAGCTCTCGGCGCGGAAGGCGCTGGCTTTCGGGGCGCAGATCGCGGCCGGCCTGGCGGCCGCGCATGAGAAGGGGCTGATCCATCGCGATCTGAAGCCGGAGAACCTCTTCGTCACGCCGGAGGGGCAGGTCAAGATCCTCGACTTCGGGCTGACCAAGATCTCCGCGCCGTTCGCGGAGAACGGCAATACGCGGCCGGGCGATGTGGTGGGAACGGCGCATTACATGTCGCCGGAGCAGGTGCGCGGCCGGCCGCTCGACCACCGGTCGGACATCTTCTCCTTCGGCATCGTCCTGTACGAGATGCTCACCGGCCGGCTGCCGTTCCGCGCGCGGTCGGCGGTGGAGACCATGCACGCCATCCTGCGCGAGGAGCCGGCGGCGTTGGCCGAGGTGCGGCCGGACTTGCCGGAGTCGGTGGAGATGCTCGTCCAGCGTTGCCTGGAGAAAGAGCCGGCCAACCGCTTCCTCTCCACGCGCGATCTTTCCTTCGCCCTTGACGCGACTTCGCGCACCCTCGGCTCCGCGCCGGGACGCTCGAAGCGGCGGTCCAAGCGGACCTTGGCGATCCCGCGCGGCGGGCGGATGTGGATCGTCGGTCTCGTCCTCCTCGGTTTTCTCGCCGCGGTTTTGGTCAGTCTTTTGGACAAGCCTGACCTCGAGCCGCCGCGGCTGCGCACGCTGACCTATTCCGGCCGCGACGGCTCGCCCGCGGTCTCGGCGGACGGGCGCCTGCTGGCCTTCGTCTCCACGCGCGACGGGCGGAGCCGCGTCTGGCTCGAGCAGTTCGCGGAGGGGACCGAGGTGCCGGTAACCTCCGGCCCGTACGACAGCTCGCCGCGCTTCGCGCCCGATGCGTCGCAGCTCCTCTTCACCCGCGCCGCGAACGGAGGCTTCGCGCTGTATCGCGTCCCTACCCTGGGCGGCGAGCCGCGCAAAGTGCTGGAGAACGCGTTCGACGGCGACTGGTCGCCGGACGGCCGCCGGGTGGCCTTCATCCGCAACCGCGCGGAGAAACAGGCGCGCCTTTCCACCGTCTGCATCGCCTCGCTGGACGGCGGCGAGGTGCGGGAGATTGCCGCGACGGCGGACGAGGATCTCGCCGCGCCGCGCTGGTCGCCGGACGGCTCCTTCATCGCAGTCGTGCAGCGTCCGCACAGCACCGGCAGCGGCTCCGTGCTCGTGGTCGACGTCGCGTCGGGCGAGAAGCGCGTGCTCTCCCGCGAGGAGCCGCACGGCCTGCTCTCCGGCGTCGCGTGGCTGCGCAACAGCGACGCGGTCATCTACGCGGAGCTGGAGGCCTTGACCAGCGGCACCTTGCAGCGCAGGTCGGGCGGCGCGGCCATCGTCCTGCACGACTTGCGCGGTGATGCGCGCGTGCTCTTGCGCAACGCGCATGCTGCCGCCGATACCATTGCCATCGCCAGCCCGGGCCGCATCGTCTTCTCCGAGGATGTGACCCGGCAGAACCTGCAGGAGGTGGCCCTGGGCGGCGCGGGCGAGGAGCGCTGGCTCTCCCGCGGCACGAGCATGGATCGGCAGCCGAGCTATGCGGCAGACGGGCAGCGCATCGTCTTCACCTCCGACCGCGGCGGCAACGTCGACGTGTGGGAGCTGACCCTGGCCTCGGGCGGACTGCGCCGGCTCACCGATCATGACGCGGTCGACTGGGATCCGCATCTCGCCGCGGATGGCTCCCTCTTCTGGAGCTCGAACCGCGGCGGGCACTTCGAAGTGTGGCGCGCCGGCGCGGACGGCCTCACGCCGCGGCAGGTGACGCGCGACGGCGTCGACGCCGAGAACCCGTCGCTGCCCGCTTCGGGGGAATGGGTCGCGTACGACTCGAGCAACCCGAAGACGGACGGCGCGTGGCGCGTGCCGGCGGCGGGCGGCGAGCCGCGCATCATCCTGGCCGGCGAGACGATGCATCCCGCGGCGTCCGCGGACGGCGAGTACGTCGTCTACCAGCGCCCGGAGGCGGCGGGCAGCTCGGCGCTCGATGTGGTGAGCGTTCGCGACGGCCGCGTGCAGACGCTGGCCACCGGCCTGCCCGGCGTCCTCCGCGCCTGCTGGGCCGGCGCGACGCACACGGTGGTCTTCCGCGACGGCGACACGCTGGTCGCCCAGGACTTCGTGCCCGAGGCCGACACCAGCAACACCCGCCGCGTGCTCCTCCGCTTCGACGCCGATGCGACGCCGGACACCTTCGCCATCTCGCCCGATGGCAAGCGCGCGGTGCTGGCCATCGTCAACCAGACGTCCGCGGTGATGATGACGGAGGGTGCGCCGGGCGTGGAGTGAGCCGCTCGCTCCAGCCGCGCCGCGCGTCGACGGCGGGTGGCTTGATGCCGCCCAGCTTTTGTTCGCTCGCCATCGCCCGCTGATAGGCGCCGTGTTCGACGCGCAGGACCTCGACCGGACCGAGCTGGCCGAGGCGGCGGCAGTAGTCGTAGTGGAAGCTCTCGCGCAGCGCTTCGTCCAGCTTTTGCGCGTCGAGCGGCATGTCGGTGTCGATGAAAAGCGTGTAGTGATCGCCTTCCAGGGCGAGCATGGCGAACGGCGCGCGGACGAAGCGCTCGATGCGCTCGCGAACGAAGAGCTCGTGCAGCTTCTCGCCGAAGTGGTCGACCACCTTCATCCTGCCCACGAAGCGCAGCAGCGGGCAGTTGCCGCGGTAGCCGGCGATGTCGACCAGGTCGCCGGTGGCGTAGCGATAGAGGCCGCCGCCGGTGGTGAGGATGACCTCGTGGTGGTCGTCCATCGGCCGCAACTCCACAAAGTGCGAACGGTACGCGAGCGCCGGCGCCTCCGCGCCGATGGGGATGGAGACGACGCCTTCCGTGGAGAGCAGCCCCTTCGGCTCGATGCGCACGTGCGGGAAGCGCCGGGCCAGCTCGGCCGCGGCCGGCGCGGCGCCGGCGTCCGTCCAGCAGCTGATCACGCGCAGGTTGGGCCAGTCCGGCTGTGCATCCCCGAGGAGCAGCAGCAGGAAGCTGGGATGCCAGACGGAGATCATCGAGAGGGAGCGGCAGCGCAGCAGGTGGGAGAGCGTCTCGCGGCGGAAGGCCTCGATGTCCGCGAGGTGGCGGACCTTTGACGGTACGGCCTGCACGGCGCGCACGAGCGCACCGCGCACGCGGCCGACGTATTCGTCATCGCCGTCGAAGCCGATGCGCACGCCGCTCGCCGTGGTCCGCGGCCCGACGCCGACCGGCGAGAGCGACCAGTACGCCCTCCCGTTGAACGCGCGCGGTTTCTCGCGGAAGGACGAAACGACCCACGTGGCAATGGCGCGCGCCACCTCGGCGCGAAGAGAACGCGTGTACGGAATCAGCTTCACGGCGCCGGAGGAGCCGCTCGTCGGCTCGAAGTGCTCGACCGCTTCGGCGGTGAGCGCTTGTCGTTCGATGTACGGCTCAAAGTCCTCGTACGTGCGCACCGGCACGCGGGCGAGGTAGTCGTCCACAGTGCGGATGGAGGCGAAGTCGTGCTGCCGCCCGAACTCCGTATCGCGGTTGCGGCGGACGATGCGCAGCAGCACCTCGCGCTGCACCTCCTCCACCCGGTGCAGCCCGGCGCGAAAGGCCAGCGCCTCCGGGAGCGACGACAGCACCCACCCGCCGTTCGCCGCGGCGGCGGTCAGGTTCACCGCAGCATCCGCGCGCCGGCCGGCGTCAGATTGTCCTCCGCGACGCGCACCAGGCAGGCCAGCTCGTCGCCGCGCGCGTGGCCGGGGTTCGCGGCGAGGAAGAAGCGGACGTGCGGATCGTGCGCGGCACGCCCCTCGGGGTGAGGAGTGCGCAACGGCGAAGGATTGGCCAGGCGCACGATGCCGCTCTCCCGATCGTATGCCTCGCCGAAACGGCGGATGGCGATGCCCTCCAGGAGTGACGCGAGCGACGGGGAGCGGCGGTCGAAGCGCGGATGGAAATCGCGGAAGAACACCGGCAGGAAGCGGTAGGTGCGATAGCCGCTGCTGATGAGGAACCAGTAGACCTCGCCGTCCGTGCGCCTCGCCGCGGCGCGCACGTGGTTGACCCACAAACGCGAGAGCTCCGGCGTCCCCCGCCGCTCCTCGGCCACGATGGTGTCGCCGGAGAAGAAGACGGTGCGCCCCTCGTGCTCGAAGCGCATGAGGGTGGAGAAGCCGTCGATCGCGCCGCGCTCGTCGCGAAGGACGATCACCCATTCCTTCTCCTCCAGGTCGCGCTCGAACACCTGGCGGGTGACGCCCGCAAAGTACGCGCTGAACAAGGCGAACATCTGCTCGCGGTCGCGCGCGGACAACTCCTCGCGCGGCACCACGGCGCCGGCCGCGGCGAGCGGCTCAGAGCGTGGCGAGCTCGAGGCGGGCAGGTCGAGAATCGAGTCGGTCATGGAAGTCGTCTCCGTCGTTCCAGGCAACGGTGTAGATGTCGCTGCGGTATTCGATGGGCCGGAAGGCGCGCGCCGCCGCGAGCAGCGGATCGCGCGCCGCGAAGCCGAGCAACAGATGGTCGATCTGCTTCTCGGCCGCTCGCTCCAGCAGCTTCTCGATCAGTTCGCGCGCAACCGCGGCATCGTCGTTGGCCACGCAGAAGAAGCTGCCATACGCGGTGCGCAGCGCGCTGCCGGGCGGGGGAAGGCGGGGGCCGCGCGTCAGCAGGTTGTACAGCGGGCGGGCGGTGGCGAGGAGCCGGTCGTAACCGTCGACGACGGTTTGCTTGTAGGCGGATTGGTCCCACAGGCCGGCCACCGCGACGAGCTCGTTGTTGCGCTGCACGCCGACAAAGTCGATATCGAATTGCGCGTCGTAGACTGGAAAGAACTGTCGCCGTGGGCTCTCGCGGAGAAGGAAATGTAGGGCCGGCCCATTGGCCGGCCCAGCAATCCGTTGAGGTTGGGCCGGCTGAGAGCCGGCCCTACATTTTCTC
>DASYMJ010000102.1:0-25655 GCA_036009105.1 Thermoanaerobaculia bacterium | reverse complement strand
TTCACGTCCGTGGGCGACCTGAAGCGGAAGCTGATGCGCTACATCCATTCACACAACCTCAACGCTAAACCTATCAAATGGAGCTACGCTGATCCCCGTCGTCGGATCGCTGCCACTTCGTCCGTTACAGGCCACTAGTGGGTCATTCGATTCCAGAGCGCGCTTTCCCCGTTTGGAGATGTAATACCAGCCCTGCTGTGATGACACTTTCTCGATAACGAAGCCTTCGCGTATCAACCACCACCATGCTTCCGTAAAGGCCTCTTCCACCGCCGGCGAAACCGCGTGCGACTGGCGCACCCCAATGATGAAGTTATACAAACTCTGCGCAGTCTCGGACGATGAGTGCTGAAAGCGTTCGAGCAGATAAACCGCCAACTCCTCCGGTTCGAGAAGGAGCAGCGTCTTCGGGTCCCGAAGGAGTTCGTCGAGCGCGATCGTCGGCACTCCATCAGTTTACGCCTCCACCAAGGGCGGCTTGCACAAGGCGCTCAGCCGCGCGGCGCGAGCGCCGCGTCGGCTGCAGCGCGCCTACAACCGCGTCCTGGCCGCCTCGCTGGCCTGGCGGATCTGCGGCTGGCGGGGGTTGATGGCCAGCGAACGGTTCCAGTAATCAAGCGCGCGGGCGTAGTCGTTCTTTTTCGCATAGAACGTCCCGAGGTCGTTGAGGACGAGCGTGGAGGACGGCTGCATGCCGAGGGCGCGCTCCAGCTCGGGGACGCCTTCCGTGTAGCGCTCGTTCGCGATCAGGTTCGCGCCGAGGTTGGCGGTGATGAGGTAGGACTGGGGAAAGACGTTGCGCGCCTTGTAGAGCAGCGCGATGGCGCGGGTCGGCGCGTTCTTGGCGCGATACAGCGCCGCCATGTCGACGAAGTACTGCTCGGCGTTCGGCAGGCCGTGCTGCACGGCGCGCAGCATCAGCTCGTCCGCGTCCGTGTAGTTGCCATGGTCGAAGAGCAGGATGGCGTAGTTGAGGAACGGCGTGGGTCGGCCGGGGTTCAGCTCGATGGCGCGGTCGAAGGCCTCCGTCGCTTCCTTGTACTTCTTCTGCTTCTGCAGCTCGATGCCGAGGTTGTTGTAGTAGGCGTACTGGCCCCACTGCTCGGTGGAGATGGGCGTCTGCGAGGCGGTCTGCGACGGCACCTCGTCATCCTCGAAGACGGGCGTGAGGTTGCGCGAGGGGTCGCTCAGGTGGCCGATGGCCTGCAGCTCGGCGCGGTAGGCGTTCATGTTGTGGTGCGCGTCGAGCGGCATCGGTCGGTCGTTCATGAACTCGGCGTAGCTCACCACGCGCACCGACTCGACGGCCGAGAGGTCCTTGAACATCCAGGTCGCGGTCTGGCCCGGCATCTCCGCGGACTTGGGCAACCCGAGAATGGCGAGCACGGTGGGGGCGACGTCGTAGATCGAGATGGCGTGCGCGCCGCGCGACGGCAATACGTGGTTGCCGTAGGCGATGAACACGCCGGGATTGCGATGGTCGGAGAGCGCCGCGCGGCCGTTGGGCATGGAGCGGGGGCGGGTCTTGCCCCACTTGAAGCCGTGCGCGGACATGATCATCACCGTCGTGTCGGGCGGCAGCACGCTCATCCACTCGCCGATCAGGCGGTCGACTTCCGCGTAGTAATTCGCCACGGCCGGCCAATAGCGGCGATAGGACTCCTCGCTCACGTCCTCGCGGTACGGCGGGTGGTAGGGGCCGAAGAGATGGTTCACCACGTCCGTGCCGTCGAACTGCACCATGGTCACGAGCGGCTGTTGCTGCTGATACAGGTTGAGCGCCACGCGGTGATCGGTCCACGTCTTGGCCAGCACGGTACGGAAGACGTTGATCGGATCGGCCGGATTGTTCGAGGCCACCGCGCGGTCGTACTCGACGTCCGTGATGTTGAGGAAGCGGCGCACCTGCGCGTAGCCGATCGTCTCGGCCGGCACCGCGAGCTGCTGCGCGCGTTTGGCGACCGCATCCGGATAGGCGGCGCCGGTCAGCGCCTCGACCGGCGCATCGAACACGGCGACGCCGGGCGAAGTGGGCGGCCAGGCGGTCCACCAATTCACCACCGCCGAATGCCGTCCAAACGCCTCGGCGATGTCCCACAGGGCCGGACCGCGCCGGCCGTAGGCGTCGGCGGGCGAGTTGCGGCCCTGTTCGATGAAGTCGATCACGCCGTGGCGGTCGGGGGCGAGTCCGGTGGCCACCGTGGTCCAGAGCATGGGCGAGACGGTGGGCTGGATGGTCTGCATCGAGCCGGTCGTGCCGGAGCGCGCCAGCGCCTTGAGGTTCGGAATGCGGTCGTCGTCGGAGAGCTCGGAGAGCAGCTCCCAGTCCGCGCCGTCGAGGCCGAAGATGACGACGCGCCCGGCGACGCCACGCGCCGAGCGGCGGAGCTCCGTCCGCTTCACTTTCAACAATGCCTCGCGATCGGCCTCCAGCCGCGCGATCTCGAACGCGGTGACATTGAGGCCGCTGCGGGCGAGATGCTGGGCCACCACGCGGCGGAGGATCTCGCGCCGCTGCAGGTTGAACTGCGAGGTGGGCGTGAGCAGATCCTCGATCGGCACCTGGTGCATCACGCTCTGCACCGCTTCCCCCACCCGGGCCCGGATCCAGGCGCTCCAGCCGTCGTTGACGAGGCGGCGCACGTCAGTCAGGCGCTGGCCGGAAAGGCCGAAACGGAGGCGGTAGGTGATCGTCACCGGCACCTGGTCCGCCGTCTCGATGCGGATCAGGCCGTCGAGCTGGGCCGAGCCCTCCCGCTTGTCGAAGGGCAGCCGGTAGTAGCGGTGCGGCGGGAGGAAGGTCACGTGGGAGCGGACGGTGCGGACGTAGCCGTTCCGCTTGTCGACGCCGAAGATCATCTTCCGCGAGGAAGGGAGATAGAGGCTGGCGCAGAGGTACAGAATCCCGGCCATGAGGGCCAGGAAAGCGAGGGCGCGGAAGAAGCGACTGCGGAACATGCGGAAGCGGACCTATGCACGCGGGCTGCCCAGCGCTACTTCTTCCGCTTGACCAGCTGCTTGACCTCATCATTTCCGATGGGACTCTGGGCGGAGATGATGACGGCCGCCGTCCCCTCCCGGAACTGGGGGATCGTGCAGCGGACCACGGCCGTACCGTCGGCGGCGGTCTTGGTCTTGAAGATCACGCGCGGCGCCTCGACGGTGGAGATCACCTTCACCTCGATGGCGGCCGCGGCGATGGGCTGCTGGGAGAGGCTCTTCTTCGTCGCCACCCGCACTTCGATCGCCGTGCCCGAGAAGAAGTCGATCTGGGACAGGAGCGACAGCTCCAGATGCTCGCTCTCCGCCTCGGATGCGAGGTAATCGATGATGACCTGATCCAGGGTGCGGTCATCGGGAGGAGCGGCAGGCGACGGCGCTTCGGTGGTGGCAACGGGGATGGGGACGTCCGGCAGGGTCGGCGCAGGCAGCTTGTCCGTCGCCTTGGTCGTGTCCGCCGGCTGGTCGAAGCGGCCGCGCTTGATGGCGGCGATCATGGTGCGGTGCTGCTGCTCCATCAGCCCGCCGATCCATTTGTCGTCCACGCCGGTCTTCAACTGCTCCGCGTAGGAGGTCTTCTTCGAGGCGAGGATCTCGCCGCCCACGTACACGAGCGACTCGATGTACGGGTTCTGCACACCCTTGTCCTCGGTCTGAATGTGGTAGACCTTGTCGTTGTGCCGGATGTCGGTGTTGAAGCCGGTGATCACGGAGACTGGGTATCTTACCGGCTCAGTTCTGCTGCATCCAAGCCCGTAGATAGCTGATCTGCTCCACCACGCGGTGCCGGTCCTCGCCCCGCGGCGTCAGCGCGAGCCAGCGCTCGAGGCATTCGATGGCTTGCGCGTACGCGTGAAGCTGCATGGCGATGGCGGCCCGGTCGCGCAGCTCGAACGCATCGCGGTCGTCGAGAATGAGCAGGCGGTCGACCGACGCCGCGGCGCGCTGCAGGTCATGCTGCGCGAGGTAGGCCGCCTTCAGCTGGGCCAGCTCGCGAGCCAGAATCTCCCGGCGGGAGAACGAGCGGAGGTGATGCTCGCGCAGCCGGACGCCGCCTCCGTACAGGCCGTCCAGGATACCCTGCAATTCGGAGGTGGTCAGAATGCGCCCACCGTCGAACGGATCGACCACGATCA
This sequence comes from Thermoanaerobaculia bacterium, assembly GCA_036009105.1. Taxonomy (GTDB): domain Bacteria; phylum Acidobacteriota; class Thermoanaerobaculia; order Gp7-AA8; family Gp7-AA8; genus JAFAVZ01. The sequence goes on along the minus strand of DASYMJ010000102.1, from coordinate 21,519 downwards.
TGCCGAAGTCGCCCGTGAGCTTGACCAGGAAGCGGCCCGGCATGGCGATGCCGGTCGCCTCGATGCCGACGCGGCGCGAGATCTCCAGGTAGAGAATCGACAGGGTGATGGGCAAGCCGGCGTGGCGGTCGAGCGCCTCGCTGAGCAGCGCGCTGCGAGGGTCGTAGTAGTCATCGTCCTCGCCGTGGAAGCCTTCCTCCTGGAAGAGCAGGCGATTGATGGTCTCCACGATGCGCTCCACGTTGCGCGAGCCTTCCAGCCGGGCGCGGACCGCATCGCCCCAGCTGCCGACCTGGGCCAGGTAGCGGTCGAGATCGACCGCCGGATTCTCTTCCAGCGCGATCACGAGCGAGGCTTCCACCAGATCGAGCTGCGGCTCGGGAAGGGTGGCGAGGTGCACGAAACGCTGCCGCGCCGCGGCGGGGTGCGTCAGAAAGCGGGTCATTCCGACAGCCTCCGAATCCTTTCTCTCAACTGGTCCGGGATGGCCTTCTTCGACTGCGTTGGCCAGTCCCAGAGTACGACCGTTACCTTGCCGACCGCAGCAATTTGTCCGCCACGCTTCTTCCGGATTTCGTAAACGAAGTCCAACGAGGTGGTGCGCATCGCGGAAATCCGCACCGCGATGTCGACCCGCTCCATCCCCAACTGCACGCGGAAGTCGCACTCCGCGTGGGCCACGATGAAGCCGATGTCCTCCGGCCGGCTGCCGCCGGTGACGGAGAACCAGAGCAGGGTGCGGGCGAGCTCGAAGTAGGTGAAGTGGAGGGCGTTGTTGACGTGCCCGAAGTAGTCGAGGTCGCGGAAGGGGATGTGGTGGGGGACGACGAACCAGCCGTCGCGCCACCCTATTGCACCGCGGTCGCCGTCGCGAACGGCATCTTCCCCTTCGTGCACGCCTGAAGATACCGTCCCGGCAGCGCGTGGTCCAGATACGGCGCGATGATGGCCGAGGCCTGCACCAGCCGGTCGAGGTTCACGCCGGTCTCGATGCCCATCGCGTCCAGCATGTAGATGAGGTCCTCCGTGGCCAGGTTGCCCGAGGCGCCGGGCGCATACGGACAGCCGCCCAGGCCGCCGGACGAGGCATCGAAGGTGGCGATCCCCAGCTCCAGCGCGGCGAGGGTGTTGGCCAGCGCCGTGCCGCGCGTGTCGTGGAAGTGCATGGCCAGGCGCGAGGGGGGGACGACCTGCAGCAGCATGCCGATCACCCCCTGCACCTGCATGGGAGTCCCGACGCCGATCGTGTCCCCCACCGAGACCTCGTAGCAGCCGAGGTCGAGCAGGCGCGCCACGACTTCGAGCACCTTCTCCGGCGGCACTTCGCCTTCGTATGGGCAGCCGAACGCGGTGGAGACGTAGCCGCGCACGCGCATCCCTTCCGCGAGCGCGCGCTGCGTCACCGGCGCGTAGTTCTCGAACGACTCGTCGATCGACATGTTGATGTTGCGGCGGTTGAAGGTGTCCGACGAGGCGGTGAAGATGGCGATCGATTTCACGCCCGCCTCGATGGCGCGCTCGAAGCCCTTCAGGTTCGGCACGAGCACCGGGTACTCCACGCCCGGATCCTTCGGGATGTTCCGAAAGACCTCGGCGGTATCGGCCATCTGGGGGACCCACTTGGGGCTGACGAAGGCGCCGGCTTCGATCACGCGCAGGCCGGCGTCGCCCAGGGCGGTGATGTAGTCGATCTTCGCCTGGGTGGGGAGGGTGACTTTCTCGTTCTGCAGGCCGTCCCGCGGCCCGACTTCGACGACCTTGACTGTATCGACCGTGATCTTCATTGCAGTGTGACGAGCTCGATGCCCGGCTGTACCAATTCGCCCTCACGGCAGTTTATTGCGGCGACCGTGCCGTCCCGCGGCGCGGCGAGGGTGTGCTCCATCTTCATGGCCTCCAGGATGATGAGCGGCGCGCCTTTGCTGACCGTGGCGCCCTGCTGCACGAGGATGCGCAGCACGACGCCCGGCATCGGCGCGCTCATGGAGTGATCGCGATGCTTCGCCCGCGTCCGCGCCCCCTTCTCCGTCACCTCGGCCGTGTAGATCTCGCCGTCGAAGGCAAAGCTGACCTGCGTCCCCTGGATGATGAACGGCACGAAATGGGTGCGGCCGCCGATGCGGATCTCCGCCTCCCGGTCGCGCACGGCGACGAGCTCCAGGGCCAGCTCACCGGCGCGGAAGGCGGCGCCGTCGCGCTCGACATTCAGCTCGTACTGAACATCACCGATGGTGATGATCTTTTCGCTCATTGGGAGAACCGCGATCCCGGCGCGTCGAGCGGCACGCCATCGCGGCAGAGGGGGCAGGCCTGCTCCTGGTGCGTCTGCAGCGCGAGGTCGAGCAGCGCCTCGTACGGCTTCGGCTGGAACGGATTCGCCTTGCCGCTGCGGTTGAGGATGGAGGCGAAGCCGACCACGTCGCCCCCGTGCGCCTCGACCACGGCCGCGGTCTCGCGCGTCGACTTGCCGGTGGTCACCACATCTTCCACGATCACGATCCGCTCGCCTCGATGAACGCGGAAGCCGCGGCGAAGCGTCATCGCGCCGTCCTTGCGCTCCGTGAACACGGAAGGGAGAGCGAGGGCGTCGGCGACGGTGTAGCCGATCACGACGCCGCCCATGGCCGGGGCGACGATCTTCTCCGGGTTCAAAGGACGAAGGCGCGCGGCGAGCGCCTCGCCGATCGCTTTCGCGTTGCGCGGATGCTCCAGGAGCAGCGCGCACTGCACGTAGTTCGGGCTGTGCAGACCGGAGGAGAGGCGGAAGTGGCCTCCCAGCAACGCGCCCGTATCCGCGAGCAGCGCCTGCACGTCGAGTGGCATGGCGCCGGAGGATAGAATGCGCCGCAGGAGCGACGCAATGGGCAAACTCACCGAGCAGATCCGCGCGGACCTGACCGCGGCCATGAAAGCGAAAGAGGCCGGGCGGCTGTCGACCCTGCGCATGCTGCAGTCGGCGATGAAGTATCAGCAGATCGAAGTCGGGCACGAGCTGTCGGACGAAGAGGCGCTGGCCATCATCCGCAAGGCGGTGAAGCAGCGCCTCGACTCCAAGGAGCAGTTCACCAAAGGCAATCGCCCCGAGCTCGCCGCCAAGGAAGCCTCCGAAATGGAGATGCTGAAGACCTACCTGCCGCCCGAGCTCTCGGACGAAGAGCTGGAAAGCGGCGTGCGCGAGATCGTCGCCTCCACCGGCGCCGCGTCGAAGAAGGACATGGGGAAGGTGATGAAGGAAGCCACGGTGCGCTTCAAGGGGCGCGTGGACGGGAAGAAGATCCAGGAAATCGTCAGCCGCCTTCTCCCGTGATCCCTCCGCGCTACGCCCGCCACCTCCCCCTCATCGGCGAAGCAGGCCAGGAGCGACTGCGCGCCGGCTCGGCGGTCATCATCGGGGCCGGCGGCCTGGGCAGCCCGGTGGCGATCTACCTCGCCGCGGCAGGCGTGGGGCGCATCGGCCTCGTCGACTTCGACGAGGTCGACGAAACGAACCTGCATCGGCAGATCCTGTACGGCACTTCTGATGTGGGGAGGCCGAAGCTGGAAGCCGCCGCCGAGCGGCTGGGCGATCTCAACTCCGACATCGCGATCGAAACGCACCACACCGCCCTCACCTCCGAAAACGCGCTGGCGATTCTCGGCAAGTACGACGTCGTCATCGACGGCACGGACAACTTCCCCACCCGCTACCTGGTCGACGACGCCTGCACGCTGCTCGGCAAGCCGAACGTCTACGGCTCGATCTTCCGCTTCGAGGGACAGGTCTCGGTCTTCCATCAGCAGCGCGGGCCGTGCTACCGCTGCCTCTATCCCGAGCCGCCCCCGCCGCACCTCGTGCCGTCCTGCGCGGAAGGCGGCGTCCTCGGCGTGCTGCCGGGGATCGTGGGGACGCTGCAGGCAACCGAGGCGGTCAAGCTCTTGACCGGCATCGGCGAGCCGCTGATCGGACGGTTGCTGCTCGTCGACGCCTTGCGCGCCGGCTTCCGCACGGTCAGACTGCGCAAGCGTTGCGACGACCACGCGGCCGTCACACGACTCATCGACTACGAAGGGTTCTGCAATCCCGTGCACAACGAAGACATCACACCGAGCCAGCTTCAAGACCGCCGCCGCGACGTCACGATCCTCGACGTGCGCGAGCCGTACGAATGGGAAGTGGGCCACCTCGACGGCTCGATCCACATCCCGCTCGCGCAGGTGCCGCAGCGCGTGGGCGAGATCCCGCGCGATCGGGAGATCGTGGTGATCTGCCGCTCCGGCGGACGGAGCGCGCAGGCGCAGCAGTTCCTGCAGCAGCTGGGCTACGAGCGGGTGCGGAACCTGGTGGGCGGCCTCAAAGCCTGGGCACGCGATTGCGACCCGGCTCTGCCGGTGGCGTGATCGCCGCGGAGGCGGAGCGCGAGGCGAGCATCGGCTGCTCGCCGGCCGTCCTGCCGAACATGACGACGATGGAGCGGCCGGTGGCCGGCCCCTTCGTGGAGCCGTCGATGATGGCGATGCCGCAGTCGGCGAAGGTGCTGGACATGATGTTCGCCCGATGCCCTTCCGACTCCATCCATGACTGCACGAGCAGCTCCGTGGTCTCGAAGCCGGCGGCGAGGTTCTCGCCCGCGGCGCGATAGTCGTAGCGGCGGAGGCGGAGCCACATGAACGGCGAGCGCCCGTCCGGCGCCTGGTGGGACCAGTAGCCGAGCTCCTCCATGTCCTTCATCCGGTCGCCGGCAGCCTCATCGAGCCGCGCGTCTTCGCTGAGCGGCGGCAGGCCGGACTGCGCGCGGTACGCGTTCATGGCGGCGAGCACGGAGCTGTTGGTGATCTCGCCGGCCAGCGCGGGGAGGGCCACGAGAAGGGCGAGGAGGAATGCGATGCGGATTCGCATGATGATCGGGTTCCGGGTAATGGTGCGGCCGGCGCGGCGCGCCGTCCAGTGTCAAAAAGAAAAACGTAGGGCCGACTCTCCAGCCGGCCCAATCGCGGCATACCGGATCGGCAACCATTGGGCCGGCTGGAGAGCCGGCCCCACATTACCTGCCGTCCGGCCGCACGCGCAGGAAGAACGTGCAGGCCTTGCCGGTCTTGGACTCGACCCACACGGAACCGGAATGGGCCACCGCGAATTCGCGCACGCGGAAGAGGCTCCGCCCCGTCCGCTCCGGCGCCGAGGGCTGCCACACAAAGTCCGGCTCGAAGATGCGCTGGCGCAGCGGCTCGGGCACCACGGCGCCGTTGTCCATCACGAAGAACAGCAGCAGAGGCCGCCCTTTGTGCTCCATCCAGCGCACGCCGATCACCACCTGCCCGTTGGCCGGCACGTAGTGCAGCGCGTTGTCCATCATGATGGCCAGCGACTCGCCGAGCTGCTCGTGATCGCGGAACGTTTCGTCCAGCTCCTGCACGTCGACCTGCAGGTGGATGGCCTTCAAATCGGCGAACGGCACGAAGCGGTCCGCAACCCGCCGCACGACCTCGGTCACGCTCGGCACCTGCGAGGTCGCGCTGAGGTCGTCGACCTCCGGCGCGAGCTCGAGCGAGGAGAGCACCTGGTCCACCGTCGCGGCCGAGTCCTCGAGGAGCGGATCGCGTCCGCGCGTGCGCGACGCCGCGACGAGGGAATCGCGCAACGACCGCATCGGCCCGAGCACTGTCTCGCGGACGTACGTGGTGAAGGAGGCGTGCGACTGGCTGCCGTCCGCGTAACGGAAGACGAGCACGGCGCCGCTCGCACCGCCGGAGAGGGGGACGAGTGAATAGAGGATGCTGGCGTTGCGGATGCGGATGCCGGCCGTCGCCGGCAGCGACAGCTCGCCGATGCGCAGACCGGTCTTGGCCTCGATGAACTTCAGGCTCTGCAGGTCCGACTGCGGCGCATCGAACAGCTTCTTCGCCTCGTCGGAGACGAATTTCACACTGCGGTCCGCGCCGAGGAGAACGGTGGGGACGCCGGAGGCGACGAGGAGGTTGACGATGCTGGTGATGGCGAGCGAGGCCGACTCCATGGGGAACTGCACCACGGGCGCCTTGGGGAACGGATCGAGAGCCACGGCCGGGGCGGCGGCGGGGGACGAGGAGCGCGGCATGGGGGCGGGCTGGGGAGGCGGCAGGTGGGGGGCGGGGGCGGGAGGGGCCGCTTGCGGCAGCTCCTGCTCGCTGCTCGCTGCCCGCTGCTCGCCACCCTTGCGCCGCGGCTTATCGCACCTCTCGCACAGGATTCCGGAGGAGATCTCGCGCCCGCACATGAAGCATTTCGAGGCCATGGGACTGGCGATCTTACGCCCGGATTTCGTCGTGTCGCAACGTGATAGATTCCGGCCATGAACAGGATCGTGGTCATTGGCGCCGGAACGATGGGGAACGGCATCGCCCACACGGCGGCGGCGAGCGGCTTCGAGACGACGCTCATCGACGTCTCCACCGACATCCTCGACCGCGCCGTCTCCACCATCTCCGCAAACCTGCAGCGCGGCGTCGACAAAGGGCGCATGACGGCGGACGAAAAGCAGTCCGTGCTCTCCCGCATCACGGCCAGCACGGACATGCAGGCGCCCGTCGCCGAGGCCGACCTCATCATCGAGGCGATCATCGAGAAGCTCGAAGCGAAAGTGTCGCTGTTCCAGAAACTCGACGCCGCGGCGAAGCCGGAATGCATCCTCGCCTCGAACACCTCCTCCATCTCCATCACCAGGATCGCGGCGGCGACGAAGCGGCCGGAAAAAGTGATCGGCATGCACTTCATGAATCCGGTGCCGGTGATGACCCTGGTGGAAGTGATCCGCGGCATCGCGACCTCCGACGAAACCTACCGCCTGGTGGAGGAAGCGTCGAAGAAGATGGGGAAGACGCCCATCGAAGTGAACGACTACCCGGGGTTCATCTCCAACCGGGTGCTGATGCCGATGATCAACGAGGCGATCTTCACGCTGTACGAGGGCGTGGCGACGCCCGAGGCGATCGACGGCGTGATGAAGCTCGGCATGAACCACCCCATGGGTCCGCTGACCCTGGCCGACTTCATCGGCCTCGACGTCTGCCTGGCCATCCTGCGCGTGCTCGAGGACGGTTTCGGCGATCCCAAGTACCGCCCCTGCCCGCTGCTGGTGAAGATGGTGGACGCGGGGTGGCTGGGCCGAAAGAGCGGGCGCGGCTTCTACGATTACCGGAAATGACCCGGTCCGGCGCCCTCAGAATGTCACCGGCGGCGCTCGTGTTATAAGCGGCACTCAACCATGCTTTGCCAGACCTGCAGTGCCTACAACGACGACGATCGCGAGTTCTGCTTCCGCTGCCAGAACAAGCTGATGGTCCTGTCCGGAATCTCCTCGTTCGAAGAAGAGGAGATGGACGACTACGAGGAAGAAGGAGACGTCTCGCTCGACGAGCACCTGCTCGAGCGCGTGTCGGCCATCGAAGAGATCGTCAAGCGCTCCGCGGAGACGATCCGCTCCCTTGTCGATGCGGTGCAGAAACACGAGCGGGCCATCTTCATCAACCAGACCGGCCTGCTCTCCGTCAAGGAGCTCCTCGAAAAGAAGAACGTGGTCTCCGCCGACGAGCTGGTCGAGCTGTGGGAATCGAAGATGGGCGAGCAGATGCTCGCTCTAGAAAAGAAGCAGCGCTTCACCGAGCGCCGCGACCGGATGATGTCCCTCTTCCGCGGCGAGCGCCGGGAGCGCTTCCTGCAGCACATGGCGGACGCGGAAGGCGCCTTCGACGCCTTCGAGCCCGACCGCGGCATGCGCTCGCTGGAAGAAGCCTTCAAGCTCGACCGCGACAACTACGAGCTCTCCTTTTTCCTCGGTGAGATGTTCTTCAACGACGGCAATCTCGATCGCGCGAAGTCGTACCTGGAGCGCACCCTCGAGGTGCAACCCGATCACTTCGACGCCGCCGTCTTCTACGGCGTGCTGCTGCACGAGCGGCAGGATCTCAAAGGCGCCGAGCGCTGGCTGCGCCGGGCCATCCAGATCTCCCAGGAATCGTTCCTCCCCTACTTCTCCCTCGGCGCGATCTACGCGCGCAAGGGGAAGCTGCTCCGCGCCCAGAAGTTCCTGGAGAAGGCCATCCAGCTGGAAGCCATCCCCCAGGCCTACTTCCTCCTCGGAACCATCTTTTACGAGAAGGGCCAGCTCGAGCGCGCCATCCGCTCTTTCCAGGCCGCGCTGAAGCTCGACCCGGAGTACGAAGAGGCGATCTATCACCTCGGCCTCTGCTACCTCGACCGCAACTGGAACCGCAAGGCCATCCAGTGCTTCCAGGAAGCGCTGGAGCTGAACCCGAACAAGATGGAGTACCAGCAGGCGGTCCAGATCTACGAAGGCATCTCCGGACACGTACCGCTGGAAGGGCCGGCCGCGGAAGAAGCGGGGCAGGCCGAGGCGCTGGTCACTCAGGGGAATTACAGCGATGCGCTCGATCACTACCGGCGCGCCTCGCAGGCCGACCCGGAGAACCTCAACATCCTCCTGCCTTACGCGCTGCTCTGCTCCCATCTCGATCTGAACAGCGAGGCGATCAACATCGCGCGGCGCATCCTCGGTCACAGGCCGACCGAAGTGATGGCCGCCGCCGCGTACACCACACTGGTCGAGGCGCTGCGCGCGGAAGGGCTGTTCAAGGAAGCGAACCGCGAGCTGGAGGCGATGCTCAAGGACTACACCTCGAACTACGCGAAGTCGATCGCCTATTACGAGAAGGCTTACAACCTCGCGGAGATGGAAGAGAGCCTGGACGAGGCGCTGGAGAGCGCGCAGCTCGCGCTCCGCTACTCGCCGAAGGAGCTCAAGCAGTTCCCGCTCGCCGCGCTCGGCTGGGTGTACTTCAAACGCCGCGACTTCGGCAACGCCGTCGACTTTTTGTCGAGGTCGGCCGACCTCGGCCCGACCGCGACGAACCTGATGCACCTCGGCATGGCCCTGCTGGAGAGCGGTCAGAAAGAGCGCGCGCGGCAGGTCTTCCGGAAAGCGAAGACGTTCAAGATCAAGGGCGCCGGCCTGGAGGAGAAAATCCTGGAGCAGGTGCGGTCGACCACCAAGCTCATCGACAGGCTGCACGCGCGCCGGCGGCGGACCGCGAACAAGCCCTGAACACGCTCCCGGTTCTTCGCCTGGCGGCTTCCCTCATGCTGTCTGTCTCCGCGTCGGCCGCCGGCGAGCCGGTGCTGCCGCACCTCGCCACGGGGCCAAACCCTCCGGGCAGAGCGCTTCGAGCACATAAGACATAATCGTCACTCGTGCGCGCCCTTGCCGCCGTCGCGCTTTGCCTTCTCGCCGCCCTTCGGTCATTCGGAGAATGCGAGAACCCGTTCTTCATCTATCTGACTCCGGTTCACACGGGGCAGGACCCGCAGAGCATCGCGGTGGGTGACTTCAACAAGGACGGCAAGCTCGATCTCGTCACGACCAGCTCCACGCTGAACAGCGTCAGCGTGTTTGCCGGCATCGGCGACGGCACCTTCCCGGCGGTGGCTCCGACGTACGCCGTCGGCAGCGGCCCGGTGGTCGTGCGCGTCGCCGAATTCAACGGCGACACGTGGCCGGATCTCGTGACGTTCGACGGCACCGGCAACACGGTGAGCGTGCTGCTCAACAATCAGGACGGCACGTTCGCCACCGCGGTCACGACCGCGACCGGCCTGGCCGGTGCGTTCCGGCTGGTGGCGGGAGATGTCGACGGCGACGGCAAAGCGGACGTGGCCCTGACCGGCAGCACGCAGTTCAGGATCCTCTACGGCAACGGCGACGGCACCTTCAGCGCCACGGCCAGCACGCTCTCCCCGGCCGGCGCGCCGCAGGACCTCGGCCTGGCCGATTTCGACGGTGACGGCAAGCTCGATGTGGTCGATACGGCCGACGCGCCGGGCATGCTCTCCAGGCTCGAGGTGTGGCGCAACGAACTGCCCGCCGGCTTCACGCGCACGACCTACGCACCGCCGAACGCGCTCTCCTATCGCCTGCTCGCGTCCGATTTCAACGCGGACAACAAGGCGGACGTGGCCATGACCACGAACCTCGGCACGGTGATGTTCCTCAACGACGGCAGCGGAGGGCTGACCTTCTTCTTCAAGTTCAACACCTTCACCACGCAGAGGCACATGGCCCTGGCGGATGTGTCGGAAGACGGCGTCGTGGACATCATCGAGCCGGGCGAGGCGAGCAGCGGCGGCGGCATCGCCCAGTACTTCAGCGTGGCCAAAGGCCCGTTCAACCGCGACAACTTCAGCGGCGGCGGGACCGATGTGGTGGCCGGTGACTTCGACCATGATGGGCGGCAGGACTGGGCGGCGGTGCAGCCGAGCCTGAATCAGTTCGTCGTCGCGCTCAACGCGTGCGAAGACCGCTACGTGAGCATCGCGAGCACGCCTTCGGCGAACCCTTCCCTCTACAAAGATCCGGTGACGTTCACCGTCACGGTGACCCCGCGCGAGCCGTTCATGGCCAGACCGACCGGCACCGTCTCCATCAGCGGCGTACCGGCGACGCTCACGCCGGTGCCCGGCTTGAACGCGGCCACGGCGATGGTCACCATCACCAGCCTGCACATCGGCTCGAACGACGCCAGCGTGAATTACAGCGGCGACGCTCTTTACGGCCCGAAGTTCCAGGGCTTCATGCAGATGGTGAATCGCCGGCCGTTCAGCACGCCGCTCGATTTCACCGCCACCCAGTCCAACGGTATCCGGCTGAGCTGGACGAACAGCGCCGGCGTCGACCGTACGGAGATCTGGCGTCTGGAAGACGGCATCTGGAGCCTGTACACCCCGACTACCGAGGAGGTCTACACCGATACCAACGTCTCGCCCACCAAGACGTATGGCTACCGCATCCGCTCCGTGGCGCCGGACAACAGCGTGACGGCCTTCACGTATCACGCGATCGGCACCACCTCGAGCGTCGGCTTCGCCCCCAGCCCCGGCAACTTCATCCTCGCCTCGCACATCCCGGGGCCGCGCACGCTGGTCAATCAGCTGCGCGCCACCGCCGGACTGACGCCGGTCACCTTCACTGATCCGAACGTGTTCGGCGTATCCGTCAAGGCGATCCACATCGACGAAATGCGCAACGCCCTCGATTCGGCGCGCATCGCGCTCGACCTGCCGCCGTGGCCTTATTTCCAGCCGGCGATCACCGGCGGCGGCGTCACCACCGTGTTCGCGCGCGACATCCGGGAGATCCGGGACGCGACGACCAAACGCGAATAGCGGGCGGTGGTTCCCGGCCACGACTTCCGACCCAGGCTCAGCCAACCGACGCCGCGAACGGTGCCCCGTTAGAGCCGCATCAGCTTCGCGTACTTGGCGATGAACTTCTTCGAGCCGACGCGGTCGAAGTAAACCGTGAGCTTCGCGTCCGGCCCGGAGCCTTCCATGGTCAGGATGGTGCCGTCCCCGAACTGCTCGTGGCGGACGCGCGCGCCGCGCTTGAGCTCCACCTTCGGCGCTTCCTTCTGCGCGGCGGAGTTGATCGCCGCCGGATCGAACTGCACCGGCGCGTCCTTGAAGAAGGAGAAGACGCTGTTCGCCGACGACGGGGCGGCGGGCTTCGCCGGCGCGGGCTGCGGCGCGCGGGGGGGCGTGGGGCGGGAGGGGGCGGTGGGGCGGGAAGGGGCCCAGCGCTGCTGCTGCTGGATGGGGCGCTCCCGCCACGAAGGCTCCGCCGCGGCATAGCGATACGAGTTGGCCAGGCGCACTTCCTCCCGCACCTCTTCCGGGATCTCGGCCAGGAACGGCGAGGGGCTCTGCTCCCGGAAGCGGCCGTGCAGGCGGCGCTCCAGGGCATGGAGGCAATACAGCTGCTCGCGGGCGCGGGTCATGCCGACGTAGCAGAGGCGGCGCTCCTCTTCCAGCTCGTCGTTGTGCTCCAGCGAATTCGAATGCGGCAGCACCCCCTCTTCCATGCCGGCCAGGAAGACGACCTTGAACTCCAGGCCCTTCGCGGCGTGCAGTGTCATCAGCGTCGCGCCTTTCTGGTTCTCATAGCGGTCGAGGTCGGACATCAGGGTCAGCGAGTCGAGGTAATCGGCCAGGGACGACGAGCCGTTCAGCTCCCAGAACTCGCGCGCGGAGTTGAGGAGCTCGTCGATGTTCTCCATGCGCGCCTCGTCCTGCACGTCGCGCGACTCCTGCAGCATCCGCCGATAGCCGGTGCGCAGCAGCACGTAGTCGAAGAACTCCGGGATCGGATTGTTCGCCGCGCGGCCCAGGTCGTGCACGATCTCCCGGAACTCGCGCAGCGCCTTCCCCGCGCGCGACGGCAGGAAGGCGAGGTCGCCTTCGATCACCGTCCAGAGCGAGACGTTCTGCGCCGCGGCCTGCTCGGTCAGCGCGGCGACGGTGGTGTCGCCGATGCCGCGCGACGGCACGTTGATCACCCGCTCGATGGATGGCGTGTCGTGCGGCCGGATGGCCAGACGGACGTACGAGAGCACGTCCTTGATCTCCGCCCGCTCGTAGAACTTCACGCCGCCGACCACGGTGTACGGGATGTTCGCCCGCAGCAGCTCTTCTTCAAAGGGCCGCGACTGGGCGTTCGTCCGGAAGAGCACCGCGAAGTCGGAGAGCTTGTAGCGCGTGCGCCAGCCGGCGATCTTCTCGATCACGAACTGCGCCTCTTCCCGCTCGTTGCTCGTGGTCACGATGCGCACCGGCTCGCCGCTGCCGGAGTCGGTGAAGAGCTTCTTCCCCTTGCGCGCCACGTTGTTCGAGACCACGCCCGTGGCCGCATCCAGAATGTAGCCGGTGGAGCGGTAGTTCTGCTCCAGCTTCACCACCCGCGCGCCGGGAAAGTCGCGCTCGAAGTTGAGGATGTTCTGGATGTCGGCGCCGCGGAAGCGGTAGATCGACTGGTCCTCGTCGCCCACCGCCACGAGGTTGCCCTTCGGCCCGGCCAGCAGCTTGATGAGCTGGTACTGCGCGCGGTTCGTGTCCTGGTACTCGTCGACGAGGACGTGCTGGAAACGGGAGTGCAGCTCCTCGCGCACGTCGTCGTGCTTCTCCAGCAGCGCGACGTAGTTGCCGATCAGGTCGTCGAAATCCATGGCGTCGAATTCCTTCAGACGCTTCTGGTACATGCGATAGATCTCGGAGACGCGCGCGCCGAAGAAGTCGAGGTTCGTTTTCTCGTACTGCACCGGATCGATGAGCTCGTTCTTCGCGTTGGAGATGCGGGTGAGGACGGCGCGCGGCGGGAAGGCCTCGTCGTTCACGTTCAGCTCGCGCATGGAGCGGCGGATCAACGTCAGCTGGTCCGCCGTGTCGTAGACGGCGAACGACTTGGTGTAGCCGAGGCGGTCCGCGTAGCGGCGCAGCATGCGGAGCGAGGTCGAATGGAAGGTGCCGATCCACGGACGGGCCCCGATGTTGGGCACGATCTGCTCGACGCGGCTGAGCATCTCGTTGGCCGCCTTGTTGGTGAAGGTGACGGCCAGGATGGCCGACGGATGGATGCGCTGCTCGCTGATGAGCCAGGCGATGCGGTAGGTGATGACGCGCGTTTTGCCGGAGCCGGCGCCGGCCAGAACGAGCAGCGGCCCGTCGCCGTGCACGACGGCTTCGCGCTGCTGCGGGTTGAGTCCGGTGAGGTCGATCATCTGGCGGGGCGCATCTTAACAATCGTAAGCGTCTGCCATTCCGGGAACGTCTATCGGCCGGGCGCTGTTCTCGGCGGCGGCGTTCGGATACACTTCCCGCGCCCGCAACGGAGGCTCAATGTTTGGACTCGGTGTCCCGGAACTCATTCTCATTCTCGTCATCGTCGTCGTGATCTTCGGCGCGGGACGCCTCCCTCAGCTCGGCCGCGGCCTCGGCGAAGGCATCTCCAATTTCCGCTCCGGCCTCGGCAAGGGGAAGGAAGAGGCGAACAAGCAGCTCGACGAGAAGAAGACTTCCTAGCTTCCCGCGGTATCGCCGATGCTTCCCCACGACGGCCCTGAATCGCCTCCGCTCTACCAGAGCGACCTGGCCCAGACGCCGCTCCCCGAGATCCTGGTCACCATCCACCGCTACCGCGCGCCCGGCATCGTGGAGTGCCGCCGCGGCGCGGAGCTCAAGAGCATCTATCTGGAAGGCGGCGAGATCATCTACGCCTCCTCCAACCAGATCCGCGACTCCCTCGGCGACAAGCTCCTGCGCGACGGCCGCATCACCCAGGCCCAATACGACGAGAGCGTGCGCCTCCTCGCCACCACCGGCAAACGGCAGGGCACCATCCTCACCGAGATGCGCGTGCTCGATCCACGCGAGCTCTTCCTCATGCTCCACGAGCACATCCGCGAGCTCCTCTGGTCCGTCTTCGCCTGGGACTTCGGCACCGTGACGTTCCGGCCGGGCCGGGAGAAGCATCTGGAGTTCGTGAAGGTGCAGATGCCCGTACCGCAGGCGCTGATGGAAGGCGTCCGCCGCATGCCCGATCCGCGCTCCCTCGTCGCCCGCCTCGGCGCGAAGGCGACGCTCTTCGATCGCACCGACCTGGTGGTGCAGGGCCTCACCCTGCAGCCGGAGGAGCAGCGGCTGCTGGAGCTCGTCGACGGCCGGCGCACGCTCTACGAGCTGACCCAGACGCCGCCGCTGCCCGCGCCGGACAACGCGCGCATCCTCTATGCGCTGTTCGTGCTGGGGCTGATCACGACGAAAGAGGCGCGGCAGATCAAGGTGCAGCTCAAGACCAACGGCGGGAAGTTCACGGCCTGATGACGCGGCGCTGGCTGATCACCGGGGCGGGCGGGATGGTGGGCACCGATCTGCGCGATGAGCTCCTGCGTCGGGGGGAGGAGGTCGTCGCCGCCTCTCGCTGCGAACTGGACGTCACCGATGCGTCCGCGGTCGCTTCCCTGGTCGAGCGCGTGCGGCCCACCATCCTCATCAACTGCGCCGCGTACACGAAGGTGGATGACGCCGAGACCAACGAGGCGCTCGCGAACGCCATCAACGGTTCGGCGGTCGAGCACCTCGCGCACGCGGCGGATCGCGCCGACGCCCTGCTGGTCCACATCTCCACCGACTTCATCTTCGACGGCGCGAAGCGGACGCCGTACGAGATCAACGATGTTCCCTCCCCGCTTTCGGCGTATGGCCGCTCGAAGCTGATCGGCGAGCAGGCCGCCGCGCGAGCGCGAAGGCACCTCATCGTGCGCACCGCCTGGCTCTTCGGCGTGCACGGCCCGAACTTCGTGGAGGCGATGCGCAACCAGGTGCGGAAGGGGAACACGCGATTGCGCGTGGTGAATGACCAGCGCGGCCGGCCGACCTACACGCCGCATCTCGCCGACGCCCTGATCCGCCTCTCGCTGCAGGACGCGCGGGGGATCGTGCACTACGCGGACGAAGGGGAGTGCACGTGGTACGACTTTGCGCGGGCCATCGTGGGCGATGCGGCGAGCGTGGAGCCGGTCACGTCCGCCGAGTTCCCTCGCCCCGCCCGCCGCCCGGCGTATTCGGTGCTCTCGACCGAGCGCTACGAGCGGCTCACGGGTGTGCGTCCGGCGTCGTGGGAGGAGGGGCTTCGCGAGTACCTGCAATTGCGTGCATGAGGTATTCGACGTTCCCCTCCGCCCCTTTGATCGGGCTCTCGATCACGCCCTTCACCTCGAACCCCAGCTCCTTCGCCGTCTTTACCACCTGCTCCACCGCCTCGCGCCTTTTTGCCTCGTCGCGCACGATGCCGCCTTTGCCGACCTCCGCCTTCCCCACCTCGAACTGCGGCTTGATCAGCGCGACCACCTCACCTCTCGCGAACTTCGCCACGGCGGGCAGGATCAACTTCAACGAGATGAACGAGACATCGATGGAGACGAACTCGATCTCTTCGTCGAAATCGACCGCGCTCAGAAAGCGCGCGTTCACCTTCTCCCGGTTCTCCACGCGCGGATCGTTGCGCAGCGACTGGTCGAGCTGGCCGTAACCGACGTCAATCGCGTACACCTTCTTCGCGCCGCTCTCGAGCATCACGTCCGTGAAGCCGCCCGTGGAGGCGCCGACGTCCGCGCACACCCGCCCGGCCACCCCAATCCCGAACTCCCGCAGCGCGTGCGCCAGCTTCATCCCGCCCCGCCCCACCCACGGATGCTCCAGCTCCTCGACGGCCAGCACGTCGTCCTCGCCGACCGTCGCGCCGGCCTTGTCGACATGCGCGCCGTTGACCAGGATCCGCCGGGCCATGATCAGCGACTGCGCCTTCGACCGCGTCTCGACCAGGCCCCGCTCCACCAGAGCGACATCGAGCCGCTGCTTCTTCATTCCGAAACGGCGGTGAACCCTTCCTGGCGGAAGTGGTGGTCGTTCGTGAGGATGTGGTCGATCCCCCGGTCGCGCATGACGACCATCGACATGCAGTCGGTGAGGGAGTACTCCTTGTCGGGGCGGGCATCGTAGAGCGCGAGCGCTCGAAGGAAGAGCTCGTGCGAGCTGGCGACCACTGTGACATCGAGCGCAATCCTCCGGATGAGCCGGGATGCTTCACGCCGCGCCATGGGGCCGTCTTCGCAGAAGTAGTTCAGGAATTCGGTGAGCACTCCGTCATGAGTCACGAGCCGATCGCGCCGATGACGCGCTTCCAGACGGCGCACCGCGGCGTGATGGGTGTCTCTGCGATCGAAGAGCGCGATGAAGAACCACGTATCGAGAAAGTACGTCTGCGCCATTACTTCGCTGAGACGCGGCGCTTCCCATACAACTCTTCGTCGATGTGGTCGGAACTCTTATGCTTCTTGTGGATCCGATCCCATTCTTCGTCCGGAATCCGCCTGGAAGCCTCTTCGATGAGCTCACCCAGCTCACCGATCGTCATCCCGAGCCCACCCTGCTTCACCACCTCCCCCACCCGCTTCGCAATCCCCTCGGCGTGCAGGTCGTACTGGGCGCGGAGGACGTCCTGGGAGCCGTGGTGGACGTATTCGTCGGGGATGCCGATGCGGTGGAAGTGGACGTCGCGGATGCCGAGTTGCTCGCAGCGCTCCATCACCGCGGCGCCGAAGCCGCCGGCGAGCGAGCCTTCCTCCACGGTAATGACGCGGGAGAAAGGCTTGCAGTATTTCTGAATCAATTCGTCATCTAAAGGCTTGATGAAACGAGCATTGATAACTGCTACTTCTATTCCGTCCCTGGAAAGCATCTCGGCGGCCTGCATCGACGGCCATACCTCGTTGCCGATGGCGAAGATCGTCGCGGCCTCGCCCTCCCGCAGCACCTCTCCCTTGCCGATGGGGAGCGACTGCAGCTCGGCGTCCATGGTCACGCCGTAGCCGTTGCCGCGCGGGTAGCGCAGCGAGGTCGGATGGTTCGTCTCGAAGGCGGTCTTGAGCATGTGCCGCAGCTCGTTCTCGTCCTTCGGCGCCATGCAGATCATGTTCGGGAAGATCCGCAGGTAGGCCATGTCGTAGATGCCGTGATGCGTGGGGCCGTCCGCGCCGGCAATGCCGCCGCGGTCGAGCGCGAACACGACCGGCAGATCCATGATGGTCACGTCGTGGAACACCTGGTCGAACGCGCGCTGCAGGAAGGTCGAATAAATGGCCGCAATCGGCTTCATCCCCTGCGTCGCCAGCCCACCGGCGAACGTCACCGCATGCTCCTCGGCGATGCCGACGTCGAACATCCGCTCGGGCAGCGCTTTGGCGAACTTGTCCAGGCCCGTGCCGTCCGGCATCGCCGCCGTGATGGCCACGATCTTCGGATCCTTCTTCGCCAGCTCGATGAGCGTCTCGGCGAAGACGGCGGTGTAGCTCGGCGGCGCCGACTTGTCCGACTTGCGCACCTCGCCCGAGTCGATGTCGAACGGCGTCACGCCGTGCGACCAGATCGGCTTGTTCTCGGCCGGGACGTAGCCCTTCCCCTTCTTGGTGATGACGTGCACCAGGAGCGGGCCGTTGTAGTCCTTGTTGCGCTCGAAGAGGTCGATCAGAAAGTCCAGGTCGTGGCCGTCATAGGGCCCGAGATAGCGGAAGCCGAGCTCCTCGAAGAGCGTGCCCGGCACGACCATGTTCTTGAGCACCTGCTCCATGTCGTGCGCCACTTCGTGCAGCTTGCCGCCCACCAGCGGGATGCGGTCCATCACGCCCTTGGCCAGGTCTTTCACCTGGTTGTAGCGCTGACCCTTGATGATCGAGTTGAGGTAGCCGGACATGGCGCCGACGTTCGTCGAGATCGACATGTCGTTGTCGTTGAGGACGATCAGCAGCTTGCGCTTGAGGTGTCCGGCCTGGTTCAGGCCTTCCAGAGCGAGCCCGCCCGACAAAGCGCCGTCGCCGATGATGGCGGCCACGCGGTAGTCCTCTTTCCGGAAGTCGCGCGCCACGGCGATGCCGAGCGCCGCCGAGATGGAGGTCGAGGCGTGGCCGGCGTTGAACACGTCGTACTCCGACTCCTCCCGCTTGCAGAAGCCGGAGATGCCGTTGTGCTGGCGGATGGTGTGGAAGTCCTCGCGGCGGCCGGTGATGAGCTTGTGGGGGTAGGTCTGGTGCCCGGTGTCGAAGACGATCTGGTCGCGGGGGGTGTTGTAGACGTAGTGCAGCGCGAGGGTGAGCTCGACGATGCCAAGGTTGCCGCCGAAGTGGCCGCCGATCTTGGAGACGACCTCGATGATCCGCTCGCGGATCTCCTGCGCAAGCTGTTGCAACTGCTTGCGATCGAGCTTCCGCACGTCGGCGGGAGTGTTGATGGAATCGAGGAGTCGAACGGTCATGATCGGCGCTCGCAGATGTAACGTGCGATGTCCGGGAGATAGTTCACCGGGCCGGCGATCATATCAGCGTTCTCCACGGCGACCGCGAGCAGCCGCCCCACCTCCTCCCGTGCCGCATCGAGGCCCAGAAGCGCGGGCCAGGTCAGTTTTCCCTGCGCCAGGTCCTTGCCGGCCGTCTTTCCCAGCGTGGCGGCGTCCTCCTCCAGATCGAGGATGTCATCCACGATCTGGAAGGCCAGCCCCGTTGCGTTCCCGTACCGCCGCAGCGCCTCCACCTGCTCCTCGGAGGCATTCGCGAGGAGGCCGCCCAGGACCACTGACGCGGTGAGCAGCTTGCCGGTCTTGTTGTGGTGGATGTAGCTCAGGAACTCGAGCAGCTCCTCGCGGTCATGCGGCTGCTCATGTGCGCGTTCATGGAGGATGTCCGCCACCTGGCCGCCGATCATGCCGGTCGAGTCGACCGCCGTCGCCACCTCCCGCACCGCGCGCAGCTGATGCGCGGCATCGACGCCCGCGATCGGGCGCGACAGCCAGGAGAAGGCCTCGGTCAGCAAAGCGTCGCCGGTCAGGATGCCCATCGCCTCGCCGTACACTACGTGCGTCGTCTTGCGCCCACGGCGCAGATCGTCATCGTCGATGGCGGGCAGATCATCGTGCACCAGCGAGTAGGTGTGGATCAGCTCCAGCGCGGCGATCGGCTGCAGCAGCGGCTCCACATCCGCCCGGCAAGCCTCGGCCGCGGCGATGGCGATGATGGGGCGGATGCGCTTGCCGCCGCCGAGGACCGCGTAGCGCATCGCTTGGTGGATGGTGGGGGGGCGGGTGTCGGCGGGAGGGAGCGAGGCGTCGAGCACGCGGTCGACGAGCGCGCGCCGGTCCTGCAGGTACTGTTCGAGGGTCATTCCGAGTCGTCCGCCGCCGGGTCGTCTTCGTCGTCCGCCTCCGGCTCGAAGGGCTCGGTGACCGGCTGCCCCTTCGCATCGGCGAGGATCAGCTCGATCTTCTTTTCGACTTCTTCCAGCCGCTGATGGCAGAAGCGGGAGAGGCGGATGCCTTCCTCGAAGAGGCGGAGCGACTCGTCGAGCGGCAGCTCCTCCGACTCGAGGCGCTTGACGATCTCTTCGAGCTGCTGGAAGGACTTCTCGAACTCCGAGCTGCGCGGGCGGGCCATGGTCAGCGCCTTATATCGTCATCGGCAACCGATGGCCAGAGGCTCTCCACGCCGAGGGTTTGCCCGTCCACCGTGCAGGCCAGCCGCCCCTTCTTCAGCTGCACCTCGATCGGATCGCCGATTTTGACGGCGTTCGCGTCGAGGATCGGCTTGCGCCGGTTGCGCGTGCGCGAGAAGGCGATGGCATAGCCGCGCGAGAGCACCGAGAGCGGCGAGACGGCGCTCAGATGCGCGGCGGCGGACTCCAGCCGCTGGCGCTCGCGCCCGATGCGCTGCGGATAGCGCGCGAGCGGCTCGGTGGCGGCGCTCAGCCGCCGGCGCAAAGCGCGGGCGCGGAAGTCGAGCAGGCGATAGAGCGAGACGCGGCTGCGCTCCAGCCGCTCGCGACGCATCTTGATCCGCTGCGGGAAGCGTCCCAGGCCGTCGGTCGAGGCGAGGTGGCGCAGCTCGTGGCGCAGATTGCGGACGCGTCCCGTCACGATGTGCTCCACCCGGCGCAGCATGTGGTCGACCTGCATGCAGATCTCGCTCTTGGCCCGGATCACGATCTCCGCGGCGGCGGAAGGCGTCGGCGCGCGGAGATCAGCTACCAGATCGGAGATCGTAAAGTCGGTCTCGTGGCCGACGCCGGAGATCGTCGGGATCTTGCAGTCGGCGATGGCGCGCGCCACGATCTCTTCGTTGAACGGCCAGAGGTCTTCCAGCGACCCTCCGCCGCGGCAGATGAGCACCACGTCGTGCAGCTGCCATTTGGAGAGATGGCGCACGGCGATGGCGATCTCGCGCGCGGCCTGCGGACCCTGCACGCGGACGGGGAAGATCTGCAGCTCGAGGCCCGCGAAGCGGCGGCCGAGGACGTGGAGGATGTCGCGGATGGCGGCGCCGGTGGGGCTGGTCACGATGGCGATGCGCTGGGGGAGCATCGGGATCGGCTTCTTGCGCGCGGCGTCGAAGAGGCCTTCCTCGGCGAGCCGCTTCTTGAGCTGCTCGAAGGCGAGCTGCAGCGCGCCGAGGCCGGCCGGCTCGGCGGAGACGGCATTGAGCTGGAACTCGCCCTTCTGCTCGTAGATGGTCAGCCGTCCGCGCACGATCAGCTGCAGCCCGTTCTCGATACGGAAGCGGAGAAAGCGTACGTTCGTGGCGAAGAACACCACCCGGATGGAGGCCTTCGCGTCCTTGATCGAGAAGTAGAGATGCCCGGCCGCGGAGCGGGTGAAGTTCGTCACCTCGCCTTCCACGGAGACGTCGTTGTAGCGGTAGAGGTCGAGGTTCAGCTGGCGAATGAGCTCGCTGACCTGCCAGGTCTTCACCGACATTGCGTGAGTTTAGCGGCAGGAATACGATTCCTGCATCCGGGTTGGAATCGGTGATGCGCGTTTTCATCAGCCACAGCTCCCAGGATCAGAAGCTCGCCGACAGCGTGCGGGAGCGTTTGAAGACGGCCGGCCACCAAGTGTGGGATCCCGAGCGCGATCTCCTTCCGGGCGACAACTGGCTGTCGAAGACCGGCCGTGCGCTCGCTGCCTCCGATGCTGTCATCTTCCTGCTCTCGCCGGAGGGGGCGAAGTCGCCGTACATCCTCAAGGAGATCGAGTACACGATCAGCAACCGGAAGTTCAAAGGCCGCGTTCTGCCCGTCGTCTTCAAGTCGGCGGCAGGAAGCGTTCCGTGGATTCTGAAGAA
>DASYMJ010000101.1:0-2277 GCA_036009105.1 Thermoanaerobaculia bacterium | reverse complement strand
CCATGAAGGCGGTGTTTGATTGAAAGATGAACGAGGAAAGATGAACGATGAAAAGCGGCGCCTTTGTTCATCGTTCATCTTTCATCGTTCATCTTTCTCCCTCTCGTAGCCTTCCAAACCGATCGTGCAGAATGTGCCCGTGATCACGCCCGACACCTCCGTGTCGAATACCAAAGGCATCGGCAAGGCGCGAGCCGAGACGCTCGTTGAAAACGGCCTCGGCACGCTGCGCGAGCTCCTCTGGTTCTTCCCCTTCCGTTACGAGGACCGCCGCCACCCTACCCGCATCGCCGATCTCGGCAAGTACATCGAAACGCCGGTTCTGATCCGCGGCCGGGTCATCTCCGGCGCGGCGCGCATCTCGCCCCGCAAGCGGATGCGCATCTTCGAGGCGGTGCTGGAGGACGGCACCGGCGGCGTGAAGCTGGTCTGGTTCAACCAGGGCTACCTCGCCGAGCAGATCAAGCGCGGCGACCGCCTGGCCGTCTACGGGACGCCGAGGTCGTCGTCTTACGCGCACCTGCAGATCGAGAGCCCCGACTGGGAGAAGTTCGAGGGCGATGAGGAGGAGGAAGGGGCCATCGTCCCCATCTACTCCAAGGTGGGGAACATCCCGCCCAAGGCCCTGCGCAGGATCGTTGCCCTCGCCCTGGAGTCCCTCCCCGCGCTGGAAGACCCCATGCCGGCCAAGATCCGCAAACGCCTCGGCGTGATCGGCTTGGCCGAGGCCCTGGAGGCGATCCATCGGCCCGCGGTGCTCGATGATGCGTTCCTGCGCTACCGCGCGCCGGCCCACCGCCGCATCATCCTGCAGGAGTTCTTCACCTTCCAGCTCGCGGTCCGGGTGCGGCGGGCGACGGAAGAAGTGAAACAGAAGGCGCGGACGATCAACATCGAGGACGACCTGCGCGAGCAGGTCAAACAGGTGCTGCCGTTCCGCCTCACCGGTGCACAGAAACGTGTGCTGCGCGAGATCGCCGACGATCTGCGCGGCAACCGGCCGATGTACCGCCTGCTGCAGGGCGACGTCGGCAGCGGGAAGACGATCGTGGCACTGATTGCGGCCATGATCATGATCCGCAACGGGCACCAGGTGGCGCTCCTGGCCCCCACCGAGATCCTGGTCGAGCAGCACTTCCAGCGCACGCTCCAGCTCCTCGGCAAATCGGTGGTGGTGGCGAAGGCGACCGGCTCGGCGGCGGCAGGGGAGCGGCGGACGCTGGCCGCCGGCCTGCGCGGCGGCTACATCCAGCTGGTGGTCGGCACGCACGCCATCCTGGAGGAGCACATCTCATTCAAATCATTAGGCTTAGCGATCGTGGACGAGCAGCATCGCTTCGGCGTGGAGCAGCGCCAGAAGCTCTTTGCCAAGGGCGATACGCCGGACATCCTGGTCATGACCGCGACCCCCATCCCCCGCTCGCTGGCGCTCGCCATCTACGGCGACCTGGAGCTGTCCGTGATCGACGAGCTGCCGCCCGGACGGCAGCGCATCCGGACCGAGCTGCGGCCGTCGGAAGGGCTGGAGCGCGTGCTGGCCTTCATCGACGACGAGCTGTCCCGCGGCGCGCAGGCGTACGTGGTCTACCCGATCATCGAGGAGTCGGAGAAGCTGAACCTGCGGCCGCTCTCGGCCGGCTTCGCCGCGATGCAGCAGCGCTTTCCGAACCGCCGCGTGGCGATGCTGCACGGCCGGATGTCCGGCCCGGAGAAGGAGGAGACGATGGACCGCTTCAAGCGCGGCGAGATCGACCTGCTCGTCTCCACGACGGTGATCGAGGTCGGCATCGACGTGCCGAACGCCTCGATCATGCTCATCCTCGACGCCGACCGCTTCGGCCTCTCCCAGCTGCACCAGTTGCGCGGCCGGGTCGGCCGCGGCGAGCGCAAGTCGTACTGCATCCTGATCTCGGACACCGACAAGGAGCGCCTCCGCCTCTTCGCCGAGACCGAGTCCGGCTTCGACCTGGCCGACCTCGACCTCCGCCTCCGCGGCCCGGGCGACCTCCTCGGCACCCGCCAGTCCGGCGCCCTCCGCTTCCGCTTCGCGAACATCGTGCGCGATCACGACCTGCTGGAGAAAGCTCGCGACGAGGCGATCGCGGTGATGGCGGAGCTGGGGCTCGCTCGCGCTGACGCGCTCGCTCGCACGCTGCTGGGCGCAGAACCAGCAACCGCCGCACGAGACTGACCGAAAAATGTAGGGCCGGCTCTCAGCCGGCCCCATGTCAACGGATCAATTGGGCCGGCTGGAGAGCCGGCCCTACATTTACCGGT
>DASYMJ010000100.1:0-7813 GCA_036009105.1 Thermoanaerobaculia bacterium | reverse complement strand
TCATCGCCATCATCCTGATCCTGGCCGGCATCGCCGGACTGGCCTACGGGAAATTCACCTACACCAAGGCGACGCACGAAGCGAAGATCGGCCCCATCGACCTGGCGGTGAAGGAAAAACGAACGGTGAACATCCCGCTCTGGGCCGGGGTGGGCGCGATCATTGCGGGTGTACTGCTGCTCGCTCTGCCCAAAAGCGCAGTTCCACGATGAAGCCCCTGAAGGAGGCACCTCAAATGACGAGACTCTATGTAGGCAATCTCTCCGCGCGCATCACCGACGCGCAACTGCACACCCTGGCCCTTCCGTACGGCAAGCCGAACTCGGCGAACATCGCCCGCGAGCTCGTCGGCGGCGCATCGAAAGGGTTCGCCTTCATCGAATACGCCACGGCGGTGGAAGCGCGCGCGGCGATCGAAGGGCTCGACGGGAAGGACGTGCACGGCCAGAAGCTGAGCGTCTGCGACGCGAACACGCTGAACGTCCGCCCCTGGTCGGCCGCGGTTCGCGCCCGCGGCTGATTCGAGCGGCCGGCGCCTACTCCCCTCTCCCGGTGGCGAGCATCGCCCGGGAGAGGCCGAGGGCGGCGCGCTTGTCGCCCGGCTCGATGGCCAGGGTGCGCTCGTAGGCCTCGATCGCGGCGGGCAATTCCTTGCGCCGCGCGCGCAGCTCGGCCAGTTGCAGCCACGCGGCGGCGAGGTTCGGCCGTAGCGCGGTGGCCCGCTCCAACTCTTTGATGGCTTCCTCTTCCCTGCCGTTGCGGATCAGAGCCAGCGCGAGGTTCATGTGCAGGCCGGCCCGCTCGGGCGCGAGGGCGACCGCGCGCCGCAAGGAGGCGACGGCTTCCTCCTGTTTCCCCTCCCCTTGCTGGGCCAGGCCGAGCCAGGCGAGAGCCAGCGGCTGCGATGGAGCGC
Organism: Thermoanaerobaculia bacterium; assembly: GCA_036009105.1. Taxonomy (GTDB): domain Bacteria; phylum Acidobacteriota; class Thermoanaerobaculia; order Gp7-AA8; family Gp7-AA8; genus JAFAVZ01. The sequence continues at coordinate 6,900 of DASYMJ010000100.1, read as the reverse complement.
GCCAGAGGACCGTCTTTGCGGTTCGCTCCAGGCTCGGCCACTGCTGCCGGCTCGACTGGACGTTGGCCAGGTCGAGGAGCGGCTCGACCTCCTCCATGGCGGCGGCCGCCTGGGCGAAGCGCTGCACGAGGCGCGGATCGCTGGTGTGGCCGGTGCGCAGCAGCGGCATGAGGCGGTACAGATCGCGCTCGGCCGGCTTCGACACCGCGGCCGGATCGTAGAGCTGCACGTTCTCCACTTCCGGCTCGCTCTCGCCGAGCGGATCGAGCAGCTTGGACACATCGCCGTACCTGCCGATGCGGTGGTCGGTCATCACCACGTGCACCACATCCTGCGTGCGGCGCTTCGGCATGTGGCAGCTCGTGCAGTCGGCCCGTGTGCCTGGCGCATGTTCCTTGCCGCCGGCGCTCATCGTCTCGTGGCAGCCGAGGCAGACTTTGCGGAAATGGGCCGCGCGCTCGGCGGGCGCGATGGCGCGATGCGGATCGTGGCAACTGAGGCAGCTCAGGCGGTCGCCGCTTTCGCGGAAGCAGCGGCTCTGCTCCATCCGGTAGGCTTGATGGCTGATCTCGAAGCGCTCGCCGCCGGCCGCGGTGATGTCGGTCGGCAGCGCGTAGTCGGAGAGCGCCTGGCCGGGGCGGAAGGAGTAGACGTCGCGCCCCAGGCGCCGGGCGCCCTGCACGGCGACGGCGGGAAGGAGATGGCACTGGTTGCAGACGTCGTTGCCGCGTTGCGGGGAGAGGCGGGCGGGGTTGACGATGGTGTCGTCGCTCTTGCCGGCGGACATGGCGGCCGCGTGCGCCGCGCCCGGACCGTGGCAGCGCTGGCAGCCGATGCCTTCCGGCAGCTGCTTGGGGAAGGCCTGCGAGCGCCAGTAGCCGTCGCGCGACTCGGCCAGGTCCGGATAGGCGTTGTGGCAGAACATGCATTCGTGCCGTACGCGCCGGGAGACGCCGTCGTGATCGGCACGGTCGTAGCCGGGCGCCATCCCCCACGATTTCGTCTGCGCGTACCAGGCGATGGGCAGCTGGTACAGCTCCCCCTCCGGCGTCTGGTAGAGGTAGATCCGGGCGTGATCGCCGGAGCCGAGGATCCAGTCCACCGGCTGCTCGAGGAGGTGGACCGGCTTGCCGTCCGCGTCCCGCTCGTAGCGGCGGAAGAGGAGGCGCCCCTCTTTCCAGACCAGCTGGAAGGTCTGCTTCGAGCGGGCGTGGACGAGCTCCTTGCCGAGGTCCTCGATCAGCGTCTCGCGCCGGGGCCTGGAGAAGGAGCGGGACATGCCCACCTGCTGATAGGAGCGGGCGATGTCCGCGTGGCAGGAGGCGCAGGCCGCGTCGCCGGTGTAGCCCGGCGCCGCGGCCATGAGCCATGCTGCGAGGAGGAGAGACGTCACTTATCGCAGTCGCCGAGGCGCTTGCCGGTGTACTTGGCGGACATCTCCTGCTCGCCCACTTTCATCTTCATGGAGCCGTCGTAGGTGTCGCCGCTGTAGACGATCTTGCCGCTGCCGGTCATGCTCTGCTTCGGGCAGCTCACCGTCCAGCTGATGCTGTTGCCGTCCATCTTGTAGTCGCTGAACTTGCAGTCGGAGTCTTTCATGGCCTTGGGCGGCTTGGGATTCTCGGCGTCCTCTTTCGTCACGCAGTCGGTGGTGACGATGGGGGGCATCTTCATCGGCATGCCCGGCATGTCCATCTGCATGACGAGCTGCCACTTGCCGGCCTTCATGGGGCTGGCTCCGGCGAGGAGGGGGAGGGCGAGAACGGCGGCCGCGGCGAGGAGGGTTTTTCTCATGGGCACAAAGTATAAGGCGAGGGCGCCGGATCTCTCCGGCGCCCTCGCCTGTATTCGCTGCCTGCCGCAACGGGTCAGTCGCCGTTGAGGATGACGTACTTGAAGCTCTTGCCCGCGGTGCCGGTGACGGTGAACGCGCCGCTCGCCTGCGAGACCAGAGCGATGCCGGTGGTCGCGCCGCTGTCCTTGTACATGACCATGATCACGCTGCTCGATTTCACCGCGCCGTTGTAGACCGTGTAGCCGCCGGTGGAGCTGAGGCACCCGCTGCCGGAGGCCATGGTGATGGAGGAGCCGCCGCCGCAGCAGGTGCTGCAGGAGCCGGCCGGGCCGGCGGGACCGGTCGCACCGGTGTCGCCCTTGGGACCCTGCGGGCCGGTGGCGCCGTTGGTGCCGTTCGTGCCCGTGGCGCCCTTGTCTCCGGTGGCGCCCTTGTCGCCCTTCAGGCCCTGCGCGCCGGTCTCGCCCTTGTCGCCCTTGTCGCCCTTCACGCCCTGGGGACCGATGGCGCCGGCCGCGCCGGTCGCGCCCTTGTCACCGGTGGCGCCCTTGTCGCCGGTCAACCCCTTGTCGCCCTGCAGTCCGCGCTCGCCCTGCGCGCCCTTGTCGCCCGTGGCGCCCTTGAGCCCCTGGATGCCCTGCTCGCCACGCTCGCCCTGCGCGCCCTTGTCGCCCTTGAGTCCCTGCGCACCGACGTCGCCCTTGTCGCCCTTCAGGCCCTGAGCACCGACGTCGCCTTTGTCGCCGTGATCGCCCTTGACGCCCTGATCGCCTCGGTCGCCCTTCAGACCCTGCGCACCGATGTCGCCCTTGTCACCCTTGAGTCCCGGCGCACCGACCTCGCCCTTGTCACCCTTCAGGCCCTGGTCGCCGTGGTCACCCTTGTCGCCCTTGAGTCCCTGCGCGCCGACCTCGCCTTTGTCACCCTTGAGTCCCTGCGCGCCGATGTCGCCCTGCGCGCCCTTGTCGCCCTTCTCACCAGTCACGCCGACCAGACCCTGCACGCCCGGGGTGCCCGCATCGCCCCTGGGACCCTGCAGACCCTGCTCGCCGCGATCGCCCTTTTCGCCCTGCAGCCCGCGGTCGCCCTTGTCACCCTTGTCGCCGCGGCCGTAAGCGTCCGGAACGAAGTAACCGATGATGTCCACCACCAGGTCGGCGCCCGCCAGCTGGGAGGTCACGCTGAACATGTGGTCCTGCAGCACGACGCTCGCCTCGATCATGGACGGCTCGCCGTCCCGCACGGCGACCTTGGACAGCTTGTCGGGCGCGTTCGAGACGTTGCCCGGCGTCAGCCAGATCGTGCCGTTGCCGCCCGACTTCTTGCCGTTCGTCCAGATGCGCGCCGCCACGGCGAGCGCTTCGCTCGGGATCAGCTCGGAGCAGGGGTTGGTCCAGTTGCCGTAGACCATCACGCCGCTGGGGCGGTAGGTGCGGCTCTCGTTCGGAGAGAAGGACGGGCCGCCCCACTGGGCCGGGTAGTGCTCCGCTTCCACCGTGTTGATGAAGCGGCAGGGGATGATCTCCTGGAACACGGTCGGTCCGAGCGAGACGGCCGAGGAGCCGTCCGCCGGATGGGCGAACAGCTCCGCGCGCAGCTGCACGCCCTGGACGATGTAGGGATTGTGGTTCGGCTGGTAATCCGCTTGTGCGGTCAACGCCGAAAGCACCAGCGTCAGTACGGTCAAGGTGATGGTTGCGGTCCGAGTCTTCATGGCTTTCTCCCTGCTCCCTCTCGCGGCTGCAATGCCGCTTTGTTGGGCTCAATGTGGGCCCGGGGAGGAAATGCAGAAAGGACGGTTGGACCCGGCAAACGGGCAGGTGGAGGGGGGATCGTGTGACGGCCGTCACGTCGTCATTGGTTATTGGTCGTTGATTGTCGGTCTGTCTACTGACAACCGACAACCAATAACTGACAACTACAACAGAATCAGATCTTCCAGCTCGTCCTTGCGATGCACCGTCATGGACGAGGGCCGGACGCTGATGATCTTCTTCTCTTTGAAGGACTTGAGCAGGCGCGAGACGGTCTCCCGGGAGGTGCCGATCGTCTGCGAGATCTCCTCGTGGGTCATCGACACCGGGAAGCGCGTGCCGCTGGCGGAGGGGCTCCCCTGCTGCTCGCACCACTGCAGCAGCAGGTAGGCGAGCTTCTCGGCGGCGGAGTTGGCCAGCCCCAGGGCGCGGATCTGGTCCGCGTCCGACTCGCACTCGTCGATGAGCTGGCGGGCGATGTTGAAGGAGATGTCGCGGTGCTCGGCCATGAAGCGGAGAAAGTCGTCCCGCTTGATGAACTTCAGCTGGGACGGCGTCACCGTCTCGGCGGTCGCCTTGTAGGGGTTGCCGGACAGGACGCTGGTCAGGCCGAGCGGATCGCCCGGCTCCACGCGGCGGGTGATCAGCTTCTTGCCGCCGCCGGAGGAGATGGTCAGTTTCGCCGAGCCGTAGCAGAGGATGAAGAGGCCGCGCGGCGCCTCCCCCTCCGCGTACAGGAGGTTCCCGCCCGGGTAGACGTTCGCGAACGTGATCGCATCGAACGCCTTGAGCGTCTGGGGGTCGAGCTGGCAGAAGAAGCTGTCCCCGCGCCAGGCGCAGGAGAGACAGCTCTCGCACATCTCCACTCCGTACCGCGGAGCATTACGCATGGAAAAAATGATACTCCGGAAATCCGTTCCGCGCCGTGCCGTCTGAAGGAACACGGCCTTCGCCAGGATCCCCCCGCCGAGCGGGCGGTTTTGCCGGGGTCACGATGGAGCTACGGCTGGATCCACCCCGCGAACTCCGTCTTCCCGTTCATGATCCTGATCATCGCCACCGGCTTGATCGGATCGCGGGTGGGGCCCATGGTGATCACGCCGGAGACGCCCTGAAAGTCCTTCGTCGCGGCGAGCTGGTTGCGGATGGCCGCGCGATCCAGCGACCCCACCCTGGTCGCCGCCTCGGCGAAGATGCGCACCGCGTCGTAGCCGAGGGCGGAGTTCGCGTCGGGGTTCTTGCCGCTACGGCGGTTGATCTCGGCCACGAACTTCTGCACGGCCGGACGCGGCTCGCCGACGAAGTAGTGATCGGAGAAATAGCAGCCGTCCACCGCCTTGCCGCCGATCTCGATCACCGTCGGCGAGTCCCAGCCGTCGCCGCCGACCAGCGGCTGCGTGATGCCGAGGTCGCGGGCCTGGATGGCGATCTGGCCGACGTCGGTGTAGAAGCCGGGGATGAACACCATCTGCGGCCTGGCCTGGCGGATGGCGGTGAGCTGAGGGCGGAAGTCATTGTCGCCGCCGCTGTAGTCCTTCTGCTCGATGACCCGGCCGCCGAGCTGCTCGAACGACTCCTTGAAGAACTGGGCCAGGCCGACCGAGTAGTCGTTCTTCGTGTCCCGCAGGATGGCCGCCGTCTCCAGCTTGAGGTTGTTGCGGACGAACGTGGCCAGCGCCTTCCCCTGGTAGGGGTCGGTGAAGCAGACCCGGAAGATGTAGTCGCCTTTCTTCGTCACGTCCGGATTGGTGGAGGAGGGGGAGATCATCGGCACCTTGGCGCCCTGGCAGATCGGCGCCGCGGCGAGCGACTGGTTGGAGGAGTTCTCGCCGATGACGGCGATGACGTTGTCCCCCGTCACCAGCTTGGTCACGACCGAGGCCGCTTCCTGGGCCCGTCCCTGATCGTCTTCGACAATGAGGCGGATCTTCTTCCCCAGCACGCCGCCCGCCGCGTTGATCTCCTCGGCCGCGAGCTGCGCGCCCTGCAGCGTGGCCTGGCCGAAGGCCGCCTCGCTGCCGGTCAGCGCGGCGTAAACGCCCACTGGAATATCGTTTGCGACGGGGGCAGTTTGACCTTCGCGGCTTCGCTGGCAACCCAGTGCCAGAGCGGCGGCGAGTCCCGCAATCAGCAGCTTTCTCACGTGTCGGGATCTCCCATCTGCGGCTAGAATGCGCCGCACTCAAATCACGGCAGTCTAATCGAAAGGATTCACCGATTCATGCAGGCCAACGATCTCCGTAAAGGACAGGTCATCCTCTTCGAGGGCGATCTCTGCAAGATCATGGAGTACCGCCATCACACGCCCGGCAACCTGCGGGCCATGGTGCAGGCAAAGCTGCGGAACATGCGCACGGGCAATCAGTTCGAGCACCGCTTCCGCTCCCAGGACGAGGTCGAGCCGGCCTACATCACGCAGCACGAGATGGAGTACCTCTACTCCGACGGCCACGCGCATCACTTCATGAACACGGAGAACTACGAGCAGATCGAGATCAGCGAAGAAGACCTCGGCGACGCCGCCGCGTGGCTCTCGCCGGGCGTGAAGCTGCAGGTGCAGTTCCACGAGACCAAGCCGATCGGCATCGAGCTGCCGAAGACTCTCCGGGCCCGCATCGCCACCACCGAGCCGATGGTGAAGGGCTCCACCGCCTCCGCCTCCTACAAGCCGGCCACGCTGGACAACGGCGTGACGGTGCAGGTCCCGCCGTTCGTGACGGAGGGCGAGGAGATCATTGTCGACCCCTCCGAGAACCGCTACATCGAGCGCGCGAAGTAGCAGCGTCCACTTCCTCTGCCCCCGATGCGAGACCCGGCTCGCCCGTTCCTCGGGCGAGCCGGCCTCCCCCTGTTCCTGCGGCGCTGCTTCTGCCGTCACCGCTCCCCTACCGGAGACGCTCATCGACCGCTGCGCCGCTTGCGGCCACGAGGAGCTCTATTTCCAAAAGGACTTCAACCGCCGCACCGGCATCGCGCTCGTGGTTCTCGGCGCCATCTTCGCGCCATGGACCTACTTCCTCTCTCTTCTCGGCGTGACGATCCTCGACTACCTGATCTGGCGCGTGGTGAAGGACGTGATCGTCTGCTACGACTGCCAGGCCGTGCACCGCGGCTACCCGCCCAACCCGGCGCTCGAGTCGTTCGACCTGGTGATCCACGACCGGCACGTGTACGGCGCCGCTCCGCCGGGGGCGGAGGAGGGGCACTAGACCCAATGGCCTTAAGTTAAGCGGATCCGACGTGGTCTGCGATCGATGACGGCGTTGGCGCGACGGTTGATCGTGGTCACGATGTGGTAGCTGCTCATCTTGCGCTTGACGCCACGTGGATAGTGGCGGCCGGGTCTGCGGC
>DASYMJ010000099.1:0-14329 GCA_036009105.1 Thermoanaerobaculia bacterium | reverse complement strand
CGAGCCAGTCGCGGACGAGCAACCAGCAACCAGCAACCAGCAACCAGCCACTGCCCGCGAAGACGATCTACCGACAACCGACAACGGACAACCGACAACCGACCAGTTACCAGCAACCAGCAACGAGCAACCAGCAACTCCGTCATCCGAAACGCTGGACACAACAGAGCACAGCGGCGATCATCAGGAGTGATGCAACTGGAGCGACTGCAGAAGATCATCGCGCACGCCGGCTTCGCATCGCGAAGAGAAGCGGAGACGATGATCCGGGAGGGGCGGGTCACGGTGAACGGCAAGGTGGTGACCGAGCTCGGCTCCAAGGCCAACCCGGGCACCGATCACATCAAGGTCGACGGCAAGCTGATCACCCGACCCGAGCCGCACCGCTACATCCTCCTCTACAAGCCGAAGGAAGTGATGACCACCGTGGAAGACCCGCAGGGGCGGCGCACGGTGATCGAGCTGGTGCGCGGCATCCGGGAGCGGATCTATCCGGTCGGCCGGCTCGACTTCCACTCCGAGGGACTGGTGCTGCTGACCAATGACGGCGAGCTCGCCTTCAAGGTCTCCCATCCGCGGCACGGCTCGGTGAAGACGTATCACGTCAAGGTGCGCGGGGTGCCCGAGGAGCGGATGGTGGACAAGCTCCAGCGCGGCATCACCATCGAGGGGAAGCGCACGCTGCCGACGGAGATCTCCCGCATCCGCACCACCGGCAAGGGGGAGGACGAAGGCAACAGCTGGTTCGAGGTGAAGCTCCGGGAGGGGCGCACCCAGCAGATCCGCAAGATGTTCCAGGCCATCGGCCATCCGGTGTCCAAGCTCCGCCGCGTGGCCATCGGCCCCATCTCCGATCCGAAGCTCACCCCCGGCGTCTGGCGCGAGCTGACCAAGCAGGAAGTCAAGGCCCTGGCCACCATGCAGGAGCCGGCCGTGGTGAAGCCGCGCCGCGCCGCGAAACGCCCCGCCGCCAAACGCCCCACCTCGCGCAAGAAGCCGGCGACCGCGTCGAAGAAGCCGGCCGCCTCGCGCAAGAAGGCGAGCACGAAGGCGCCGGCCAAGGCGCGGGCGAAGACGGCGGCAAGAAGATAGTTACTAGTTGCTGGTTGCTGGTTACTAGCGCCTCGGCGGTTCTACCAGCAACCAGCAACCAGCAACCAGCAACTACCCATGACCATCATCGCCATCGACGGCCCCTCCGGCGTCGGCAAGTCCACCGTCTCCCGGCTGGTCGCCCAGGAGCTCGGCATCCCCCACATCGACACCGGAGCGATGTATCGCGCCATCGGCGTGGCGGCGCTGAAGGCCGGCATCAACACGAGGGACGAAGAGGCCTTGGGCGAGCTGGCCTCGCGGGTGCGCATCGACTTCATCCCCGGGACGCCGCCGCGGGTGCTCTTGGACGGCGACGACGTTACCGGCCGCATCCGCACGCCGGAGATCAGCATGGCGGCCAGCAACGTCTCAGCCGTCCCGGCAGTGAGGCGGGTGCTGGTCAGGCTGCAGCAGGAGCTGGGGCGGAGGAGCGGGGGGGTGCTGGAGGGGCGGGACATCGGCACGAAAGTCTTCCCCGACACGCCGCACAAGTTCTTTCTCACCGCGCGGCCGGAGGTGCGGGCCCGCCGGCGATACGAGGAACTGCGGGCAAAAGGGGTAGAGACCGATTACGCCACCGTATTGGCCGAGGCCGTGGAAAGGGATACCCAGGACTCCACGCGGGCCGATTCGCCGCTCGTTTTCGATGACACTTACGCCGTAATCGACACCTCCGACATCGGCATCGGGGAGGTAGTGGCGCAAATAGTCACCCACGTCCGTCCTACCCTTTCTTGACTCACTTCCGGCCCAGCCGCTAAACTCCCGATTTCGGCGCGTATCAACAATTTAGCGTTGATTTGACCACCGCGGGCAGAGGGCGCGGGGCCGCCGAATTATTCGCAGGTAAGGCGCCTGCCCAGGGAGGTTCCCCAGTCCATGCCGTCCAAGGACGATCCAAAGAAGCAGACCCCGCCCCGGCCGGGCGATACCAACGGACTCGAAAACCTCGGCATGGACGAGTTGCTCAACCTGTACGACAAGCCTGCATCCGTCGAAGGGGAGATCGTCACCGGCCGCGTCCTCAAAGTGACCCCCTCCGACATCGTGGTCGACATCGGCTACAAGTCGGAAGGCCTCCTCCCCGCATCCGAAGTCACCGGTTTCGACGGGAAGGTCAAGGTCAAGCCGGGGGATGAGATCGAAGTCTTCGTCGAGCGGCTGGAAGATCAGTCCGGCTACGTCATCCTCTCCCGCGAGAAAGCGGCCCGGATGCGCATCTGGGACGAGATCGAATCCGCCTACAAGGCCGAGGAGGCCATCAGCGGCCGGGTCATCGACCGGGTCAAGGGCGGCCTCTCCGTCGACGTCGGGGGGGTGAAAGCGTTCCTCCCGGGCTCTCTCATTGATACGAAGCCTGTGAAGAACCTCGACGCACTGCGCGGCCACGAATACCGCTTCAAGATCGTCTCCTTCGACAAGAAGCGGAGCAACATCGTCCTCTCCCGCCGCGCGATCGTGGAAGTGGAGCACGCCGCCCAGAAGGCCGACACGTTCGGCCGCCTGGAAGAGGGGAAGCTGACTCATGGCACGGTCAAGAACATCACCGACTACGGCGTCTTCGTCGACCTCGGCGGCGTGGACGGGCTGCTGCACATCACCGACATCTCCTGGGGCCGGGTCAACCACCCCTCCGAATACTTCAACGTCGGCGACGAGCTGGAAGTGGTCGTCCTCAAGTTCGATCCCGCCGCCGAACGGGTCTCCCTCGGCTACAAACAGAAGTCGCCCGATCCCTGGTCGGACGTCGTGGAGCGCTATCCGCTCGGCACGAAAGTCCACGGCCGGGTCGTCTCGCTGGCTGACTATGGCGCGTTCGTCGAGCTGGAGGAAGGGGTCGAAGGGCTGATCCACGTCTCCGAGATGTCGTGGACGAAGAAGGTCCGCAACCCTTCCAAGCTCCTCTCCGTCGGCACCGAAGTGGAAGCGGTGGTGTCTGATGTGAACGTGCAGAACCGCCGCATCTCGCTCTCCCTGAAGGCGCTGGAGCAGAATCCGTGGGACACCATCGCCGAGCGCTATCCGGTCGGCTCGGTCATCTCCGGCCGGGTGCGCAACCTCACCGACTTCGGCGCGTTCGTCGAGGTGGAGGAGGGGATCGACGGCCTGATTCACATCTCCGACATGTCGTGGAACCGGCGCCTCAAGCACCCCAACGAGGTGCTGAAGAAGGGCGATGTGGTGCAGGCGCGCGTCATCAACGTCGACGGCGAGAACCAGCGCCTCTCGCTGTCCGTCCGCGAGTTCCTCCCCAACGAATGGGAGAACTACGCGAAGGGCCACAACCTCGGCGACGAGGTGGTCGGCATCGTCTCCAAGATCACCGACTTCGGCCTCTTCGTCCGCCTGGCGGACGGCGTGGAAGGGCTGGCCCACGTCTCGGAGATCAACCGCGACCAGAAGCAGAAGCTCGACAAGCAGTACCAGCCGGGCGACCCGCTGCGGGCGCGCATCCTCAAGATCGATCCGAACGACCGGAAGATCGGCCTCACCACGCGCGACGTCGAGCCGCTGAGCGACGAGGAGCGCGCGGAGCTGATGGGCGGCGCGGCGCACGAAGAGGGGGCGCCGGCGCACGAAGATGCGTCGCATGACCACATCCCGCACGCCGACGTGCCGCACGACGAGGTGCCGGCCGAGGAATCGGCCGATGTGACGGAGGAGCCGAGCTCCCAGAGCTGACGCCATGTCGGAGATGGATCCGGTGACCGAGCCGCGGGGCGACGACCAGGGTGCGAGCACGCCTCTGGCCGAGGCTGCCGTGACGGCCGCTCCGCCGCGTCCGGGCAAGTCGCGCGTGCCGGTCTTCTTTCTCGGCGCGTTCAGCGGCTGCGCGATCGTCCTGGTCGGCTTCTTCTTCCTCTTCGCGCTCATCGCGGCGACGAGGGACGACTCGGGCGGCGGGATGCGCTTCGGCGCCGAGCATGTCGCCGTGGTGCCGATCGAGGGCGAGATCCTCGACGCGCGGGAGGCGGTCGACGCGCTGCACAAATACGCCGACAACGACAGCGTGAAAGCGATCGTGATGCGGATCAACAGCCCGGGCGGCGCGATCGCGCCGTCGCAGGAGATTTACGAGGAGATCCGCAAGACGCGCGAGCGGAGCGGCAAGCCGATCGTCGCCTCCATGGACAGCGTCGCGGCCTCGGGCGGCTTCTACATCGCCGCCGCCTGCGACCGCATCGTGGCCAACCCGGGCTCGATCATCGGCTCCATCGGCGTGATCCTGCAGTGGATGAACACCAAGGACCTGCTGGCCTGGGCCAAGGTCAAGCCGGAGACGATCACCAGCGGTCCGCTCAAAGCGGCCGGCTCGCCGTACAGCGAGATGACGGACGTGGAGCGCGCCTATTTCCAGCGCATCGTGACCCAGCTGCACGGCCAGTTCGTGCATGCCGTGGCCGTGGGGCGCAAGGGCAGGATGACCGAGGCCGAGGTGGGCGCGCTCGCCGACGGCCGGGTGTTCACGGGCGAGGAAGCGAAGGCGCTCAAGCTGGTGGACGAGTTGGGAAATCTCGATGACGCCGTCCGCTCCGCCGCGAAGTTGGGCGGCATCAAGGGCGAGCCGGCGATGCTGTACCCGAAGAAACGGCGCGCCGGATTGTTCGACATGCTGACCGACAGCGGCGACGCGGAGTCCTTCATTAGCCGCATCGTGAGCAAACGGATGCCGGTGTTTTTGTATAGATGGTGAAAGCGACAGGAATTGAAAATTGAAAATTGAAAATTGAAAAAGCCGCCGCCTGCTTCTTTTTCAATTTTCAATTTTCAATTTTCAATTTCCTCGAAGGAGGGCTGCTTTGGATAACGAACTCGATCTCGAATCGAACGACGCCGACGACGCGGCCGCGAAAGCGGGAGTGATGACGAAGGCGGAGCTCGTCGACGAAGTCGCGCGCGTGGTCCAGCTCACCAAGAAGCAGGCCGAGACGATCGTCAACATCGTCTTCGATTCCATCGTCGACTCGCTCCGCTCCGGGCAGAAAATCGAGCTGCGCGGCTTCGGCAGCTTCCGCCTGCGCAGCCGCAAGTCGCGCACCGGCCGCAACCCCAAGACCGGTGAAAAGGTCGAGGTCCCGTCCAAGAAGATCCCCTACTTCAAGCCGGGGAAGGAGCTCAAGGAGCTCATCAACAAGGCCCTCGCCGAAGGGACGCTCGAGGCCCCGCCCGACTCCGCGGAGGAAGCGGCGGCCGGCGAGTAGACTTGGACGTTCTCTTCACCCCCTGGAGGTATCCCTACTTGACCCTGCCCAAGAGCGAGCAGCCGCAGGGCTGTATCTTCTGCATCGCTGCCGCCTCCCCCGACCGCCGTGCCACGCTCACCATCTACCGCGGCGACCGCGCCCTGGTGATGCTCAACCGCTATCCCTACACCAACGGCCACCTGATGGTCGCGCCGACCGCGCACGAGGCGCGCCTCTTCGACAGCAGCGATCTCGCGCTGCGCGCCCTCATCCGCCTGGCGGCCGAGGCGCAGCGGATTCTTTCCGATGTGTACCATCCGGACGGCTTCAACGTCGGGATGAACTTCGGCAGCGTGGCCGGCGCCGGCGTGGCCGATCACTACCACATGCACGTCGTGCCGCGGTGGGGCGGGGACACGAACTTCATGTCCGTCACGGCGCGCACCCGCCTGGTGCCGGAGGAGCTCGGCGTCACCTTCGACAAGCTCGTGCCGCACTTCGCCGAGCTGCCGGAGAGCTTCGATGCGTAGCCGCACCTGGATCGCCGTGATCCTGGCCTTCCTCTTCCCCGGCCTCGGCCACCTCTATCTCGGCCGCAAGCAGCGCGGCCTCGCCTTCTTCGGCATCGTCGTCTTCCTCTTCCTCCTCGGCCTGGCCGTGGACGGCACGCTGTACACCATCCAGCCCGGCAACCTGCTCAGCGTGCTGGCCACGCTCGGCTCCATGGGCTCCGGCGCGCTCTACTTCATCGGGCGGATGGTGGCCGATGCGCATGGCGGGTTCGGCGACATCCGCTCCATCACCTTCGAGCACGGCAAGATGTTCACCCTGACCGCGGGCCTGATGAACCTCCTGCTCGTCCTCGATGCCTTCGACCTGGCGGAAGGGCGGAAGGAATGAGCCTGCTCCGCAACCACATCGTGCTCATGTTCCTCTACGCCGCGGCCACGGCGCTCTTCTTCGCGCTGCTGTGGAAGGAGGAGAAGCGGGAGCGCGTCCGTTTCTTCGTCCGAGTGTTCCTGGCCCTTTTCATCGGCGGGATCGCCCTGGCCTGGGTGATGTATCCCTTTCCTCTGCGATGAAGCTCGCCATCGTGGCCGGCGAAGCATCCGGCGATCTGCATGCGTCCGAGGTGGTGCAGGAGCTCAAGCGCCTCGACCCGGCGCTGGTGACGTTCGGCATCGGCGGGGACCTGCTCGCGGCGGAAGGGATGACGCTGCTCCATCACGCCAAGGAGATGGGGATCGTCGGCCTCTTCAACGTGCTGCGCCACCTGCGCATGTTCCGGCGCATCTTCGAGGAGCTGATCGCTCGCCTCGAGCGCGAGCGGCCGGACGGGGTGCTCCTCGTCGACTATCCCGATTTCAACCTGCGCGTGGCGAAGAAGTGCCGCGAGCTGGGGATCAAGGTGATCTATTACATCTCGCCCCAGGTGTGGGCGTGGCGGCGGGGAAGGGTCAAGCAGATCGCGGCGCGCGTGGACCGGATGCTCGTGCTTTTCCCGTTCGAGGAAGCGTTTTACCGGGAGCACGGCGTGCCGGTCACATACGTGGGGCATCCGCTGATTGATGAGCTGGCCGATGTGCGGAAGGAAAATGTAGGGCCGGCTCTCAGCCGGCCCAGCATCAACGGATCCATCGGGCCGGCTGAGAGCCGGCCCTACATGCTTCGCATCGCATTGTTGCCGGGGTCTCGTAAGGGCGAAGTCGAGTCCCTCCTCCCGCCCATGCTCGAGGCCATCGCCGTCCTGCGCCGGGAGCAGGATGTCGACGCCACGCTGGTCCAGGCGCCGACCATCGCCCGCGAGCAGCTCGAGCGTCTGGCCAGAGACGCGGATGTGCGCATCGTCGCCCATCGCGAAGGGCAGTCCATCGCCGACGCGGACATCGCCCTCTCCTCCTCCGGCACGGCGACGCTGGAGTGCGCCGTGGTGGGGACGCCGGTAGTGGTGATGTATCGCCTGACGCCGGCGACCCACTGGCTGGCCAGGAAGCTGGTCAAGCTGCCGTATTTCAGCCTGGTCAACATCATCGCGGGAAAAGAAGTCGTCCCCGAGCTGCTGCAGCAGGAGGTGAACGGCCGGCGCATCGCCGAGGAAGTGTGGAAGCTCGCGGACCCGGAGCGCTATGCTGCGGTGGTGCGCGAACTGGAAGAGGTGCGGCGCATGCTGGGCGGCCCGGGCGCCAGCCGCCGCGCCGCCGAAGCGATCATGAGCGTGCTGCGGAAATGAGCATCCTGCGCCGGCTGTACCGCTACCTGCGCAACTACAAGGGCTGGGCCATCCTCGCCTTCGGCTCGATGCTCGTCTTCGCCGCGACGCAGACCGTGCTCATGGCCCTTATCCGTCCCCTGTTCGACGTCGTCCTCACCGCCCAGCCCGCCGTGGTGGCCAGGCCGAACGCGGACGCCGGCATGAAGACGCGCCTGTTCGACTCGGTCCTCAACCGCGACCGGCCGGAAGGGCAGCGCGGCTGGCTGATCAACTCCGCCGACCGCGCGGTGAAGCGCGTCGACCGCTGGTGGAACGGCAAGCCGGCCGACAAGGCGCGCAAGGTCCTGGGCGCGCTGCTGCTCGTCTTCATCCTCCGCGCCCTCACCTCGTTCTTCTCCGAGTACGCGTTCCAGAAGGTCGGCCTTTCCACCGTGCGCGATCTCCGCAACGAGCTGTACGAACGGATCATCCATCAGAGCCACCGCTTCTTCACCGAGCGCTCCACCGGCGAGATGGTCAGCCGCGTGGTCTCCGATGCCGACGCCATCCAGGCCGCGGTCTCCACGCGGATGGGCGATCTCTTCCAGGAGTCGATCACCCTGTTCGGCCTGATCCTCTACGTCTTCATTTCCAACACCGAGCTGGCCGTGATCAGCATGGTCGTGGCGCCGATCATCATCCTGCCGGTGATCCAGTTCGGCCGCCGGCTGCGCGGCACGACCCATCGCTCCCAGGAAAGGATGGCGGACATCGCCACGCTGCTGGAAGAGACCATCCGCGGAGTGCGCATCGTGAAGGCCTTCACCATGGAGCGCTTCGAGATCGGCCGCTTCCGCGAAGCGACGCGCCGCCATCTCGCCGCCAACCTCAAGGCGCAGCGCATCCAGGCCCTCACCTCGCCGGTGATGGAGCTCCTCTCCGGCCTCTGCGTCGTCGCCCTCTTCTACTACGCCCAGCGCCGCATCGCCTCCCACACCCTCACCCTCGGCCAGCTGATGTCCTTCCTCGGCGCGCTGGCCATGATGTACGCGCCGATCAAGAAGCTGAACAAGGTCAACCTCTCCGTCAACACCGCGCTCTCCGCCGCCGAGCGCGTCTTCCGCATGCTGGACATCGACAACGAGGTGAAGGAAGCGCCGGATGCGAAGGCGCTCGCCGCGGTGGGCAGCGGCATCCGCTTCGAGGGCGTGACGTTCGCGTACCGCGACGAGCCGGTGCTGCGCGACATCGAGCTGGACGTGGAGCCGGGCGAGGTCGTGGCCCTGGTCGGCGGCAGCGGCGCCGGCAAGTCGACGCTGGTCAACCTCGTGCCCCGCTTCTACGACGTGGACGAAGGACGGATCACCATCGACGGGCGCGACATCCGCACCATGACCCTCCAGTCGCTGCGCGGCCTGATGGGCCTCGTCACGCAGGAAGTGGTGCTCTTCAACGACACGGTGCGCAACAACATCGCCTACGGCCGGGCCGACGTCGACGAGCAGCGGGTGATCGATGCCGCCAGGGCGGCCAACGCGCACGACTTCATCTCCCAATTGCCGCAGGGCTACGACACCTCGATCGGCGAGTCGGGCGTGCTGCTCTCCGGCGGCCAGCGGCAGCGCATCGCCATCGCCCGCGCGCTCTTCAAGGACCCGCCCATCCTCATCCTGGACGAGGCGACCTCCGCGCTCGACACCGAGTCCGAGCGCCTCGTGCAGCAGGCGCTGGACGGCCTGATGAAAGGGCGCACCACGCTGGTCATCGCCCACCGCCTCTCCACCGTGCGCGGCGCCAACAAGATCGTGGTGCTCGATCGCGGGCGGATCGCCGAGGTGGGCCGCCACGAGGAGCTGCTCGCCCGGCGCGGGATCTACCGGAAGTTGTACGACATGCAGTTCGCGGAGGAGGATGTGGCGAGCAGTTACTAGTTGCTGGTTACTCGTTGCTGGTAGAGACGCCGGCGATGACCTACCAGCAACCAGCAACCAGCAACCAGTAACTCACCCATGACCGGCTTCCTCGGCTCGCTCATCATCAGATTGCTGCGCGCGACGATCCGCATCCGCCACGTGCGGGTGGAGAACATCGAGTCGCAGCCGCAGTACATCCTCGCCTTCTGGCACGCGCACCTGCTGCTGATGTTGCACTCGCGCTACCGCAAGCCGATCTACGTGATGATCTCCCGCTCGAAGGACGGCGAGTACATGGCGCGCGTATTCGACTGGTACGGCGTCCGCTCGGCGCGCGGCTCGTCCTCGCGCGGCGGCTCCCAGGCCTTGCGGGAGTTGCTCCGGGCGGCGAAGGAAGGGGCGAACATCGTCTTCACCCCGGATGGTCCGCGCGGCCCGAACCGGGTGGCGCAGGAAGGGGTGGTCTACGCGGCGCAGGCGACCGGGCTGCCCATCATCCCCGTCGTCTTTGCCGCTAAAAAAAAAAGTTGCTCCGCTCCTGGGACCGGATGGTCGCGCCCCTGCCGTTCACGCGCGCGCTCTTCCTGTATGGTGAGCCGCTCCGCGTGGCGCGCGACGCCGACATCGAACAGGAGCGGCAACGGGTCCAGAGCGCGTTGAACGCGCTCGAGGTGGATGCGGAAGTGAATTTCGAAGAACACTGGAGGGGGAAAGAACGATGAACGATGAAGGATGAACGATGAACGGCCCGCCACCCGGGACGTCATCCAGTTCATCGTTCATCTTTCATCGTTCATCTTTCTTATGAACAGCATGACCGGCTTCGGCCGCGCGGCCGGGGCGCTTTCGGCCCGCTACTTTGTCGCCGCGACGGCCAAGAGCGTGAACCACCGTTTTCTCGAAGTGTCCGTCCGCCTGCCCGAGTATCTGTGGGAGCTGGAGCCGCCGCTGCGTGCCATCGCCTCCGAGCTCTTCGCCCGCGGCAAGGTCGATCTGTCCATCCGCGTGCAGCGCACGCAGCAGCCGGAGTACAGCGTCCGCATCAACACCCAGATCGCGAACACGGTCATCCCGCAGCTCAAATCGATCGCCGAGGAGCTGGGGCTGGGGCAGTCGTTCACGGGGGGCGATCTGATGCGCGTTCCCGACCTGCTGCAGGTCGAGCCGCTGGAGAGCGAAGTGACGGATGAGGAGCGCGAGGCGCTCGCGGCGATCGTGCGCGAGGCGTTCGGGCAGATGCAGACCGCGCGATCCCGGGAAGGGGAGGCGTTGCGCGTCGACATCACCTCGCGGCTGGCCCGCATCGGCGAGCTGCAGGCCTCGCTGGCCGGGCACCGCGAGGATGTGCGCGCCGAGCTGCTGGCCTCGTATCGGCAGCGGGTGCAGGAGATCGCGGCCCAGGCCGGCACGGATGTATCGGAAGACCGCATCGCCCAGGAAGTCGTGGTCATGGTCGAGAAAGGCGACATTGCCGAGGAGCTGACCCGGCTCAGTCATCATCTCGATCAGATGCAGAAAGTGATCGACGGCCGGGAGGCGGCGGGCAAGAAGCTCGACTTCATCACCCAGGAGATGGTGCGGGAGATCAACACCATGGGTTCGAAGTCGCGCGCGGCGGCCATCCGGACCCTGGTTGTAGAATTGAAGACCGAGGTCGAGCGCATCCGCGAGCAGGTCCAGAATGTCGAGTAATTTCCACCCGGACGGGACGCTGTTCATCGTGTCCGGTCCCTCCGGGGCGGGAAAGACCACGCTCATCGACCGGGTGCGCATGCAGCTGGAGGCGATCGGGATCAAGCTGTACTTCTCCGTTTCCCACACCACGCGGGCGCCGCGGGCGGGCGAGGTGGACGGCGTCAACTACCACTACGTATCGGAAGAGACCTTCAGCCAAATGGTTGAGCGGGCGGAATTTCTCGAATGGGCGCACGTTCATGCACATCGGTACGGAACCTCGAAAGCCGAGGTGAAATGGCGTCTCGAGGCCGGCCAGGACGTGATCCTTGACATCGATTACCAGGGCGCGCGGCAGATCGCCGATGATGAGGAGCTGAAGGCGCGGTCGCTCAGCGTGTTCATCTTCCCGCCGTCGCTGGAGGAGCTGGAACAGCGGCTGCGCGTGCGCGGCCTCAATAGCGAAGGGGAGATCGACATCCGCCTGCGCAAGGCCATCGACGAGATCAGCGAGGGGAAGGACTTCTACGACTACGTGATCATCAACGATCACCTCGATGCCGCGGCCGAGTGCCTCAAGTCCACCATCATCGCCAAGAAACTGCAGACGAAAACGGCGCTGGAAGCCATCTCCCGGATGGCCGAGCGCTTCAAGGAGGAACAACGCAATGGAAGGATTACCCGAGGGAGTGGATAGCAAGTTCCGGTACGTGCTGCTCGTTTCCAAGCGCGCCGAGCAGCTGATTCAAGGCTCCAACCCGAAGATCAAGAGCCGTCACGCCAAGCCGACCCGCGTGGCCATGGAAGAGATCGACCGCAACCAGGTGAAGTGGCAGCTCACCCAGCCTGTCGAAGAGTCGACGGCGCTGGAGAGCGGCAACGAGTAAGCGATCAGCGATCGGCGATCAGCGATCAGGAGAACCTGGCGCCCGTCTCTCCTGATCGCTGATCGCTGATCGCCGATCGCCTGTCGCGATCATGCGCATCGTGCTAGGCGTTTCCGGCGGCATCGCCGCCTACAAGACTCCCGAGCTCGTGCGGCGGCTGCAGGATGCAGGCGCCGAGGTTCGGGTGATCGTCACCCAACACGGCGCGCATTTCGTTTCGCCGCTTGCCCTGGCCGCCGTTTCCAACCACGGCGTCGTCCTCGATCAGTGGAGTGACACCGGCCATGGCGGCGTCGACCACATCGAGCTCGCCCGCTGGGCCGAGCTGCTCCTCATCGCACCCGCCACGGCGAACATCATCGCCAAGCTCGCTCACGGCATCGCCGACGACCAGCTGACCACGTACGCGCTCGCCCATCGCGGGCCGGTGGTCGTCGCGCCGGCCATGAACACCCAGATGCTGCTCCATCCCACCGTCGGCGAGAACCTCAAGACGCTGCAGTCTCGCGGCGTCGACGTGATCGAGCCCGATGCGGGCCTGCTCGCCTGTGGCGACGAGGGGGCGGGGCGGCTGCCCGATCCGCCGGTGCTGATCGCGCGCGTCCGCTCGCACTTCCGGCCGCGCGATCTGGAGGGGCGGGCGGTGCTGGTCACGGCCGGCCCCACGCGCGAGGCGATCGATCCGGTGCGCTACATCTCGAACCGCTCGTCCGGGAAGATGGGATACGCCCTTGCCGCCGCCGCTTTCCGCCGCGGCGCAACCGTGACGCTCGTCTCCGGCCCCACGTTGCTCACCGTGCCGCCGGGCGTGAAGCTGCAGCAGGTGACGACCGCCGCCGAGATGCGCGACGCCGTGATGGCCGCCGCGCCGTCCCAGCAGATCGTCATCAAGGCGGCGGCGGTGGCCGACTTTGCTCCCGCCGAGGTGGCGAAGAAGAAGATCAAGAAAAGCGCGGACGGCAACGGCCTGACGCTGGAGCTGAAGCGCAACCCCGACATCCTGGCCGAGCTGGCCGCCACCTCGCCCCGCCCGTTCATCGTCGCCTTCGCCGCCGAGACCGATCAGGTGGCGGAGAACGCCCGCGAGAAACTGCGCCGCAAAGGGGCCGACCTCATCGTGGCCAACGACGTCTCCCAGAGGTCGATCGGCTTCGACGCCGACCAGAACGAGGTGCTCATCCTCGGCAAGGACGGCTTCGAGACGACCATCGCCCGCGCTCCCAAGCTCACCATCGCGGACAGGATTCTCGATCTGGTGGTTGCCCGGCTGGAGTGACCGGTTGTCAGTTGTCGGCTGTCAGTAGGGCCGGTCCTACCGACAACCGACAACCAGCAACTAATCCGACTCCTGCTCGCACTTGAGCAGGCTCTTGTCCGTGATCTTCCACACCGCGGTGTCGCCGCAGAGGTTCACGTCCTCGATCACGCATTCGTCGCCGTCTTCGTCGATGACCTTGATGTCGTAGTCGTCGCAGTCGATGTTCGTCAGCGTGAACGACTCGCCGGTGCCGATGGTCTCCTCGCCCAGCTGGTCCGGACCCCAGTGGTCCTGGCCGGTCGAGGAGACGAAGAGGTGATGGATCTCCCACTTGCTCTGGTTCGTGACCTTGATGGTCGACTTTTTCTTCGCCGCGTACACCGGCAGCGCGACGAAGACGGCCGCGAGCAGCAGCAATTGCAGTTTCTTCATGGTTGGTTTTTCTCCCTCCCGCAGTGTACAACTCCGCCGTGACGGATGAAGAACTGCAGCGCGAACTGACCCTCCTGCGCGACCTCGGGTTTACCCATCTCGATCTCGGCGAGCAGCCGGCAGCGAGCAGCGAGCAGCAGGCCGCCCTTCCTCCCAGGCCGCCCGCGTCGCGGCCCGCCCGCTCCGCCACCCCCGCGCCGCCCGCCCCCGGCTCGGCCCCCGACACCCAAACCATCCTCTCCTGCACCGACCTCGGCGACCTGGCCGCGATCGCGGCGCCGTGCACGCGCTGCCGGCTGGCCAACACGCGCACCCAGGTCGTCTTCGGCACCGGCAACCCGAACGCGGACCTCATGTTCGTCGGCGAGGCGCCCGGCCGCGACGAGGATCTCGAGGGACTGCCCTTCGTCGGCCGTTCGGGCAAGCTGCTCGACCTGATGATGGCGGCGATCGGCCTCAATCGCGCGACCGCCTATATCGCCAATGTCATTCCCTGGCGCCCACCCGGCAATCGCACGCCGACCCCGCAGGAAAACCAGATCTGCCTGCGGATGTAGGGGCGGCAGGCGTCGAGCTCGTCCGGCTCGGGATTGCGGTTCTCCGGCGGCCGGCACTTGATGACGTTCGCGATGTAGACGTCGTCGCGGGTGAGTTTCATGGCCTTGATGATGTCGGTCAGCAGCTGGCCCGCGCGG
>DASYMJ010000098.1:0-7078 GCA_036009105.1 Thermoanaerobaculia bacterium | reverse complement strand
GCCGGCAAGTCGGCCTCGATGGAGTACTACCGCGTGTCGGGCGGCATCCAGAAGATCTGGATCGGCGACAAGCCGACCGGCAAGGTGACCCTGAGCGCCAAGGCGCTCGCCTCCAAGGGACTCGTCTACCGCGACGTCGTCGCACTCCGCCGCGACACGAAGAACATCGACCTGGTCTCCCCCGTCTCGCAGCAGGAGATGACCATCCGCTACCGCACCGTCGAGAAGCCGCGCTCGGTGATGGGCGTCCTCCCCGCCTACTCGCCCATGAACGATTTCCACGCCGGCCACGGCCGCTTCATCACCGACAACGACGTCTCCTCCGCCGCCCGCGTGGTGGTGCTCGGCAGCGAACGGGCGCAGGAGTTCTTCGGCTCGGACAACCCGATCGGCAAGATCGTCTCCATGAACGGCAGCGGCTACGAAGTGGTCGGGGTGATGGAGGAGAAGTACTTCTCCTTCGACAAGAAGCACAACGTGATGCGCTGGATGAACCGCCAGATCTACATCCCGCTGACCACGCTTGTCACCCGCAAGGGCGAGCCGCTGGAGCAGGGGAAGATCAGCTTCATGCACGCCCGCATGCGCGACATCAGGAAAGACGGCGAGGCGGTGGACGAGATCAAGGCCGTCCTCCAGCGCCAGCACGGCGTGGGCGACTTCGAGGTCTTCTCCCGCGTGGCCAACCTCCGCCGCAACGAGCAGCAGAACAAGATGTACGACACCCTCTTCATGGTCTGCGGGATCATCTCCCTGGTCGTGGGCGGCATCGTGGTGATGAACATCCAGCTCGCGTCCTTCAACGAGCGGGTGCGCGAGGTCGGCACGCGCAAGGCGGTCGGCGCCTCGCCGGCCCAGATCTTCTTCCAGTTCCTCAGCGAGTCGATCCTCGTCTCGCTCTTCGGCGGCCTGCTGGGGCTGATCGCCGGCAAGGGCTTCACCACCGGCATCGGCATGCTCCTCCGCACGCCCCCCGTCATCACCGTCATGACGTGCGTCTATGCGCTCGTCTTCGCCGCCGGCACGGGCCTGCTGTTCGGTATGTACCCGGCCATCCGCGCCTCGCGCCTCAATCCCATCGAAGCCCTGCGGACGGAGTGATCCCATGCAAGTGACCGAATCGATCCGCACCAGCCTGGAGGAAGTGAAGGGCCATCCGCTGCGCTCGTTCTTCACGCTCCTCGGCGTGATGCTCGGCACGCTGGCCATCGTGGTCGTGATGTCCGTCCTCGACGGCGTCTCCGCCGCCGTGTGGCAGGGTATCGAAGACCTCGGCCTGGACGGCGTGCTGGTGATGTCCGCCAAAACGCCGCCCGACCGCCTGGAGCGCGCCAAGCAGCACATCTCGCGCGGCATCCGCCTGGAGGACGCGAAGTGGTTCGAGGGCAGTGAGCTGATCACCGCCATGTCGCCGGTGGGGGAGACGCGCGCGGTGGTCACCGCCGGCTCGGTCACCCGGCGGATCGACATCTACGGCGTCACGCCCGACTTCGCGGTGATCAAGGGCCGCAAGACGAGCGCCGGCCGCTTCATCTCCGAGCGCGACTACCAGGGCGTCGCCCCGGTCTGCGTCCTCGGCCTGAAACTGAAGGAGCAGCTCTTCGGCGGCGATGACGCCATCGGCCAGCAGATCAACCTCGGCGGCCGTCGCCTGACCGTGATCGGGGTCGGCACCCAGTTCAACATGAAGTTCGTCAACGACGACGACATGCGCAAGGAGACCGGCGGCGCCTACATCCCGTTCTCCATCTACCAGGACATGTTCGGCCGCGCGAACGCCATCTCCTACGTGCTCGGCAAGGCGGCCACGCCCGAGCAATCGATCGACGCGGAAGACGAGGCCTCGCGCACGTATGCGCGAGCTCACAACGGGATCCACGACGTGCACGTGGAGAACGTGGGGAAGGAGATCCTCAAGGAGCGCGGCAACATCGTGCAGATCCTGCGCAACTGGCGGATCATCTTCTTCTCCATCGCCGCCATCTCGCTGGTGATCGGCGGGGTCGGCATCTTCTCCGTGCTGAAGATCTCCATCGGCGAGCGCCTCTTCGAGATCGGCTTGCGGAAGTCGATGGGCGCCACCGACGCGGAGATCTTCCTGCAGTTCCTCATCGAGTCGATCACGCTCTCCGTGGTCGGCGCGGGCATCGGCCTGGCGGGCGGCATCGGGCTGGTGAAAGTGATCGCCAACTTCTTCCCGGCCGGCCTGCCGGTCTCGATGTTCGGCCTGAGCGTGGCCAGCGGCTTCGCCATCTCCATCGGCCTGCTGGCGGGCTTGTATCCCTCGCTCAGCGCGTCGCGGCTGCAGCCGGTGGAGGCGTTAAGGGCGTAGTTGCCGCTGCCGCTCCGACGAAGGAGCCTCACGTCCGGACGGGCTATGCCGATCAGCGCAGCGGGCCGTGCCCGCTCATCACGCTCTTGATCTCGCCCGGCTTGCGCAGCATCTTGTCCACTTCCGTGGCGTGCTGCTCCTCGGCGTAGACCATCTGCCGCGCGTACTCCTCCAGCCATACCGACTTGCCTTCCACCTCCACCAGCAGGTCGCGGTAGAGCTGGAGGCCGGCGCGCTCGTTGTCGAGGGCCTCGCGCAGGATGTCGCCCACGTCGTGCTTGTGCGTCTCCAGCAGCGGGCCGATGCCGAGGGAGGGGTGCTCGCCCAGGGAGGTGATCATCTCGCCGGCCTGCTGGGCGTGCGTCATCGACTCGGTGGCCTGCTCGCGCAGCCAGGAGACGATGGGGATGCGGTTGTAGCCGAACACCATCAGCGAGTAGTGCGTGTAGCGCACCGCCCCGGCGAGCTCCATTTCCAGGATGCGATTCAGCAGCGAAACGACCGGTCCCTTATCGAAGTCCATTTGCTTCCCCCTTCGCGGCCTGCGATTCTATCGAAATGGCTCACCAGCAATATCGATACGAAGTGCGCGTGACACCGGAGATGATCCGGCACAGCCGCATCCTGGACATCCTCTACTTCGCGGATGCCGCGTTCGGCATCCTCCTGATGCTCGTCATCCTCGCCACCGGCCTCTCGGCGAAGATGCGCAGCGTTGCGGCGCGCGTCACGCGGCGGCGCTACCCGCAGACGCTGCTCTGGCTCCTGCTCTTCACGTTGCTCACCTGGGTCATCGGCTTTCCGCTCGATTACTACCGCGGCCGTGTCATCCCCCTCCAGTTCGGCCTCACCCACCAGACCTTCGGCTCCTGGATGGGTGACCAGCTCAAGGGATTGATCGTCGGCCTGATCTTCACCCTCCTCCTCGTACCTCTCGCCCTATGGGCCATCCGGAGATTCAAGCGCTGGTGGATCGCCGTCTGGCTCGGCTCGATCCCGCTGATGATCATCGGCGTGATCCTCGTGCCGGTCCTGATCGATCCGCTCTTCAACAAGTTCGTGCCGTTCACGCGCGAGCCGCTGCGCTCGCGGCTGCTGGCCGAGGCGACCCATGCCGGCATCCCGAACGCGAGCGTGCTCGAGATCAATGCCTCCAAGCAGACCACGACCATGAATGCCTACGTGACCGGCATCGGGCCGACCAAGCGCATCGTCCTCTACGACACGCTGCTGGCCAAGATGGATGACGACGAGATCGTCTCCACGATGGGTCACGAGATGGGGCACTACGTGCTGAACCACATCTGGAAGGGGCTCGCCTTCGGCATCGTCATCTCCTTCATCGTCACCTTCATCGCGCAGCAGATCTATGACCGCGGCCTGCGCCGCTGGGGGGCGCGGTGGGGCGGCATGGAGCGCGGCGACGTCGCCTCATTCCCGTGGCTGATCATCGTCATCTCGCTCCTCAGCTTCTTGCTCTCGCCGGTCACGAACGCGTTCTCGCGCTACCAGGAGCATCAGGCGGACGTGTACGGCATCGACGTCACCGGCCTGAACGAGGCGAGCGCCAGCTCGATGGTGAAGTTCGCCGAGGATGGGAAGATCAATCCGAATCCCTCGCCGTTCATCGAGTTCTGGCGCTACTCGCATCCCTCGCCCGCGAAGCGGATCAAGTTCGCGCTGGAGTACAAGCCGCCGGCGGACCGGAAGCCGAGATGAGGCGCGTCAGCTCCAGCGCACCACCCACTCGCAACACGGCGCGCCGTTGGCGAAGCACTCGGTCTGCTGCACGACGACGTTCCTGACGCCGGTCATCTCCGCCATCCGCTCGATCCACCCCGTGACGCGCGAGCAGCCCGCCACCTCGGAGGGGAAGTCGGCGATGCGGATGCGCGCGCTCGTCTCCGTCTGCTCGGCGATCTGCATGTGCCCGCGGTTGTAGAGCGTCGACCACATCTGGGACGCCTTCGAGAGCAGCGCGGCCGGCGTCAGCACCAGAGCGAAGAAACGGTAGATGCCTTTCACCGCATCGCCCGCGGCCTCGCGCCCCGCGCGGCGGGCGAAGACTTCCAGCGCCTCGCCTCTCGCTTTCGCCGCCTCTTCCGTGACGCGGTTGAGCATGTGCACCGGTACGGTTTCGGTGGCGAGGATCGGCGTGCGGAAGCGGGCGGCGTACTCGGGCGGGAGGTTGCGGAAGACCGTCTCGCGCTGCTCTGGCGAGAGGCTCGCCTCGATGAACTTCTGCAAACTGCGAACAGGCGAGCCTTTGACCGTGACGGTCTCGTCCGATGCCATGAAGTCCCTCCCCTCACTCACCCCATTACCGCGGTATCCGGAAAGTATAATCCGACGCTTCGCGAGGAGGTTCCCCCATGCCCGATACCAGCGCCGCCACCGCCATCGAAGTCGCCGAGGAAAGCAACGAGCCGAAACTGGGCGGGAAGGACGAGCTCGAAGAGCTCTGCGTCAACACCATCCGCTTCCTCGCCGTCGATGCCGTGGAGAAGGCGAAGTCGGGGCATCCCGGCACGCCGATGGGGATGGCGGACATGGCCTTCGTCATCTGGACGGAGTTCCTCCGCCACGATCCGCTCGATCCCCACTGGAAAAACCGGGACCGCTTCGTGCTCAGCGCCGGCCACGCCTCGATGCTGCTCTACTCGCTGCTCCACCTCACCGGCTACCGGGAGATGACGCTCGAGGAGTTGAAGAACTTCCGGCAGTGGGGCTCGCGCACGGCGGGCCATCCGGAGTACGGCCACGCGGCGGGCATCGAGGTGACGACCGGCCCGCTGGGGCAGGGCTTCGCGAACGGCGTGGGGATGGGGCTGGCCGCGAAGATGATGGCCGCGCGCTTCGACACCGAGGATCCGTTCAAGCCGGTCGATCACTACATCTACGCCATCTGCTCGGACGGCGACCTGATGGAAGGCATCAGCTCCGAGGCCGCGTCACTGGCCGGCCACCTCGGCTTGGGCAATCTCATCTACTTCTATGACGACAACCACATCTCCATCGAAGGGGAGACGCGCCTCGCGTTCTCCGAGGATGTGAGGAAGCGCTTCGAGGCCGTCGGCTGGCACGTGCTGAAGATCGACGGGCACGACCGCGCGGCGATCCGCAAGGCGATCAAGAAGGCGCAGAAGGCGACCGACAGGCCGACGCTCATCATCTGCCGGACCATCATCGGCTGGGGCAGTCCGAAGTATCACGGCACCGCACGCGCGCACGGCGAGCCGCTCGGAGCCGACGAGGTGAAGGCGACGAAGGAAGCGCTCGGCTGGCCGGCGGAGCCGACGTTCCTTGTGCCGGACGAGGTGCGCGCGGAGTTCGAGCGCAAGACGAAGAAGCTTTCCCGGGAGCGGAAGAAGTGGGAGAAGAGCCTGGCCGACTGGCGGACCCGCAACGCCGAGCTCGCGGCGGAGTGGGACCGTTACTGGAGCCACTCGCTGCCGGACGGCTTCGAGGCGCAGCTGGTCGAGGCGGCGAAGTCGGACAAGGCCATCGCCACCCGCGCGCTGTCCGGGCAGGTGATCCAGAAGCTGGCCGCCCTTGCCCCTTTCGTGGTCGGCGGCTCGGCGGACCTGGCGCCATCGACGAACACCTTGATCAAGGACGGGGGAAGCATCGAGCGGAAGGATCCGGACGAGCCGCCGAAAGCGGAGGTGTTCAAGGGCCGCAACCTCCATTTCGGCATCCGCGAGCACGCCATGGGCGCCATCATCAACGGGATGACGCTCTACGGCTCGTGGCGGGCGTACGGCGCCACGTTCCTCATCTTCTCCGACTACATGCGCCCCTCGGTCCGCCTCGCGGCGCTGATGAACATCCCCTCCATCTTCGTCTACACCCACGACTCGGTCTTCCTGGGCGAGGACGGTCCGACCCATCAGCCGATCGAGCACAACTGGTCGCTGCGCCTGATCCCGAACATGACGTTCTTCCGCCCGGCGGACGGGGTGGAGGTCGCGATGGCCTGGGCTTGGGCGGTGGGGAAGGGGCAGGGTCCGACCCTCTTCGCGCTGACGCGGCAGAAGCTCGAGCCGCTGCCGCACGGCGCTTCGTTCGACCCGCACGAGGTCTGGCGCGGCGCGTACGTGCTCGACGGCTACGCCACGGGCGACCTCACCTTCATCGCCACCGGCTCGGAGGTGCCTCTGGCGGTGAAGACGGCCGACCTCTTGCGGGCGGAGGGCATCACCGCGCGCGTCGTCTCCGCGCCGTGCCTCGACCTGTTCGACAAGCAGGATGAGTCGTACCGGGCGCAGGTCCTGGGCGACCGGAGCCGCATCGTGGCCATCGAGGCCGGCCGCTCCGACGGCTGGTACAAGTATGTGAATCACGACGCGCTGGTCATCGGCATCGACCGCTTCGGCGCTTCCGCGCCTTTCGAGCAGGTTGCCGAGCACTTCGGCTTCACGCCGGAGAAGGTGGCGGCGCGGGTGCGGGAGTGGTGGGGGGCGCGCTAGTCCGGCTGCTTGTCGGTGGGCGGCTGGTGCTCGAGGTTGCGGTAGGTGAAGTGGATCATGGCCTCGGCTCTGGCGAGGCCTTGGTCGATCTTCTCTTTGATCTCAGCGACATTGCGACCGAGCTTCTCGTCCACCATCTGTGTCATCTCCCGGCCAAGCTCGAGCTTACCGTCGATGTTTTCGGCAATCACGCCCATGTAACGGTGCAGTTCGTGGAAACGCTCCTCGATGGTGGCATCCGTTTGGTCGAAGCGGGCATCGACCTGTTCGAAGCGGG
>DASYMJ010000097.1:0-14833 GCA_036009105.1 Thermoanaerobaculia bacterium | reverse complement strand
TGTTGTTGATCTCCGTGTAGTTCGTCCGGTTGAAGAGATTGAAGACGTCGAAGATCGCCTCCACGCCGTAGCTGCCGCCGAAGCTGAAGCGCTTGGACAGGCGCGCGTCGACGTTCACCTGCGAGGCCATCGTCTCGCTGTTGCGCTTGACTGCCGTGTTCGGGTCGGCGGGGTTGGTGCGCGCGCGGTCGGAGGGGAACGCGCCGCCGTCGCCGTCGCCGTTGAGGTCCGCGCCGGCCAGCGGCGTGTACGGACGGCCCGAGGCCGCGGTGATGATGGTCGAGAAGTTGACGCTCCACGGCATCTGATAGAGGCCGCTGATCACCAGGCGATGGCGCTGGTCCTGCGTGGCCAGGCCGCGCTCGGCGCGCGGGTTGAAGCCGATGGGCAGGCCGGTCGGATCGTTCGGGTCGCGCCCCGCGCCGTTGTTCATCACGATGAAGTTGCTCTGGAAGTCCGTCGAGGTGTCCTCGGCCTTGGAGAGCGTGTAGGAGATGAGGTACTGGTAGCGGTTGGCCAGCCGGCGGTTGAGGGAGAGGGTCAGGCCCTTGTACCAGGTCTCGCCGAAGGAGGTGTACTGCAGGATGGAGGCGGAGGTGCCGGCCACGCCGCCGATGTCATTCGGCCGCCGGCCCGCGCCGAGGGTGGGGACGATCGGGTTGTAATCGATGGTGCCGAGCTGGTGATAACCGCGCACCCACAGCACGTCGGCGGAGAGGGCCAGCGTGTTGCCGATGGCGCGGTCGTAGCCGATGGAGGCCTGGTGCGAGTACGGCGTCTCCAGGGCGGGATCGGGCGCGATCACCAGGCTGGGGTACGGCGTGGTCGGCTCGGCCAGCTTGTGGCCCGGGGCGCGCCACGCGGCGATGGAGCTGGGGATGCGCAGGACCAGCGTGCGCACGCCGGTGGCGCTGCCGTCGATGCCGTCCGCGATCTGCTCGTTGGCCAGGATGTGGTTGTCGTAGAAGAGGCCGTACGAGGCGTGGATGGAGGAGCGGCCGTCGCCGCGCGGATCGAACACCAGCGCCACGCGCGGCGCGATGTTGTTGGTGTCGTCCGGCACCTCGTACGCGAAGCGGGTGCCGCCCGGCGCGGAGACGTTGAAGGAGCGGTTGTAGCCGAACTGGCGCTGGTAGCGCAGGCCCGCCTTCAAGGTGAGCTTCGGGGTCAGCGTCCAGTCATCCTGCAGGAAGAGGGCGATGTCCGGATCGGTGTACGAGCTGCCGCTGGTGCCGTAGCCCTGCACGTACGCGGCGGGGAGGCCGGCGGCGAGCGCCTGCGTGGCGGAGATCGGCGCGTTGATGCCGAGGGCCGGGATGGCCGGCAGCGCCGCGAAGATGAAGCGGCCGCCGAAGTGCAGCGGCAGCGCGGTCTTCTTGGTGTGCACGTAATTGAAGTCGAAGCCGGCCTTGGCGAAGTGCTTGCCGCCGGCGAGGTTGATGGTGTCCTTGGCCTGGTAGCGCTCGTTCTCGCGCGGCTGGGGGGTGAAGCGCTGCCGCCCGACGGAGGCCACGCCCGTGATCTCCAGCGTCGGCCCGCCCACGAAGAAGCTGTCGCACGAGCCGCCGCAGTTCGGGTCGAGGGAGCTGATCAGCTGGTCCTCGTACGCGTACTGTCCGCGCAGCTCGTTGATCCACTTCGAGGAGAGGACGTCCGTCTCGGACAGGGCGAGCGCCCAGTCCTTGCGGTCCTGCTGCGCGCCGCGGCTGCGGGCCACGATGCCGCCGAACGGCTCGATGTTCTGGTTCAGCAGCTTCGCGTAGTTCGTGCGCAGGGAGAAGTTGCTGGTCTGGCTCCAGGCGTGATCGATCTTGCCGAGGTACTCCTGGGCCCGCACTTCATACGGCACGTTGCCCAGTTCCACCGGGAAGCCGTTCGCGTTCAGGATCGCCGCCGCGGTCGGATCGATATTCACGAAGTTGTTCGTATCAATGGAAAGATCCTCGGCGGAGAGGAAGTAGAACGTCCGGTCC
Source organism: Thermoanaerobaculia bacterium (assembly GCA_036009105.1). GTDB lineage: Bacteria > Acidobacteriota > Thermoanaerobaculia > Gp7-AA8 > Gp7-AA8 > JAFAVZ01. The sequence continues at coordinate 12,860 of DASYMJ010000097.1, read as the reverse complement.
CGGACCAGCGGGCCGCCGTACGTGAAGCCCCACTGCCCCTGCTTGAAGGGCGCCTTCTCCCGGTTGATGGAGTTGCCGAAGATGTCCTGCCGTTCGAAGATGGACTTCGAGTTCAGCGCGTCGTTCCGGTAGAAGTAGAAGGCGTTGCCGCTCGGGTCGTTCGTGCCGGAGCGGGTGATGATGTTGACCACGCCGCCCGAGGCCTTGCCGAACTCCGCGGAGTAGGAGTTGGTCAGCACCTGGAACTCCTGGATCGCTTCCTGGCTGAAGGTGGCGCGCACGGCGCCGACGATGGGGTCGTTGTTGTCCACCCCGTCCACCATGATGTTGTTCGAGCGCGCGCGCTGGCCGCCGAAGGAGAGGCCGGAGGTGGCCGAGGCGCCCTGCTGCGGCGTGCGGTCGTTGGTGACGCCGGGGGTGAGGACGGTGAAGGAGAGGAAGTTGCGGCCGTTGGTGGGCAGGCTGTCGATCTGCTCCTGGCTGACCACGGTGGAGACGGCCGGCTCGGTGGTATCGACGATGGGCGTGGAGGCGCTGACCACGATCGTCTCCTGCGCGCCGGGGCGGAGGGAGAAGTTCAGATCGCTGCGCGAGCCGAGGAGCAGGCGCATCTCGTTCCGCGACTGCGGCTGGAAGCCGCTCAGCTCCGCAACCACCTTGTAGGTGCCGGCCGTGAGCGCGGCGAGGTAGTACTTGCCGTCGCTGTCGGTGACGGTGGAACGGGTGAAATTCGTGGCGTTGTTCGTCGCCGTGACCGTGACGCCGGGCAACACCGCGCCGGTGTTGTCCGTCACGACGCCCTGCAGGTCGGCGCCCGTCAGCCGCGCCTGCCCGAACACCGAGACCGTTGTCACGAGGACCATGAGGACCAATAGGAATCTGACCTTCGAGCTCATTGCTGCCTCCGTAGTTCTTCACAGACGTTGCTGACTGGTTTGGATGGCGCCCCTACGGCGGCGGACGGTCTTGCGCTTGCGTCATGACGCGACCTCCGCGAGCTCCGCGCTCGTCACCCGGGTGGGATCGACCACCAGCCGAGCGATGCGCTCGCGGTGGAACGTCGCGTCGCCGAAGAGCGTCTCGGACGCCTTCGCACGCTTGTAATACAGCTGCAGGTCGTGCTCCCAGGTGAAGCCGATGCCGCCGTGCACCTGGATGCCCTTGTTGCACACCTCGCGGTAGGCGTCGGAGCAGTACGCCTTGGCCATGGAGACCGCCGCCGGCGACATGTCGTAGGCCGCGTAGTAGGTGGCGGAGCGGGCGCTCTCGGTGAGGAGGAGCATGTCCGCGCAGAGGTGCTGGATGGCCTGGAACGAGCCGATCGGCTTGCCGAACTGCTGGCGCGTCTTCGCGTAGTCGACGGTGGTATCGAGCACCCACTGCATGCCGCCCACCATCTCCGCGCACAAGGCCACGGTGGCGAGATCGATCGCCTCGCCGATGTCCGCCTGATAGGTCTTCCCTTCCCCGTGGAAGGTGACGGTGGAGAGCTTGCGCGTCTCGTCCATGGAGGGGGTGCGGCGGATCTCCGCGCCGCTCTCGATCAGCGTCGCCTGGCCGCCCTGCACCATCACGATGAGGTCCGCCACATGCGCTTCCATCACAAAGTGCGCTGTGCCTTGATTCGCCATGGCCACGGTCGCTTTCCGCTCCCCCAGCTCCTCGCTTGCGCCGATGCGGGAGAGGACGGCCGCGGCGAACATGGTGGGCAGGAAGGGGCCGGGCATGCAGACGCGGCCCGCCTCTTCCATCACCACCGCCAGTTCCACCACGCCGATGGAGAGCAGGTCCGTCCACCCCTGCTCGACGATGGTCTGCCACAGCGCTTCGTCGGAGGCCTCCAGCGCGCGGCGCACGCGCGAGGGCGGGCACTCCCGCGCCAGCAGCTCGCGGGCCGACTGCTTGAGGAGCTTCTGCGGTTTGCTCAGATCGAAGTCCATGTCAATAGCTCTTCGGCAAGCCGAGCACCCGCTCGGCGATGATGTTCCGCTGGATCTCGCTCGTTCCCGCCTCGATGGTGTTGCCGCGGCTGCGGAGATAGCTGTACTGCCACAGGCCCTCGTCGAATTCGGAGAGCTGGCCCCACGGGCCCAGGATCTCCTGCGCGGTCTGCTGGGTGCGCTGGTTCATCTCGCTCCAGTACAGCTTCTGGGTGGAGCCCTCCGGCCCCGGCACGCCCGACTTGCTGAGCGAGGTCAGCGCGCGGTTCGTATTGAGGCGCAGGATCTCCAGCTCCAGCCACGACTGGGCGAGCTTCTGGCGCACGATCGGATCCTCGCTGGCGGGCCGCCCGTTCCGCTCGATGGTGTGCGAGCGGGCGATGAGCGCATTCAGGTTGCGGCGGAAGAGCACCTGCACGCCGGTGCCGAGGTTGGCCCGCTCGTTCATCAGCGCGGCGATGGCGGTGGACCACCCTTCGTTGACGCGTCCCAGCACTTGCGCCGTCGGGATGCGCACGTTGGAGAAGAAGACCTCGTTGAAGCCGGAGTCGCCGGACATCATCCGCAGCGGCCGCACCGTCACCCCTTCCGCGTGCATGTCGGCAAGGAGGCAGGTGATGCCCTTGTGCTTCGGCGCCTCGCTGTCGGTGCGGACGAGGAGGAGGCACCAGTCGGCGATCTGGGCGAAGGAGGTCCAGATCTTCTGGCCATTGACCAGGAACGCGTCGCCGTCGCGCTGCGCCTTGGTGCCGAGGGCGGCCAGGTCGCTGCCGGCGTTGGGCTCGGAGAAGCCCTGGCACCAGATCTCCTCGCCGGAGAGGATGGTGGGGAGGTAGCGCGCCTTCTGCTCGTCGGTGCCCATGGCGATGATGGTCGGGCCGACCAGGGAGAGGCCGATGGTGCCGAGCAGATGGGGCGCGTCGGCCAGAGCCAGCTCCTCCTGGAAGATGGCCTGCTCGATGAGCGTCGCCCCGCGTCCGCCGAACGCCTTCGGCCAGGAGATGCCGGCCCAGCCGCCTTCGTACAGCGTTCGTTGCCACCGCCGCAGGTAGGCAACCTGTTCGGCCTTGTCGCCCTTGAACGGCGGCGGCACGTTCGCGGCCAGCCACGCGCGAAAGTCGTCGCGGAACTGCTGCTCGGCGGGCGTGAGGTTGAGATCCATGGCTAGCCCACCGCCTCCAGCAGCACTTCGGAGATGTCCATCACGGCCATCTCCCGGCTGCCTTTCTTCGCGTTGATGCCGTCCTGCATCATGGTCATGCAGAAGGGGCAGCTCACCGCGAGCACGTCCGCCCCCGTGGCCAGCGCCTCCGCGGCGCGCTCCTGGTTGACCCGCTGGCCGGCCGGCTCGTCGACGAAGCTCATCCCGCCGCCGCCGCCGCAGCAGAAGCTCTTGTTCCTGCTGCGCTCCATCTCGATGGTGTTCCCGCCGAGCACGTCGCGCGGCGCGTCGTACACGCCGTTCTGGCGGCCGAGGTAGCAGGGGTCGTGGAAGGTGACGCTTTTCTCGCTCGTGCTCGGCGTGAGCTTTCCGTCGGCCACCAGCGAGGAGAGGAACTCGCTGTGATGGCTCACCTCGTAGTCGCCGCCGTACCGCGGGTACTCGTTCTTGAAGGTGTTGAAGCAGTGCGGGCAGGGGGTGACGACCTTGCGCACCTGGTGCTTGTTCAGGTTCGCCACGTTCTGCCGGGCCAGCGTCTCGAAGAGGAGCTCGTTGCCGATGCGGCGGGCCGGGTCGCCGGAGCATTTCTCGTCGCGCCCGAGGATGGCGAAGGAGACGCCGGCCTTCTGCAGCAGCTGGGCGGTGGCGCGGATGACGCGCTGGTTGCGCTCGATCAGCGCGCCGCCGCAGCCGACCCAGAACAGCACTTCCGCGTCCTTCGCTTCGCTGAGGTGCTTCACGTCCAGCCCCTGGGCCCAGTCGAGGCGCGTGGCCTGCGTGCCGCTGAAGGGATGGCCGCGCTTCTCCAGCGAGAGCACCGCGTCCTGCATGGTGTCGGGGTATTCGGCTTCGTCCATCACGTAGTGCCGGCGCATATCGACGATCTTCGGCATCTGCTCGATGAAGACCGGGCAGGCCTCGACGCAGGCCGCGCAGGTGGTGCACTCCCAAAGGCGATCGGGCTCGGTGGCGGGCACGCGGACGGAGTCGGCGTCGCGCAACTGCAGGATGATGTCGCGCGGCGAGAGCGCCTTGCCCACCGCGTGTGCCGGGCAGACGTCGGTGCAGCGGCCGCACTCGGTGCAGGAGTCGAGGTCGAGCAGGTCCTTCCAGGTGAACTGCTCCGGCCTGCTCACGCCGAACTGTTCCTGCTCGAAATCGACCGGCCTGAGGCTCGCGCCGATCGGCGCCAGGTTCGCCGTGTAGATGTTCAGCGGCGCGGTGACGATGTGCATCAGCTTCGTGTAGGGGAGCCAGGCGAAGAAGGCGAAGCTGATGGCGAGGTGGAGCCACCAGGTGGTCTGGTGCGCCGTTTTCACGGCGCTCACGCTCATGATGGAAGAGGCATGCGCCACCAGGTTCCCGAACGGCGACCAGGCCCGCCACGGATCGTTCGTCCCGGCGATGCGCCACCCTTCGATGAGGAAGCCGGTCGCCGCGATGACGAAGATGGCGAGCAGGATCAGGGTCGCTTCGTCAGTGTAGACGAGCTTCCGCGGACGCCTGATGTACCGGCGAACCGCCGCCATCAAGATGCCGATCAGGACCAGCGCGCCGAAGACGTCGACGGTGAAGGACTGGAACCAGAGATAGAAGCGGCCGCGCATGATCGAGGTGTGCAGGTCGGCGTCGAGGCCGACCACGATCGTGGCGATGGTGAGCACCACGAAGCCGTAGGTGAGGAAGCGGTGGAAGAGGCCCGTGTAGCGCTCCTGCGCCGTGCGCTTCTGCGCCACCGCATGGACTAGCACTCGGCGCAGGCGCTCCGCCGGCCGGTCGAAGCGGGCGGCCGGCATGCCTCGCCGCCAGCGCTGCACGTGCCGCCACAATCCGTACCCCGCGATGGCGAGGGTCGGCACGAGGAGGAGGTACATCACCCAGGGGTGGGAGATGTTCCAGTAGATCTCGCGCGTGGCGTCGGCTGCGCTCATTTCATCTTCGCCAGTTTTTCCCGCAGCAGGGGGACGACTTTTCGATAATCCTCGACGATGCCGAAACGGGCGTGCCGGAAGATCGGCGCATCCGGATCGATGTTGATGGCCGCGATGTTCTTCGCCTCGGAGATCCCGGCCATGTGCTGGCTCGCGCCGGTGATGGCGATGGCGAGGTAGAGCTCGGGCGCGACTTTCTTCCCGGTCTGCCCCACCTGCCAGGTGGGCGGCACCCAGCCCGCGTCGCACGCCGCGCGCGAGGCGGCCATCTGCGCGCCGAGAAGGTGCGCGAGCGGCTGGAGCTCGGTGGCAAAGCCTTCCGGCCCCCCGATCCCCCGCCCCCCCGACACGATTACCCGCGCGTCTTCCAGCCGCGCCTCGGCCTGCGTCTCGCGCTTGCGCTCGATGATTTTTGTCTTCGCGTCCCCGGCCGCCCTCACCCGCTCGATCTCCGCCACAGCATCGCGCAGCGGCGCCGGCGCGAACGACCGCGCGCGCAGCCACGCCACGAGCGGCGAACGCTTCGGCGCGATCACCGCCTGCGCCTTGCCGCCATACACCTGCCGGGTCACGCGCAGCTTCTCATCGATGGCGACGCCGTCCCCCACCGCATTCCCACCCAACCGGTAGGCGAGGCGCGGCGCGAGCTCCTGACTGTACGTGTCGTTCGCCAGCAGCACCGCTTTTGCGCCGGCACACAAAGGCACCAGCGCGTTGAGGCACGGTTCCGGGCTGTAGTCCATGTCGATCGCGGTCACCCGATCGGCGTAGCGCGCCACATCCTCCGCGCCGTCGCCAATCACCACAGCGTGGACCTCATCGCCCAAACGCCGCGCCGCCCCGAGCAGCCCCTCGGCCGCGCGATCGAACCCGAAGTGAATGGTGACGATGCTCATAGCGACGCCGTCACCTCCACCAGCCGCCGGGCCAGCACGTCGACCTTCTGCTCCAGCGTGTCGCCCGCCACCAGCTCGCAGGCCGACTCCTTCTTGGGGATGAAGAGCTCCTCCACCTCGTAGTAGTCGTTCGCCGCGCTGACGCCGAGCTCGGCCAGCGTGAACTGCGTGAGCGGCTGGCGGTGGGCCAGCATCACGTCCCGCACCTTGGGGATGCGCGGCACGTTGTGCTCATCATTCGTGATGGTGACCACGACCGGCGTCTCCGCCTCGAACAGCTCCCAGCCCCACTCCGTCTGCCGCTTCACCCGCAGCTTGCCGCCGTCCATGGAGAGGGTGTCCGCGAAGGCGATGCACGGCAGCCTCAGCTCTTCCGCCAGCAGCGCGCCGGTCTGCCCCGCTCCCCAGTCGCCCGCCTCCCGGCCGGTGAGGATGAGGTCGAACGTCCCGAGCTTGCGCGCCGCCGCCGCCAGCACCCGCGCCGCATGCAGCGGATCCGCCGGCGCAGCGTCGTCCTCGCGCAGCACGAGCGCCGCCGCATCGGCCTTCATGGCCAGCGCCTTCCTCAGCGTCTCCTCGGCGCTCGCCGGGCCATACGACAAAACCGTGATCCTCGCGTCCGCGGGCCGAAACTGCAGCGCCGTCTCCAGCGCGTTCTCGCAGAAGATGTTCGTCACCAGGCTGGCCGAGCCGCGCTCCGCCTCCTTGCGCGTCGCATCGATGCGGAAGTCGCGCGCCGGCACTTCCGGATCGAGGATCTGCTTCATGCAGACGAGGATGTTCATAGCGCCTGCAGGCTCCTCTGCTTCCCTTGTTTCATCAGCCCGAAGAGCGTCGCATCGGCGATCTGCCCGGCGATCTCCTGCGCCGAGAGCCCGCCATCCGGCTGATACCAGCGGGACAGCCAGTTCACGTTGGCGATGATGGCGAAGGCGGCCACGGTGCTGTTCACGCCGCGCAGCTTCCCGTGCGCGCGCAACTCCTCGATCGTCTCGCGCAGGAACTCGAGGTAGGCCCGCTTGAGGCGGGTCACGGCCCGGTACTGGGAGGGAGAAAGCGCGCGCGCCTCGTCCACCAGGATGGTCACCGCGCCGTCGCCGCGCGTCACCAGGTTGGCGTGCGTGGCGATCACGAAGCGCAGCCGCTCCTCCGCATCGGCGATCTTCCGGGCCGGGACCATCACTTCCCGATCGAGCTCCTGCAATCCGTACTTCATGATGTCATACAGGAGTTCCGTCTTGCCGCGGATGTAGTGATAAAGCCCCGCCTTGGTGATGCCCAGCGCATCGGCGATGTCGCTCACCGAGGTGGCGTCGTAGCCCTTCTGCAGGATGATCTTCGCCGCGGTCTGGTAGACCTCGGCCGTCCGTCCGTCGGTGTGCTCCGATGTGCGGCTCGGTCTCACGACCATTGCCATCCTCTCCGTTCGGGCGCGGTCCGGCCGCGCAGACCCTGGGCGTTCTCGGTCGCTGGGGAGACTATTTACCTACCGTTCGGTAGGTAGGATATGCAACCATCCGCGCGGCAGTCAACAAAACAAATCAGGATGTGCCGCATGACCGTCTTCATCCGGGAAGACCTCACCCCCGCCCAGCTCACCATCGGGAAAATCGCCGAGGAGTTCATGCGCACCCGGGTCGTGCCCCACGACGCGCGCATCCACGCCAGGGACTGGGCCCTCACCCGCGAGCTGCTCCTCGCCGCCGGCGAGCTCGATCTGCTGCGCATCGACATCCCCGAGGCTTATGGCGGATTGGGTTTGGACAAGGTCAGCTCCGCTTACGTCGGCGAGAAGATCGGCATCATGCCCTCCTTCGCCGGCTCCCTCGGCGCGCACACCACCATCGGCACGCTCCCGCTCGTCTACTTCGGGACGCCGGAGCAGAAGGAGCGCTACCTCCCCCGCCTCGCCAGCGGCGAATGGATCGCGGCGTTCGCTCTGACGGAGCCCGGCTCGGGCTCCGATGCGCTGGCCGCTCGCGCCCGGGCCACGCTCGACGGCGATCACTACGTCCTCAACGGCCAGAAGATGTGGATCACCAACGGCGGCTTCGCCGATCTCTTCACCATCTTCGCCAAGGTGGACGGCGAGCGCTTCACCGCCTTCCTGGTCGAGCGCGGGATGGGCGTGGTGAGCGGGCGGGAGGAGCCGAAACTCGGCCTGGACGGCTCCTCCACCACGGCGCTGATCCTGGAGAACGTGCGCGTGCCGGTGGGCAACGTGCTGGGGACGATCGGCGAGGGGCACAAGGTCGCGTTCAACGTGCTGAACATCGGCCGCCTCAAGCTCGGGACGCGGAACATCGGCTGCGCGAAGCAGGCCCTGGCCCGCGCCACCGACTACGCGAAGCAGCGCCACCAGTTCGGCCGCCCCATCGCGTCGTTCGGAATGATCCGCCAGAAGCTGGCGGAGATGGCCGTCCGCTGCTGGGTCGGCGACGCGATGGTCTACCGCACGCTGGGCGAGGCCGACCGCGCGCTCGCCGCCGTTGCTCCGGACGACTCCGCCGCGGTGCTGCGGACCATCGAGTCGTTCGCCATGGAGTGCTCCATCAACAAGGTCTGGACGAGCGAGGCGCTGGCGTACGTGGTGGACGAGGCGATCCAGGTCTACGGCGGCTACGGCTATTCGAAGGAGTACCCCGCCGAGCGCGCCTATCGCGACGCGCGCATCACCCGCCTCTACGAAGGGACCAACGAGATCAACCGCCTGATCATCCCCACCCGCATGCTGCGCCAGTCCGGCTCGTCCCTCGCCTTCTCCATGCTGGCTTCTCTCTCCGCCCGCTTCGGCTCCGAGCTATCGGAGCAGCAGGAGCTCCTCGGCCACGTCGCCGACGTGGCCATCGAGACGTACGCCATGGAAAGCGCCCGCCTGCGCACGGCGAAGCTCGGCGCGAACGCCCTGGCGACCGACATCACGAACGTCTACACCAGCGACGCGAACGACCGCATCTGGCACTCCGCCCGCTGCGTGCTCGCCGCGCTCGGCGGCGACGCGCCGTGGGCCGCGGAGGTGGCCGCGCTCGCCGCGCGCCCGGCTTTCGATACGGTTGCCGCGCGGCAGAGGATTGCAGCGGCGGTCGTCGACCGGTAGGGCGGAATTCCCGCTATACTTTCCTCATCCCATGACCATCATCGATCCCTCCGGCCGCATCACGGCGCCGGACGCGGTCCGCCGCGCCGAAGATGCGGTGCGCGTCTTCGTCAGCTACTCCCACAAAGACCCCGCCTACCTCCGCGACGACTCCCTCCTCGGCTTCCTCAAGGGCCTCGGCGAAGACGGCGGCGTGGAGTTCTGGACGGACGAGCGGATCACCGCCAGCTCGCTCTGGAACGACGAGATCCGGCGCGGCCTGGAAACGAGCGACATCGCCCTCGTGCTGGTCAGCCAGGCCTTTCTCGACTCCCCCTACTGCACGCAGATCGAGATCGAGAGCTTCCTCGACTCCTGCCGCAAGCGAGGCCTGCTCATCTTCCCGGTGGTCCTCTCGCCCTGCGAGTGGGAGCGGCACGAGTGGCTGGCCACGCGCCAGTTCCTCCCCGGCGGCAGCGAGACCATCGAGGAGCACTACACCGAGCCGGGCAAGCAGAAGCGGCTCTTCCTGCGCATCCGTAAGGAGCTGCGCCAGGCGGTGGAGAGCGTGCGTGCCGCGCGCGCCGCGGCGGCCACGCTGGTCCCGGTCAGCGCCCCGTCCTCGTACGCCGAGCGGCGGCAGGTCACCTTCCTCCACTGCGACCTGCTCGCCCGCGAGCCGGACGGCACGGCCCTCGATCCCGATGATGCCAGCGAAGTGCTGCACGAGCTGATGCCGGAGTTCGAGAAGGCCAGCCGGGAGCTCTTCGCGAAATACGATGGCTACGTGGTGGGCGGCGGCAGCGTCGGCACGCTGGTCTGCTTCGGCTACCCGGAAGTCGCGGAAGACGACAGCCGCCGGGCCGTTCGCGCTGGGCTGGAGCTCGTGACGCGCATCGCCGCGCTGAGCCCCCGTTTCGAGGCGGAGCTGGGCGTCGCACTGGCCACCCGCGTGGCGATACATACCGGCTCCGTCGTCACTACCGCGGAGCAGGCGAACAACAACCTCTCCGGCGGCGAAGCGCCGATCACGACGCTCATGCTGCGGCAGGAGGCGGCGCCCGGCACGGTGCTCATCTCCTCCTCCACCCTCCCCCTGGTCGAGCCGTTCTTCGAGCTGGAGCCGGGCGGCTCGATCCGTCTTCCCGGGCAGGCGCCGCTCGCGTACAGCCGCGTCGTGGCGGACAAGGGATTCGAGACCCGCTTCGAGGCCGCGGCCAGCCGGACGCTGACGCCGATCGTCGGCCGGGAGAAGGAGGTCGAGTTCCTGCTCGACCTCTGGCAGCACGCGCGCAAAGGGCGGGGCGGCGTGGTCATGCTCAGCGCCGAGGCGGGCGTGGGGAAGTCGCGCCTGCTCAAACAGGTGCGGACGAGCGTCTCCGCCCAGCCGCACGCCTGGATCGAGTGGCGCAGCTCGCCCTATTACCGCGACACCGCCCTGCACGGCGTCATCGAAGCGCTGGAAGACTCCCTCGGCATCACCCGCGAGAGCGCCGGGCAGGAGAAGCTCGACCGCCTCGCCGGCGCGCTCGCCGCGTTGGGTCCGGCGAGCGAAGACCTGCTGCCCATCATCGCGCCGATCCTTTCCGTGCAGACGGCCGCGCCGCCGGCCGGGTCGCCCCAGGCCCAGAAGGAGCTGATGCTCGAGGCGCTCGCCGCGTACGTCGAGCTGATCGCCACCAAGACGCCGGTCGTGCTGGTGGTGGAAGATCTGCACTGGGTCGATCCGACCACCGTCGAGCTGCTCGACCTCCTCATCGAGCAGGCCCACGCGCTGCCGCTGCTGGTGCTGCTCACCTATCGCCCCGAATACGTCGCGCCGCCGCGCTGGATCTCCCATCCCGGGGTGAGCCAGCTGGCCCTCAACAAGCTCGATCGCGCCGGCGTGGAGCAGATGGTCTCCCATCTCACCGGCGGCAAGGCGCTGCCGCCCGCCGTGGCGGAGGAGATCTTCGCCAAGACGGACGGCTTCCCGCTCTTCGTGGAGGACCTCACCCGGATGGTCATCGAGTCCGATCTCCTCCGCGAGCGCGACGGCGCCTACGAGCTGATCGGCCCCTTCCAGTCGCTCTCCATCCCCGCCACGCTGTACGAGACCATCATGGCCCGCCTGGCCCGCCTGGCCACCGCCAAGCCGGTGGCCCAGCTCGGCGCGACCATCGGCCGCGAGTTCGTCTACGAGATGCTGCGCGCCGTGGCCTCGCTGGACGACGAGAGCCTCAAGCGCGAGCTGGACCGCCTGGTCACGGCCGGCCTGCTCTACCGGCGCGGCCTGCTCAGCAAGGCGAAGTACATCTTCAAGCACGCTCTGGTGCAGGAGGCGCTGCACGAGTCGCTGCTCAAGCGGCAGCGCAAGCAGTACCACAAGCTCGTGGCCGAGGTGCTGGAGGAGAAGTTTCCGGAGGCGGTGCGCCTGGAGCCGGAATTGGTGGCGCGCCACTGCGCGGAGGCCGACCTGCACGAGAAGGCGGCGCGCTACTACCTCGCCGCCGCGCAGCGGGCGCACGCCACCTCCGCCAACGCGGAAGTCCTCGGCCACACCGCCAACGCGCTGACCATGCTGGAGCGGGAGCCGGATACGGAGGAGCGCGCGCGGCTGGAGCTCGCCGTGCGCTGCGTGCAGGGCAGCGCGCTGGTGGCCATGCGCGGCTGGGCCGCGGACGAATGCGGCGAGTGCTGGCGCCGGGCGCGCGAGCTGTGCGACCGCCTCCCCGGCTCGCCGCAGCTCAATCAGGTGCTCAAGGGGCTGGCCGTCTACTACCACACGTCGGCCCGCACCATCGAGGCGTGCGCCATCGCGGAGGAGATGGAGCGGAAAGCGAAGGGGGAGAACGACGTCGCCTTCGAGATGGAGGCGCTGGCCGCGCTCTGCTGCTCGAACTTCTGGCGCGGACGCTACGCGGAGTCGGTGCGCCACGGCTACACGGCGCTGGAGACGTACGACCCGGCCGTGCACCACATCGAGCACGTCAGCCGCTTCAGCGAGGATCCCGGCGCGCTGATCTACACCTTTACGGCGATGTCGCTGGCCTGCCTGGGGCGCGAGGAGGAAGCGCGCCAGATGAACGAGCTGGCCCTCGCCGCGGTCGACGTCTATTCGCACCTCCACAGCCGCTGCTACCTGCTGGCCGGCGCGATGTTCACGAACCTGCAGATGCGCGAGCCGGAGCGGGTCATGGAGCTGAGCGAGCGGCTGCTGGCCATCGCCCGCGCGCAGCGCTTCGCCGGCTGGATAGGCATCGCCACGCCGATGCAGGGCTGGGCCATCGCCGCGCTGGGCGAGGTGGAGCGCGGCATCGCCCAAATCAAGGCGGGGCGGGAGGGCTGGCGCGCCACCGGCGGCCGCCTCCACGCCAGCCAGTACCCCTCGCTCATCGCGGAGCTGTACATGTCGGTCGGCAAGTTCGACGAGGCGGAGGAGTGGCTGCGCACCGGCATCGTCGATGCCGCGCAAGGCTCGGAGGGCTATCACCTCTCCGAGCTCCCCCGCCTGCAGGGTGAGCTCGCCGTCCTCCTCGGCCGGCCCGACCCCGAGCCGTACTTTTTGCGCTCGCTGGAGATCGCGCGCGCCCAATCGGCCCTGACCTTCGAGCTGCGCACCGAGGTCAGCTACTGCGAGCTGCTCCGCCAGCGCGACCCCGCGGCGGCGCGCGAACGGCTGGCGGCGGTGATGGCGCGCTTCCCCCCCGGGTACGACTCATGGGACATGCGCCGGGCGGGGGCGGCGGTGCGGTAGGCCGGCGTTCTAAGGCTTCCAGGTGTTTTTCTCTCGGAAGCGCTCGCGCTATCTTGTTGAGAATTAGGCTATCTAGCGCTTCTCGCATCGGTAATGAGAGTGCTAATGAGAGTACTGGG
>DASYMJ010000096.1:0-12867 GCA_036009105.1 Thermoanaerobaculia bacterium | reverse complement strand
CCTCGGTCAGCCAGCAGACGACGGGCACGGTGCCGAGCATCCACTCCGAGTTCCGCTCCCAGAACCTCGAGCTGAACGACACGATGCATCTCAACAACTGGTCGTTCAATGTCGGCGTGATGCTGAGCAACGACACGCTGTACGGCCAGGGCCTCGCCTCCGCGGACAACCTCGCCGGCTTCGTCAAGTCGCCGGGCACGAAGTACAAGATGTACAACGTGCCGTTCAGCAAGGGCATCCAGCCGCGCCTCGGCGCGACCTGGGCCTACAACGGTTCCGACACGCTGTACACCAGCTTCGCCCGCTACAACCTCCCGGCGAACTCCGACGCGCGCGCCGCTTCGTGGGACCGCAACCTCGTGGCGAACATCAACGTCTACTTCGACCAGACCGGCCTGCTGCTGGGGGTCGACCCGAACGTGTCGTCCTCCGGCAAGCTCTTCGTGCAGGACCTCAACCCGCCGCGCGTCACCGAGTACCTGGTCGGCACTTCGCAGCAGATCACCAACGGCTGGTCGGGCCGCCTCTACGGCCGTTACCGCAAGGGCGAGCACTACTGGGAAGACACGAACAACAACGCGCGCACCCGCTTCGGCGCGAACGTGCCGGGCGTGAAGCAGGAGCTCTACATCACCGACCTGGCCGCCCGCCTGGCCGCGATCGGCAGCGGCTCGACGTATGTCATCACGGAGCTCGACGGCGCCTTCACCAAGTACTACGAGGCCTCGGCCGAGACCGAGTGGCACAACAATGCCCTCACCGTCACCGGCTCTTACACCTGGAGCCACTACTACGGCAACTTCGACCAGGACAACACCACCGCCGTCAACGACGCCTCGGTGTTCATCGGCTCGTCGTTCATCGGTGACGGCGCCGGCCGCCAGCTGTGGAACAACCGCTACGGCGACCTCCGCGGCGACCGCCGCCATCAGCTGAAGGCGTACGCGACGTACTCCCTGCCGTGGCGCGCCAGCGCCGGCGCGTTCGCCTTCTACCAGTCGGGCCAGCCGTACGAGCTTTGGAGCTTCCTGCCGTACGTCGCGCTGACCACGTCCACCAGCGACAGCAGCCGTTACGCCGAACCGGCCGGACGCCGCCACACGCCATCGCATCAGCAGATGGACCTGAACTACACGCAGAACTTCCCACTGCCGCGCAGCCTCAACTTCCAGCTCGCCCTGGACGTCTTCAACGTCTTCGACAAGCAGACCGGCTACAACTACGAGAACCGGGTCGGCACCCTGGGCAAGTGCAACACGAACAACTGCATCGACACCGGGATCGCCGCCCAGCCCTCCGTGAACGCGCCCTTCCCGCGCAACTTCTTCGCCCCCCGCCGCTACCAGCTCGCGGCCCGGCTGCAGTTCTAAATATCGTTCCCGCCACACAAAGGGCCGGCTGCGAAGCCGGCCCTTTGTGTTTTGGCAGGAACGGCGGCTGGCCGCGCAGCGGACCGTCCGCTGCAACCGGTCGTTAGGCCGCCCTCACTGACGCACATAGCGCAAGTGCGTGGCGGCTGGCCCATCGAGAACCTTGTCAATGCGAAACCGCGGCCCGGGCTCGCGCAGGTTCTCGAAGAGACGCCGCCCGCCGCCGAACAACACGGGTGCCAGGGCGATTTCCAGCTCGTCCACGGCACCCAGGTTCAGGTACTGCTGGATCACATCGGCTCCACCCGCGATCCGAATATCACGACTGCCTGCCGATTCCCGAGCCAGCTCCAGGGCACGCTCCGGCCCGTCATTGATGAAGTAAAAGGTCGTCCCACCGGGGCGCGGCCAGGGTTCGCGTTTCTCATGGGTAAGCACGTATACCGGTGTGTGAAACGGAGCCTCCTCCGGCCAGGCGCGCTCGCCTTGGTCGAACATTCGCTTGCCCATGATGTTGGCACCGATGCGCTCCGTGGTGCAGCGAAGCAGGTCATTGACCGGGCCCGTCTCTCCCCCTGGTCCGAGCTTGAGGTTCTCGCGGAAGTACTGTTGATTGAGGATCCAGGCCATCAGCGCCCCCCACTTGGCGCCCCAGTTCTTGTACTCAGGCTTGTCCATGGTCATTCCTTCCGGTGCCATGTAGCCATCGAGGCTGAGTCCAATGTTGACGAATACTTTGCTCATGATTTTCCTCTCGCAATGTTTCCGATGTCAGGCTAACGAAACAACCTCTCCCTCTCGATCAACACCCTTGTCGTGCCATCCGCGTGCTGCCGCGCGGCGGCGATGCGCGCGGCGCTGTCCTGCTCGTGCAGCAGCACGCTCACCTGCGCGCGTTTGAACAGCGCCAGCGGATAGGCCGGATCGCCCGGCTTCACGCGATCCAACGCGTCGCGCGCTTCGGTCAGGCGCTGCGAGGCGAGGTACAGCACGCCGAGCTCGAGATCGTTGCGGAATGCCTCGGCCTGCAGCGAGCGCGCTTTTTCGAACGAGGCGATCGCCGGCTCGGTTTGCCCGATGGCCATTTGCATCTGCCCCAGGCGCACCAGCTCCGCCGGCTTCGCGGCGCGCTCGGCGTACAGGCGTTGCCGCAGGTCCACCGCCTCGGGGATCCGCCCCTCCCGCTCGCGGATCATGGCCAGCGCCTCCAGCGCCGGCACGCGATGCGGATCGCTGGCCACGATGCGCTCCAGCATCGGCTCGGCCTGCTGCCACTCCTTCCCCCGCGCGTAATGCAGGGCGAGATACGTCTTCACATCCGCCGACTCCGGCGCGAGCGCCTCCGCCTCCTTGAACGCGGCCAGCGCCTCGCCATTGCGGCCGAGCGATGAATACGCGGTGGCGAGCCGCAGCGCGGCGTCGAGGTTGTGCGGATCGGCCTTGCGGATCTGCTCCAGCAGGGGGATGGCCGCCGCGTATTGCTCGCGCACGAAGAGGCCCGAGGCGCGGTCGAGGATGGGATAGAGCGGCGCCATGTCGATGGGACGCGGCGCGTCGGGACGGATGAGCGGCTTCACGCCGGAAGCGACGTAGCCGAGGCTGGCCAGCTTGCGCTGCTCCTCCTCGTCGAGCGTTTCGTTCGAAGCGGCGGCGGTGGGCAGCGGATAGTCGCGCAACGCGGCGCGCGCGGCGCGCGGGACATCCGCCAGATCGTGCGTCTCCTTCGGATCGGCGACCAGGTCGTACACCTCGCTGCGCCCGGCGAGGATGGTCTTGATCCGCCCGTCCACGGCCATCACCTGCGGCTGCCAGCCGTAGTCGAGAAACGGCTTCATCGCCTCGGCCATCACCAGCTCCGGCTGCCCGCCGCGCAGCGTGTTCTCCGCGCCGAGGCCCGCCCAGTCGAGGATGGTGTGGAAGATGCGCCGCGTGCTCACCGGCGCATCGGACGTCCCCGCCTTCACGCCCGGCCCGACGAGCAGGAGCGGGACGTGCATCGTCGACTGGTAGAGCAGATTGCCGTGCTGCTGCTCCCCATGCTCGCCCAGCCCTTCGCCGTGATCGCCCACCACGACGATCGCCTTCTCGCCGGCCGTGTTCCGATCGAACGCCTGCACGAGCAGCCCGAGTTGCTCGTCCATCGACGCCACTTCGCCGAGGTACGGCTGATTCGCATAGCGCGTGAGGTACGGCTCGGGAGGCGTGTAGGGATAATGCGGATCGTAGTAGTGCACCCAGAGGAAGAGCGGCTGATTGGAGCGCTGCTGGAGGAACGCGAGCGCGCGGTCGGTCGTCGTCTTCGCGGTGCGCTCGGCGGCGCCTTCGCCGAAGTCCTCGTCCCAGGTGTCGAAGCCGCGCCCGAGGCCGAAGCGGCGGGCGAGGGCGAAGGCGGAGACGAAGGCGGCGGTGCGATAGCCGGCCTGGTGCAGCCGCTCGGCGACCAGCGGCTGCTGCTCGCCGAGGTGACGGGCATTCTCGCGGACGCTGTGGCCGGCGGGGTAGAGGCCGGTGAGCATCGAGGCATGGGAGGGGAGGGTCTGGGGGACGGTGGCGTACGCGAAGCGGAAGCGCATGCCGCGCGCGGCGAGGGCGGTGAACGCCGGCGTCTCGATGCCGCGCGCCTCGGGGCCGATGGCGTCCGCGCGCGTGGTGTCGAGGGTGACGAGGAGGATGGAAGGACGGGCGGGGGGCGGCTGGGAAGTCTCGCTCCGGGAGCAGGCAACGAGGAGCAGAGCGAGCGCGAGCGAGCGTCTCATCATCGTTCCTACTTGTATCATCGCCCGCATGCTGAACTACATCTGGTTCGCCCTCATGGCCATCGCGGTGGTGGTGGCTGCCTTCAACGGCACCGCCGCCGGCGTGACGAAAGGCGCGGTCGACTCCGCGAAGACGGCCGTGGAGATCGCCATTGGCCTGGTCGGCATCATGACGCTCTGGCTCGGCATCATGCGCGTGGCCGAAAAGGCGGGCCTCATCACCATGCTCGGCTGGCTGCTCCGCCCCATCAGCCGCCTCGTCTTCCCGGAGATCCCGCCTGATCATCCCGCCATCGGCGCGATGATCCTGAACGTCGCGGCGAACATGCTGGGCCTCAACAACGCCGCCACGCCGATGGGCATCAAGGCGATGGAGGAGCTGCAGTCGCTCAACGAGGAGAAGGAGACCGCCTCGAATTCGATGGTCACCTTCCTGATGCTCAATACCTCCGGCATCCAGTTCATCCCGGTGACGATCATCGGCGTGCTCTCCGCGGCCGGCTCGAAGAACCCGACCGCCATCATCTCCACCACGATCATCGCCACCGTCTCCGGCGCCATCGCGGCCGTCATCGCCGCCAAGATCCTGCAGCGCTTCTTCCCGTACCGGAGCGCGAAATGATCCGCATCATCCTGGAGAACATCTCGCTCTGGGCCGTCCCCGCGCTGCTGGTGGGCATCCCCCTCATCGGGATGATCCGCGGGGTGAAGGTGTACGACACGTTCATCGAAGGGGCGAAGGAAGGCTTTCAGGTGGCGGTGCGCATCATCCCCTTTCTGGTCGGCATCCTGGTGGCGATCGGGATGTTCCGCGGCTCGGGGGCGATGGACATGCTCACCCGGGCGTTGCAGCCGCTGATGAGCGCCACCGGCTTCCCGGCCGAGCTCTTCCCGCTGGCCATCCTGCGCACGCTCTCCGGCAGCGGCTCGCTCGCCCTGACCACGGACCTCATCAAACGCTTCGGCGCCGACTCCGTCCTCGGGCGCACCGCGGCCACGATGTACGGCAGCTCGGAGACACTTTTCTACGTGCTCGCCGTCTATTACGGCGCGGTGGGCGTGAAGCGCACGCGGCACACCATTCCCGCGGCGCTGGTGGGGGATGTGGTTGCGGCGGCGGTGGCGGTGGCAGTGTGCGCGTGGTTGTTTTGAGAGGCCGCGTGGCCTCCCGCTCGGCTACAATTTCATGATGCGGTCCATGCTGCTGGGGTTGCTTTTTGCCGCGGCGCCTCTGCTGCTTGCCGAGAATCCGGCCGCTGCCATACCGCAGGCCGTCAAAGCGCTCGAACAGCTGCGGGCCGGCTCGGACGCGGGACCTTTCTCATGGACGGCCGCATACGACAATTGAGCCATCTGAAGAGTGCAACGGTTCGCGGACCGGACCTTTTGACGCTGCACAAACAGACATTTCTGACAAAGGTCGAATGACGATGCGCGTGCTCTTTCCTGACGATTTCGATGAACGCGCGCAGGAAGAGATGACCGTGCGCGGTTATCTCAGCCATGCCCGCGTTGAAGCCGACGACGGCCGCATTTTCCCGGTGTTCTTTGCCGATCCGGTCAGGCTGGCGCAGGAGCTGGCGGATCTGCAAAGCCTGAATCAGCCGTTTCTGGCGGAGGTCGGTCTGGTCGTCCTGCCGGAGGTGACCGTGGCGGCGATTCAGGATGCCGTGGCCCGGCTGGGCGAACGCGGGTTCTTCGGATTCTTCCGACCGCTGACGCCGGAGGATCGGCCGTGGGAGTTATGACCGGTTAGCCCGGCAGCTTTGTCGCCACCAAGTCCCACTTCTGGACGGACGGCGGCTCGGCGAGCAGTTCCGACCACTGCGCCCGCAGCGCGTCGGCCACCCGGCCGGTCATGTGCGCTTTGCGGCCGGCCTCGTCCGGGAAGGCGTCGAAGATGCCGAACGTGCGCTCGTCGAAGCGCACCGCGAACCAGGCGATGGTGGCCGGCTCATCCTCGATGACCGGCAGCGCGCCGCGGAGGAAGTGGGCTACCTCCTCCTCTTTGCCGGGCTTGGCGACGAGGCGGAGGAACAGCCCTACGGATATGGCCATGGTCGCCAAGTATAGCGGCGCGCCGGGCTGGCGCGCCGCTCCTCGCGAGCGTACCTCACACCCCGGCGATCCGCTTCTGCACCCGCTTGACCTCGTACGTGACGAGGCCGCCGGTGATCAGCGCCAGCAGCAGGCCGATCAGAATCTTCATCAGGCCGCCCGCTGCTTTGAAAAGCATCGCGGTGAACCAGCCGCCGATCACGATGCCGCCTACCACGAGAACTCCTGCGCGCACGGCAACGCCGCGCGCGGTATCACGCAATGTCATCGGTTGTTCGCTCATGCTCGGTTACTGGAGCAAGCGGCGCGCCGATCGTGGAGAGCAGATACAAGAGTCCGCCGACGAGAATCGCGATCGCGGCCGCGATCAGCTTGGAGCTGTCCAGGGTGACGACGAGGGTGAGCGAGACCAGCGTCCCCAGGATGGGGAGGATCAGCGGCAGGCGGAACCCGCCGCCGAGCTTGCGCAGGAACGGCACGCCGGCGCAGGTGAAGAGATACGTCGCCAGGCGCGCCGTCGAGGAGAGCAGAGCGAGGTACGCGAACGACCCGCCGAGGGCGAGCGCCGCGGCGAAGCAGACATGGATGATGATGGCCACGGACGGGGTCCGGAAGCGGGGATGCACGTAGCTGAGCAGGCGCAGCCGGGAGCGCCCGAGGGAGAGCGCGTAGAGCATGCGCGAGCCTTCCAGCACCGTGCCCGAGTTCGTGCCGGCCATGGAGAGCAGCGCGCCGACGGTCACCAGCAGCGCGCCGATCGGCCCGATGAGCTGCGCCGCCGCGTCGGCGATCGGGGTCGATGAATTGGAGAGATCGGGCAGGGCCGACATCGCGCCGAGCTGGGCCAGCACGTAGATGATGGCGATGGCCAGCGTGCCGACCAGGAGCGCCCGCGGCAGATCGCGCTTCGGGTTCTTGAACTCGCCCGCCGGCACCCCCATGTTTTCGAAGCCCGCGTACGCGAAGAGCATGAACAGCGCCGCATCGTTCCACTTCGTTCCCGCCCCGGGCAGCACGAAGGAGCCGGGAATCGGATTGGTGCGCCACACGATCAGGGCCACGATGATGAAGCCCACCAGCGGAATCAGCTTGCCGAGGGTGAAGACGTAGATCGAGGCGGCGCCGTAGCGCACGCCGACGAAGTGGATGGTGGCCAGGATCAGGATCGAGCCGAGGATGATCGCCGTGCGAGCCGTGCCGCTGCCGAGCGGCTCGTGCAATCGGGCCAGGGCGAGCACGAAGCCGTTGGAGAGCGAGGCGAGCGAGGTGACGCGGGCCAGCCAGTTCATCCAGCCGGTCTCGAAGCCGATGAAGTCGCCGAACGCGGTGCGCGCATACAGATACGCGCCGCCCGGCTCGCTGAAGTGGCTGGCCGCCTCGGCGAAGCAGAGCACGAGGATGAACACCGGCACGGCGAAGAGCAGCGGCGCCCAGAGCGAGAAAGGCCCCAGCAGCTTGTACGACTCGCTCGGCAGGAGGAAGACGCCCGAGCCGACGACGGCGTTGATGCACATCGCCACCAGGCCCCAGAAGCCGACGGTCCTGACGAGCTTTGCTGAGTTGCTGGTTGCTGGTTGCTGGTTGCTAGTAGCCGGCATCGTTCTTTGTCCCCTCTACCAGTAACCAGCAACTAGTAACCAGCAACTCGTCGATAACCTTTGCCACGAATCGTCCTTCCCGGCAGCGCGGCGGTCATCTTGCCATCGCGCAGCACTCCCACGCCGTTCACGAACACGTCCGAAACACCCTCCGCGAAATGATGCGGATCGTCAAACGTCGATGGATCGCTGATGGTGGCCGCATCGAAGATGATGACGTCGGCCTTCATCCCCGCGCGCAGCACGCCGCGGTCGTACAGATGCGCGCGCGCCGCCGCCTGGGAGGACATCTTGCGCACCGCTTCTTCCAGCGAGAAGAGCTTCACGTCCCGCACGTAGTGGCCGGCCACGCGCGCGAACGTGCCGTACGCGCGGGGATGCACGGCCACATTGCGCGCGCGGGCGGTGGCGGTCGGCGCACCGGAGTCGGCGCCGATCGAGACCCACGGCTGCCTGAGCGCGAACTGCACGTCATCCTCACTCATGGAGAAGAAGATCACGTTCGGCGAGCCCTTCGTCTGCTCGTAGAGCGTCATCATCGCCTCTTCCGGCCCGACGCCCATCTCCGCCGCGATCTGCTCGACGAATTTCTTCTCGTACTTTGCCAGCTCCGGGTTGTCGATGCGCGCCACGTAGATGCCGCGCTCCCCCCGTTTCTCGAACTGCCGCCGCAGCTCCTCGGCGATGCGCGGCCGCTGCCGCGGATCGCGCAGCCGCTTCTGCAATTCCGCGTAGCCACCCTCCAGCGCCCAGTTCGGGACGAGCGTGCTCAGTCCGGTGGACGATGCCGGATAGGGATAGACGTTCGCCGCCGCGTCGATGCCTTCCCGCCGCGCGGCCTCGATGCGCTCGATGACGTGCGGCATGCGGCCCCAGTTCGTCCGCCCGCCGACTTTCAGGTGCCAGATGTTGACCGGGATCTTCGCCTCGCGCCCGATGCGGAACGTCTCGTCGAGGCCGTCGTCGATGTGGTCGCCCTCGTCGCGCATGTGCGTGAAGTACATGCCATCGTACCTGGCCGCGACGCGAGCCAGTCTCACGATCTCGTCCGTGGTCGAGTACATGGCGGGCAGGTAAATGAGCGACGTCGAGAGGCCGATGGCGCCGTCCCGCATGGCCCGGTCGATGATGTCTTCCATCTGCCGCATCTCGGTCTCGGTAGGCGGCCGGTTGACCTCGCCGATCACGATCTCACGCGGGTTGGAGGCGCCGACGAGCAGCGCGAAGTTGATGGCGGAGCCCTGGCGGTCGACCAGGTCGAGGTAGTCGCCGAGGGAGATCCAGCGCGGCTTTTCCTTCGCGTCGGGATCGATTCTGATCGGGCCGGGCGACGTTCCTTCGCCCGTCACCTCGGTCGTCACGCCCTGCCGCACTTTCGCCTCCAGGTGCGGATCGGTGAGGACGGACTGCTGCGACTGGCCGAGCAGGTCGATGAAGCCGGGAGCGACGATGCGGTCGTGCGCGTCGACCGTGGTGGCGGCGGTCAGCTGCGCGAGATCGCCGACGGCGACGATGGTGTTGCCTTTGATGCCGACCTCGCCGCGGAACCACGGCGCGCCGGAGCCGTCGATGATGCGTCCGTTCGTGATCTTGAGGTCGAGCATGGGCGGTTGCGGTGTATGCGCGCAGGCGGCGATGAAGAGGATGGGGATCAGCAGCGCGCGTTTCACTCTTGTCCCTCCAGCAGATGCTCGAACGTCTGCCTGGCCCTGATCACCCGCGCCTCATCCTCATCCACCAGCACCTCCGGGGGCAGCAGGCGGGCGTTGTAGTGCGAGGCCATGGAGAAGCCGTACGCTCCGGCGTCGCGGAAGGCGAGGAGGTCGCCGATGTGCGGATCGACGATGGCCCGCGGCACGACGTGGCCGCCGGCGTCGCGCGTGAAGACGTCGCCCGACTCGCAGATGTTGCCCGCCACGACGACGTCCCGCTGCACGCCGCCCGGATCGCGGCTGGCATTCACGATGTGGTGATACGCGCCGTACTTGGACGGCCGCACCAGGTGGTTGAAGCCGGTGTCGCAGCCGATCCACTCGAAGCCGCCGCTGATCCGCTTCGCCGTGATGCGCGCGAGGAGCGTCCCCGCCTGGGCGACCACGTAGCGTCCCGGCTCGAGGATGGCCTGCAGACCTCTTGCTCTGAGCCGCGAGTCCGCAATCGTGGTCAACTCTTCGCCGTACGTTGCGATGGGGAACTCGCTCTCGCCCGGCCGGTAGGGGATGGAGATGCCCCCTCCGAAGTTGATGAATCGCAGGTTCGGAAAGTCCCCCGAAAGCTGGAGCAGCGTGCCCGCCGCGCGGAGCAGCGGTGCGAGGTCGTCGATGCCGGAGCCGATGTGGGCGTGGATGCCGACCACCTGCCGCCCCGCATCCTCCACGATCATCCTTGCCTGGGCCACTTCCGCCAGCTCGATCCCGAACTTCACCCCCCCGCCCGCCGTGACGACGTCCGCATGATGCCCCGCTCCGACGTCCGGGTTGATCCGCAACGCGATCGGGTTGCGGATGCCCAGGGTCAGGAGGCGGTCGATCTCGGACATGGAGTTGACGTTGACGACGATCCTCTCGTCCGGAATGGCCCTCATGTCTTCGTCCGAGACGTTGGAGCAGGTGAACCAGATGTCCTCCGCCCCGAAGCCGGCCTTCCGGGCGAGAAAGATCTCCCCCGGCGATACGCAATCACATCCGAACCCGGCCTCTTTGACCATCCTCAGGATGGCCACCGCGCCATTGGCTTTCATGGCGTAGAAGGGCCGGAAGGGGAGCCTGGCAAACGCTCTCTGCACGTTCACGATCTGCCGCCGGATGACGCCCGCCTCGTACACGTACACCGGCGTCCCGAACCTCCGGGCCAGATCCGCAGCAGAGATGTTTTCGATGAGAAGGGAGCCGTCGACGAACCGCATGCGCGGGGGGATTGTACGGGAGGGGGAGGGCTGGCGGGACGGGAGATGGGGCAGGTGCAACGCGGTTGGGATTGGCGCGGTGCGTTGCGATCCCGCGATCGACACAGCAATCGAATTCCTGATTGCGCCGGCTTCGCGATCGGGAACCTAAGCCATTGACCTGGTAGGCCAATGGCTTACACTGGCCCGGTGAAGGTCGCGTGGGACGACGCGAAGAGCCTGGCGAACCAGCGAAAACATGGTGTCAGCTTCGACGAAGCCAGTGAGCTTTTCCGGTCGGGCCACTACCTGGAGATTTTTGACGACGAGCATTCTGTCGTCGAGGAGCGGTTCATTGCGATCGGCCCGATTCGACGCGGCCTCGTGCTGATCATTTGGACGGAGCGGGACGAGGGAGCCGTTCGTATCATCAGTGCTCGTTGGGCGACGGAGCGTGAGCGGGTCCTCTACCGCTCTCACATGGAAGAACGGCAATGACTGAAATTCCTGAATTGACGGAGAAACAGCTGGCCAGAGCCATTCCGGCACGTCTGCGAAAGCGGCTCATGCTCGGCCAATTTCAATCGGGTGAAGACATCTCTGCGCTTCGGCGATTCGTCGGACTGACCCAAATGCAGTTCGCCCGGGCGATGGGCATCAGCGTTCACACCCTCCGCAACTGGGAACAGGGCAGGCGACATCCGGACGGTCCGGCAATCGCGTTGTTGCGAATTGCGGCTCGTCACCCGCGGATCATTCGCGAGAATCTCGAATCGGCGGCTTGATCGCGCTGACGCTGAGGCGTCGTCTTGGCGGCGTCAAGGGCAGCAGATGGGAATGGAGCACTCCGAGGACGAGCCGCAGGTGCGGATGGGGATCGACTCGGCGCCCAAAGGGCCGGCCGGCTGGTTCTGGGCGAGGAGGGCAAGGGTCTCGACGTTCAAATCGAGCTCGATGTTGACTTCGTGTTCCATGGATCGGTTTCTCCTTTCATCAGTGACGCATGCCCAAAATAGGGACTTAACGGCCGCAATGCAATAGGTGCGGCGTTAAGACGACGTGGGACGGCGGGATATCATTTCGCGCCATGCGGCGAGCGGTGCTGATCGGACTGCTGTTGGTGGTGGCGATTCGCGCACGTGGCGCGGAGGCGGTTCGCGTCTATCGGGACGTGCCGGTCAACATCCAGGCCCCCGTTCGGCCGCTGCCGGTCAAGGCGCGCGACGGGCGGTGGTACCTCGCGTACCACCTCTTGGTGACCAATCTGGCGGAGGCCGACCTCACGGTCTCCAAGGTCGTGGTACGGGACGCGCGAGACGGCAAAGAAGCGGCGACGTACGGAGAACCCGAGCTGAAAGACGGTTGGAAATTCGAGTCTCCGCTGCTGTATGGCGGCAACCGGCCGCCGGAATGGACGGTCGGCCTGATCCCGGGGGGACAGACCGCGGGCTTGTTCTTCTGGCTGGTCTTTCCGGATCGCCGCGATGTGCCCGAACGGCTGTTTCATGACATCACCTTCGCGGAATCGCCTGCCATCCGGATCGCGAGCCGCGATGGCATGAGTGTCAGAGGGTACGAGGTGCCCCTCGCGGAGGGCACGCCGCTGGTGTTGGACCCGCCGCTGCTCGGCGGGCCGTGGAAATGTGCGAATGGACCGGGTTACAACACCGCACATCAGGTCGTCGTCCCCGTCCATGGCAAAGCGCGAATGCCGCAACGGTTCGCGATCGATTTCATGAAGGTGGATGCGTCCGGGAACACGCTCCCGAACCCATTC
The DNA here is from genome assembly GCA_036009105.1 of Thermoanaerobaculia bacterium. Classification (GTDB taxonomy): domain Bacteria; phylum Acidobacteriota; class Thermoanaerobaculia; order Gp7-AA8; family Gp7-AA8; genus JAFAVZ01. The sequence goes on along the minus strand of DASYMJ010000096.1, from coordinate 424 downwards.
CCGGACGAGATTACGAACGCGATGTTCTACGGATATGGTGCCGCCGTCGTCGCCGTCGCGGACGGCGTGATCGCGCGCGTCGTAGACGGCATCGCCGAAAACGTGCCGCAGGCCTCAGGCAAGTTCGTTCCCGCCGTGCCGATGACCCGCGAAACGGTCTCCGGCAATTGGCTGGCGCTCACGCTGAAAGGGAACCAATACGCGTTCTACGCGCACCTGAGGCCGGGGAGCATACGGGTCAAGGCCGGCCAGCGGGTCAGGCGCGGGCAAGTTCTCGCGGAGCTGGGGAACTCCGGCAATGCAGTGGGACCGCACCTGCACTTTCACGTAGGGGATGCGATCGGGGAGTCACTGAACGAAAACGAGGGGCTGCCATTTGTCTTCCGGTCGTTTGCAGTCCTCAACAGCGGAGACAAACATGTCG
>DASYMJ010000095.1:0-44837 GCA_036009105.1 Thermoanaerobaculia bacterium | reverse complement strand
TCCATCTGCCAGAGCACGGAGGCGTCGAAGAGGCGCAGGGCGCGGGTGCGCGTCGCGCCGCCGCGGATGGCGATGGTCGCCGCGTGGTCGTCGCCCACGGCGAGGTGCTCGAGCTGCCAGTCGGCCGGATCGTCGGCGATGCCGTGGAAGGCGATGGACGGCCGCTCGCCGCGGTCGAAGGAGATGCTGAAGCCGTCCAGCGGCAGGAGCAGGCCCAGACCGCGCGCCTTCAGGTAGGCCTCCTTCGCGGTCCAGAGCTGGAAGAAGCGGCGCGCGCGGCGATGCTCCTCCAGGGCGAGCAGCGCCTCGCGCTCGGACGGGGAGAAGAAACGCTGGGCGATCGACTCCACCCGGAAGTCGCGGTCGATGCGCTCGACGTCCACCCCCACCTCCGCCCCCCGCACCACGAGGATCGCCAAAAGCGTGGAGGTGTGGGAGACGCTGAAGCTCAGCTGGAGGTCCTTGGGCTGAGCGATGCGCGGCCTGCCATGCTCCGCGCGGTCGAACTCCCACGCCGCCGGATCGACGTCGGCATACTGCGAAAGGGTCAGGCGGACGAGGGCACGTGTCACGGTAAACGCCCGCCGCAAATGAGGATAGCGAAGCCGCATCTGCCTTGTGCTTTCTTCGCTGCTCATCAGGGCGGCCGCACCGGCGACCTGTTGCGGCCCGAGCTGGTCGAGCCGCAACAACCAAAGATCCGCCTCGCCGTCTCCGAGGCTCACGTGGGGCATCTGTAGAAGGAGTGATGGGAGGGGGGATTTCCCTACCCTCGATGTGGCCGGCAGCGAGCGGCGGCCAGCGAGCAGGAGAGACCCGGGCGACCGCTATGCCGGTTCTCGTCCCTCCTGCTCGCCGCTCGCTGTCCGCTGCCCGCCGCTACTTGGGTGCCCACCCCGCCGGAATCGATTCCGCCGTGAGCTCCGGCACGTTGTACTTGTTCGCCACGAGGTAGATCCACAGTTGCAGGGTCAGGCGCTTGCCGGCGGAGAGGTCGCGGGTGATGGGCATGGCGAAGGTGCTCTCCGCGGCGGCGGCCTTGGAGATCATCGGCCAGATCTTGTCGATGTTCTTCTCCACGGCGGACTGGCTGCCGAGGTTGACGAACTCCAGCATCACGCTGAACAGCATGTCGTAGAGGTAGAGGATCTGCGTGTAGACGAAGTTCCAGGCCTGCGTGGAATCGTGCGTCGCGTTCCAGAGCGCGATGAAGCGGGCCGGCACCCCGTCGTCGAAGGGCAGCACGCGCACGGTGGTGTAGTAGGCGAAGCAGATCGATTCGCTCCAGGGCGGGCCGGGGTTGAGGGCGGCCGGCAGCGCCGGTGCCGTGCCGCTGTACGGGAAGAAGGCGAGCACCGGGAAGCCGGGCGCGTCCGCGGCGATGGAGACGGTGGCGACGCCCTTGTCATCGGCGACCACCGTCGTCACGTTCGTGGTGATGCCGCCGGAGGTCGCCGTCGACAGCGTGCCGTTCGTGAAGTGGATGTTGTGGGTCAGGTTCGACGGCACGAGGTTCAGGCCCTGATCGTATTGGGCGACGAGCACGCTCGCGCCGGGAGCGGGCGCGCCCATGTTGAAGACGCTCACGTTGAAGGAAGCCGCGCCCTCCTGATTGAGATAGATGCCCCGGCTGTCCGTCTGCGCGGCGAACGGCTGCTCGGCCAGCGCCACCACCCCTTGCGCCCGGATGGCCAGCGGACCGCTCTTGAGGACGGAAGGGTCGGGCAGGGTGATGTCCACGATGCCTGCCGTCGCCTCGTAGGAAGCGCGGGCGTACTGCTCGTAATCGATGGTGGCCACGGGGGTGAAGCCGGTCGCCGTCTGCACGCCGAGGGTCAGCGCGCCGAAGTCGGTCTTGGTGAGGTCGGACGGCCACTGGCCCGGCGTGCCGTTCTCCGGCATGGTGCTGCTCAGGTCGAGCGACACGATGCCGGCCTGCTCATCGACCTGCGCCGCGACCGGACCGAGGACCGTCGTGTTGGGGGAGCTCGCGGCGGCGGCGGCCTGCGCGTGCCCCAGGGGACCGGAAGGAGCAGCCGTGGGAGCGGCCGGCTGGACGGGGGCGATCGCTTCCAGCGGGACGAGATAGCGCCCGCCCGGCACGCTGGCCAGCTCGCCGTCATTCCAGACGCCGACCGCGCCGACCACGTGGCTGTAGCAGGGGTTGGAGAAAAATTTCGAGGTATCGCCGTTCTTGTTGAAGGCCGCCCACGCCGCGGCGAGCACGTCGGCCAGCTCGGTGAAGTTGCGCGGCATGGTGGAGATGCTGTTGAAGATGCCGTTGACGAAGTAGAGGTTCACGTACGCCGTGAAGCGGATCATGATCCCCTTCGCGCCGGGCGCGGAGGCTCCGTCCCGCAGCGCCTGCACCAGTTGCGAGGCCTTGCTGTTCTCCCAGTTCACGTCGCTGGTGGGGATGCAGGTCTGCAGGCAGCAGGCGACGCTCGCCGCGGGGGCGGTCAGCGCCCGGTCGGTGCTGTAGATGCGGTTCAGGTTCAGCCAGCGGGAGTGCATCCGGAAGTTGAGCGGCCCGCTGAAGCCGATGCCGGCGGCGGCGAAGGCGAACTTCCCCCAGAACACCTGGCTGGACCAGAACGAGGAGGGGTTCGTGTCGACCAGCCGCCCCGGTCCCCTGCCGTTGTCCCCGCTCAGCGCGACCTTGGCGCCGATGATCGGGTCGCCGTTCGTCACCGACTTGCCCACGCCGAGCGTGCCGCCGATGATTTGCGTGATCTGGCCGGCCCCGTGCTGCACGAAGGAGACGCCGTGCGTCCCGAACATGTTCCACTCCGTCGGGATGCGCGCGCCGGCCGGGCTGTCCTGCGTGTCTTCCTGCAGCGTGATGGCCCACGGCCGGAACGTCTGCGGGAAGTTGTCCTGGGTGATGCCCTGGCCGTTGAGGTAGGGCCAGTTCAGCGCCGCGTTCGTGGCGTCGTAGGTCGGCATCTGCTGCCAGTCGTTATTATTGAAGGTACACGGGTCCCACTGAATGGCCCCCTTGAAGTACAGACGCGGAAACGACAATACGCTCATAAATCAGACCCCTCTCGTCAGAAGGAGGGTGCGCAGAGCCTTCTTTCCCTACCTCGGCCTTGGCTAGAGCTTTCTGGCGAGAATGCCGATCACCGACTTGATGGCCGCCGCATCCATGTTCGCCGCGAGCACCACGAGCATCTCCGTGTAGCTCTTGGTGCGCCAGAAGCGGAACATCAATACGATCAGTCCCGCGCTGGAGATGCCGAACGCGGAGAGCACGGTTTTGATCGTGCCCGGCTCGCCCACGTGCAGCACGGTCATCACGACCGAGGCGATGAATAGGACGACCGCCATCCCGGCGCAGAGGGCGAACCACAGCTTGTTCTCGTCGCGGATCCTGGAGAGGTCCTGCCGGAGCGCGTCGCGATCGATCGCCGTCGCGGCCGCCGCCTTGCGCGGAGGCTCCGCGGTTTCGTCGGCTCCCAGCGGCGCCGATGGCGCCGTGGTGGCGCCCGCGTATCGAGAGAGCACGTCTTTCAGGTCGTTCATGGTCAGGAGCCCTTTCTTTGCCGGGTGAGGACGTCGATGTAGAGAGCTTTGCGCGTTGCCAGAGAAACCACGGCCAGCTGGTAGTAGGTGAGCCGGACGTGCATCTCGGCGGGGTAACGGTTCACCGCGACCAGGCAGTCGGGGCGCGCTCGCTTCACGGCGGCACCGAGGATGACCGAGTTGCAGACGGTCATGTCGAGGACGCCGTCGAAGGAGCGCGGGATGGCCTCGATGAAGGCGGCGACGGTGTGCATGCCGTCGGCGAGCTCGATCGCGGGCGCGGCGCGGATGCTCTCCGGAAACGCTTCTTCGATGAGAACGCGCGTGACCCGGCGGAGATCCGCCGGCCGCGCTTCGGCCACCGCCTCCTCCCCCGCCTCCGGGCGATGATAGGCGGCATGCGCGGCGGTGATGACCGGCACGATGGCGCGGGCGATGGTCTCCCGAAGCGCGTCGTCGGACGCGGAGCCGATGCCGTCCGCCAGCGCGGGTGATTGTTCGAGGAGTGCGGCGGCGATGCGCTCCTGCAAGGGATTGGACGGCCGCGCGATCGCGGCGAGAAACTGCCGCGGCGCCACCACGTCCACCGGCTTCACGGTGGCGAACTTCCAGTGCGCCACCAGGGTCACCACCTTGTACTGCTCGAGCAGCGGCCGCAGGTCCGCCAGCGTGATCCGCCGCTGCACATGCGCCCCGGCACGCTCCACCGCCGCGCAGGACCGCTCCACGGCCATGGCGATGGGGGCGTAGACGGAGCTCCAGTAGAACTCGTCCGCCGCCCCTTCCAGCTCGTTCATGCGCCGCACGTGCGGGGCGAAGTCCTTCCCGCTCGACGGCCGGAGGTCGTCCAGAAACTCCTCGCCGGTGAGCGGCACCGCGATGCCGAGGGCGCAGTCACGCGCGCCGACGGGGGTGATCGACGCGCGCGGCGATGCGCTCATGCTGATCCTGCAGTTCGGCGAAATAGAGGTCCCGCTGGCCGTGCCGGAACTGTTGCCGGATCAGGCGGATGTCGACGCCGGTATCGGCGCTGATCCGCTTCATGGCGGCGTTGAGCCGGAGATTGAAGACCACCGCGTCGAAATGCTCGCCCAGATCGGCAACGATCGTCCTGACGGCGTCGGAGATGGCCTCGCAGATCTGGGCGATCACGCCGCGGGGGGTGGCCTTGTCGAACGCGAGCTCGATCTTCGTGTGTGCCGCCTCCTCGCTGGTCATGCTCGGCACCTCCAGTTCGATGCTCTGCCGCAGCTCGTTCGGCAGCTCCTCCAGAGTGCCGACGGTGATCTTCGTCTTGGAGAAATCGAAGCGCTCCTCGCGCAGCGCGCGCAGGGCATCGTCGCCGAGCGATTCCTCGCGCACCAGCGCGCTCACTTCCGCCGGGATGCGCTCGTCGTTGACGCGGATCTGGCACGACCGGGCGAAGCCGGCGCCGTCTTCCTGCGTGAAGCCGCGCAGCTCGATGTGCAGCTCGCGGCCGCGCGCGACGTCGCGGCGCAGCAGGGTCGCCACGGCGTCCGTCGCGTCCTCGATCGTGAAGGCCGCGATCGGCGTGTCCTCGGCCGCGTGGCGGAGGTAGATCGCATCGGCGCGCCGCTCGACCACCATCGCGCCGGCGGTGTTGGCGTCGATGCGCGCGATCTCGCGCGAGACCTGCGCGATTTTCGGGCGCCCCCATCCCACCAGCCGGAGCGAGCCGCGCTCGGCGGCGCCGGCGACCGGCGTCAGCCCGGGAGGCTCCGTCACCGGTGCATGGATCAAGTCGAGCGCTTCCGCGACGAGGCGCGGCGGAGTTTGCGGAGCTTTCTCCAGCAGCTGCTGGAGCCGCAGCTCGAGCTCGGCGACCGGTTCGTCCCCGAATCGCGCCGCGGTACGGATCAGCGATCTCGCCTCCGGCCCGAGGTTGGGGTTGAGCAGGAGCGATCCGTCTGCCGCGATTTTCACGGTCTCCACGTCGGCGGAGAGCGCGACATCGGTGATCTTCGCATCGAGGTTGTGGCCGCCGATGGCGATGCCGCCGGCCTGCTGATCGTTCCAGGAGATGACCACGGCCGGCGTGTGAATCCAGGCCGACGATTGCGCGGCGACGGCCCTGGCGTACGCGTCCGGCAGCTCGCGCACACCGGCGTAGAGACTCAGCAGCAGCTTCACGTACGGGTCGGCGGTCTTGTCGTCGGCGCGGTAGGTGGCCAGGTGCTGCTGCACCGCTTCCGTCTGCGTTTCTTCCGAAGAGATGAAGCGTTCCGGAAAAATCGGCGCGAGCTTCTGCACGATCTCCGCGACCTTCTCGTCCGACGCGCTCTTGAGCTCCTCATCGAGCTCCTGCGTCATTTCCTCCAGCTTGGTGGACTGGAAGCTCGACTCCCGCGCCGGGAGCTTGCGGTTGGTGACGTCGAACGCGCTGAAGATCTGGTACATCGCGGCGTACTGCACCACGCGCACGAGGTTGGGATCCGAGCTGTGCGCGAAGTAGTCGTATGCCACGTCTTCCGCGTCCATCACTTCCGCGCTCGCATTGCTGCTGTCCATGCCGCTGGGGATGTAGGTGACCGGGAGGGCACCGGCACGGTTGAGGGCGAAGTACTGCCCGTCGTCGGCCGACATGAGATAGCCGGCCCCCTTGGTGTTCCAGTTGTAGACGAGCTGATTCGCGCCGAGCTTGTCATCGACCGATTGGCCTCCGAACGGATAGCCGGAGGGGGTGGGATATTTGAAATTGATGTAATGCGTTTTCCCCGCGTTCGACCACCCCTTCAGCAATTGATCGGTGATGTTGAGCAGGCTGCCGTACTCCGTGTCGATCAGTTCGGGGCTGAGGAGGATGGGCGCCCAGTCCCTGCCGTCGCTCATGTGTCCGGCAAAACGATGGTTCCGTTCGTAACTCTGCGCGAGCTGCCCCGATTGCCCGTGCTGGACGGCCGCGAGCAGCTCCACCGTTTCGTAGCGCAGCGGCGGCAGCAGGTCGACCGGGACGCTGCGCTGCCGGCCGAAGATCAGGATGCCGGTCGGCCTGCCGAAAGCGCCGATGACCAGATCCGAGTCGAGCGCGAACTGCCGTACCTGGACCCGGCATTCATTCACGGCCACGTGCTTCGGCAGCCACCACGCGACCAGGCCCGGGGTGCGGCTCGAGTAGACCTTCGGCGAGACGCCCTGCAGGAGGTCCGTCAACGTCACGGCCGCTCCCCCCTCGACCGGCACGAACGTCCCGTCGTTGGTGAGCCACTGGCGCAGCTCGGCCGCGGTCACATCGAGATCGAGGTTGTACTCCGCGGTGGTGCGTTGCGCGGGCAGCGGCAGGACATAGCTCTTGTAGGACGTGCCGAAGATGCGGCGGCTCTCTTCGCTGAGCGCCGAGGAGATCTCGGCGTCGGAGCCGGAGACGGAGGCGATCACGTCTTCGATCCAGCCGTCGTTGCCGACCTGGGTACGGTGCAGGGTGTGATTGCGGAGGATCTTCGCGAGCGGGGTGAGGACGTCGCCGAGCGCCAGGTCCGGCGGAGGCTCGCTGATGATGAGCGTGCGGCTGCCGTCGGAGGCAGGGTCGGAGAGAGCCAGCACCTGCGTGTGGAAAGGAAAGGTCTCCCGGAACGTCTCCGCGTACTGGTCGCGGGGCGTCGTCGCGCTCTGGTCGCGGTCGATGAGCTCCTGCTGGAGCGTTTTGCCGGCCACCGCTCGCGCCGCCACCTCGCGATCCTTCTCCGCCAGGAGCGCTTGTTTGTCCGGCGTGCGGTGTCCGCCCCTCAGCAGTGTCAGCGCGATGACGAACGACACGACGACCACAGGAATCACGATGCGAAGGCGTTTCATGACCGAGTCCCTCTGCTAGAGAGAGGGCCGGCACCGCCGCTTTTCCGGGTGGGTCGTACAAATACTTCAGATACCGCGCGGATAAGGAAACCTGCCCAGCGGCGGCAACGCGGGATCGACATGCCGCCGCATCGCCGCGTCGGTCATGGCCCAGCCGAGATTGATCAGTTTCTCCTGCACCTCGGCAGACAATGCGGCGAGGCGCGTGCTCACGGCGGCGAGGGCGAGCGTGCGGTCGAGGGGACAGGGCAGCGCATCGGCCAGCTTGTAGTCGCGGATGTCCGTGCGGATGCTCCAGAAGGAGCCTTGCCGCGAGCCGTTCTTGAACGAGTCGATGACCTGCCGCTTGCGCAGGCTGCGCACCTGGTTGTCGATGAGCGAGTTCACGCGCAGGGAGTGCGTCACCGCGTTCGTGCCCGGCGCCTCCTCCGCCTGCGTCTTCCCGCCGGCGTCGCTGACCAGCACGCGCCGGTAGCGCTTCCACGCCGTCTCGATGCCCATGTTGTCGTACACGCCGCCGTCGGTGAGGATCGCCTTCCGGGTATACGGCGGCTTCTGCAGATCGATGCCCGAGCCCGGCACGAACGTCTGCCTGCTCAGATCGAGCTGCATCGGGGAGAGGATGGGCGGAAAGGCGGACGACGCGCCCACCGCCTCGGCCAGGCGGATGCGCGGCTGCTCGATCTTGCCGACCCGGTAGTCCCAGATGTACGGCTTGGAGAAGCGGAAGAGCGCCGTCGACTGCACGTTCGTGGCGTTGAGGACGAAGCGCGGCCGGTCCGGCAGGTCCTGCAGCGTCTTGCCGTGATAGAGGTGCTTGTCGTACGCGGCCACCACGCGGTCGCTGATGGTGCCGGGGAGGAAGATGCCTTTGATGATCGACTCGGCATCGATGGTGATGCCGGCCAGCTTCCGCACCTCGGCCACGATGACGCCCTCGAAGTTCGTGGCCCTGCTGCCGCTGAACGTCAGCTCGTTCCAGTGCAGGCCCAGCACCGCGGCGGTGATGGAGCCGCCGGACACGCTCGACACGCGGTCGAGCCGGGGCAGCCAGCCGAATTCGCTCAGCGCCCAGAGCGTGCCGAGGTGGAAGAGCATCGCCCGGTAGCCACCGCCGGAGATGCAGAGCGCCGTCCCCTCCCCCGGCCCGTCCGGCGCGCGGTCCTCATCGGGAAGCTCCTCGGCTTTGGCAACGACAGGCTCGGTCAGGTTCGTCATCCATCACAGTGACGACAGCACCTTCTCGATCGTGACCGGCAGGTCGCGCACGCGCTTGCCGGTGGCGTGGTAGACCGCGTTCGCGATGGCCGGCGCCACGCCGACGATGCCGATCTCGCCGATGCCCTTCGCGCCGATCGGATTCACGTGCGGATCGTCCTCCTCCACCAGGATGACGTCGATGGGCGGGATGTCCGCGTTCACCGGCACGAGGTACTCGCCGAAGTTGATGTTCGTGAACGAGCCGATGCGCCGGTCGAGATGGGTCTGCTCCAGCAGCGCCATGCCGATGCCCTGGATGATGCCGCCCAGATATTGGCTGCGCGCCGTCTTCGCGTTGAGCACGCGGCCGGCCGCAAACGCGCTCACCATCCGCCGCATGCGCACGAGGCCGAGGTCGGGATCGACGGAGACCTCCGCGAATTGCGCGCCGAACGCGTGCGAGGCGTACTTGGCCTCCTCCGGATCGGGCTTCGCATCGACGCGCGCCTCCACGGCGGGCAGGTACTGGCGATGGAGCAGCGCGGCCCAGCTGTCGCCGGACGCGAGCTCCTGGCCGCCGTTGAGCTCCACCAGCTTCCGCTTCAACTCGTTGGCCGCCTGATGGACGGCCGACCCGACGCTGGCCACCGTCATCGAGCCGGCGGAGATCGGCGCCTGGGGCAACGCCGTGTCGCCGTACTCGAAGCGGACGCGCTCGAAGGGGAGGTCCAGCGTCTCGGCGGCCAGCTGCTGCATCACCGTGGCCGTGCCCATCCCCATCTCATGCGTGCCGGTGGAGACGACGACCGTGCCGTCCGCATTCATCACCGCGCGCACCGAGGCCGGCGAGCGGTGCGCCGGATACGTCGCGCTGGCCATGCCCCAGCCGATGAGCAGGCGTCCGTCGCGCATGGAGCGCGGCTCGGGATTGCGGCGCGACCAGCCGAAGCGGGCCGCCCCCTGTTCGTAGCACTGCTCGAGCGACTTGCTCGACCACGGCTTGTGCTCCAGCGGATCGTCGTCGGCATGATTGACCAGCCGCAGCGCGATCGGATCCATCTTCAGCGCGTACGCCAGCTCGTCCATGGCCGACTCCACGGCGAACATGCCGGGGTTCTCGCCCGGCGCGCGCATGTACGTGCCGCTCGGCACGTTCAGATCGACGACCTTGTTCGAGCAGCGGATGTTCGGGGAGGCGTAGATCATCCGGGTCGGCCGCGTGAAGCGCTCGTTGTAGTCCGACACCCGGTTGCCCTGGCTGATCCCTTCGTGAATGAGCGCCACGAGCTTGCCGTCCGCCGACGCGCCGAGCGCCACGCGCTGCTCGGTCTCGGGACGATGGCCGTTCGTGAAGAAGAGCTGCTTGCGGGGGAGCCACAGCTTCACCGGGCGCTTCACCTCGCGCGCGGCCATCGCACCGATGACCACGTGCGGCCAGGTGGAGCCCTTGCTGCCGAACGCGCCGCCGACGTACGGCGACAGCACATGCACGTTCTGCAGCGGGATGCCGAACGTGCGGGCCATGGTGGCGCGGGAGGCGAAGATGTTCTGCGAGGAGTCGTAGAGCGTGAGCTGCTCGCCGTCGAAGGCGACCACGATGGAATGCGCCTCCATCGGGTTGTGGTGGTGATACGGCGTGGAGTACGTCTGGTCGATCTTCACCGCCGCCGTGGCGAGCGCCGTCTCGGCATCCCCCTTGTTCACCGGAGGCGCCTGAGCCGCCCCCTTTTCGGTCGCCTCGGAGCGAAGTTTGCGCATGTCGGTGCGGGGCGGCGTCTGGTCGTACGCGATCTTGACCAGCGTCGCGGCGTGCGTCGCCTGCTCCAGCCTCTCGGCGACCACGACCGCGATCTGCTGGCCGAGGTACTGGATCTCCGGGCCGCCCAGGGGTATGAGCTTCGGTTCGGCGTAATTGCCCTGGTTCGGCTGCGGCTGCCGCTCCTGATTGCCCGGAGCGGGCGGCGGCGTGAGGCCGATCTTCTGCGCGTTGAGGTACGAGATCACCGCCAGCACGCCGGGCGCTTTCTTCGCCGCCGTGGCGTCCAGCGACTTGATCCGGCCGGAGGCGATGGTGGAGTGGACGACCACCGCGTGCACGATGCCGTCGAGGTTGTGCTCGGCCGCGTAGCGCGCGGCGCCGGTGACCTTCGGCCGCCCGTCGACCCGGTCGCGCCCCTCGCCGATCTTCGGAATGCTCATGCCGCACCTCCCGCCAGGTCGCTGAGCGCGCGGACGAGCGTTCGCTTGGCGAGCTCGATCTTGAAGTCGTTCTGCCCGTAGCCGCGGGCCTGCTTCAGCTCCGCCTCGGCGGCATTCCGGAAAACATCTGCCGAAGGCTCCTTCCCGATGAGCGTCGCCTCGGCCAATCTCGCGCGCCACGGCTTCGTGCCGACGCCGCCCAGCGCGACCCGCGCGGAGCGGATCGCGCCGTTCGCGATCTCGACGCCGACTGCCGCGGAGGTCAAGGCGAACTCGTACGACGCGCGGTCGCGGACTTTGAGGTAGGCGGAATGCCGCGCGTGCGGGGCGTCGGGGATGAAGACGGAGGTGATCAACTCGCCGTGCTCGAGCGCGTGCTCGCGTTGCGGCGTGCTGCCCGGCAACAGGTGGAAATCGACGGCGGCGACCTGACGCTCGCCGGCCGGTCCGCGCAAGGTGAGCACGCCGTCCAGCGCGGCGACGGCGACCGCGAGGTCGGAAGGATGGGTGGCGATGCATTGCTCGGACGTGCCGAGGATGGCGTGCATGCGGTTCTCCCCTTCCAGGGCCGAGCAGCCGCTGCCCGGATCGCGCTTGTTGCACGGCGTCCAGGTCAGCTCGCGGAAGTAGGGGCAACGCGTGCGCTGCATGAGGTTCCCGCCGATGGAGGCCGCATTGCGGAGCTGCGGCGAGGCGCTGGCCAGCAGCGCTTGGGAGATCGCCGGCGCGCGGTCGCGGACCAGCGGACTCGCCGCCACGTCGCTCATCCGGGCCAGGGCGCCGATGCGGATGCCGCCGCCGGCCTGCTCGATCGTGGCGAGGCCCAGGCCGTTGATGTCGACCACGTGGGCGGGCTGCTCCACGTTGCACTTCATCAGGTCCACCAGGTTCGTGCCGCCGGCGAGGAACTTCGCCGACTCCCGACCGCCGGAAGTCATCGCGTTGGCCAGGGTCGCGGGGTGGGAGTAATCAAACGGTTGCATTGCCGCCTCCGTTCTTCGCCGCTTCCTTCACCGCGGCGACGATGCCCTGGTAGGCGCCGCAGCGGCAGATGTTGCCGCTCATCCACTCCCGGATCTCCGCGTCGCTGCCGGCGTGCCCTTCCTGCAGCAGCGCCACGGCGGAGCAGACCTGCCCGGGGGTGCAGTAGCCGCACTGGAAGCCGTCGTTGCGGATGAACGCCGCCTGCACCGGATGCAGCCGTCCATCCGTGGCGAGCCCTTCAATCGTGGTGATCTTCCTGCCGCCGTGCATCACGGCGAGGGTGAGGCAGGAGTTGTAGCGGCGGCCGTCGATGAGCACCGTGCAGGCGCCACAGGCGCCCTGGTCGCACCCCTTCTTCGTGCCGGTGAGGTCGAGGTGCTCGCGCAAGGCGTCGAGGAGCGTGGTGCGCGGGTCGAGGGTCAGCTCGTGCACCTTGCCGTTCACGTTCAGCGCGACCTTCGTCGCGTTCGCCGGCGCGCTCTTCGTGGCCGGCGCGGCCGCGGCCGGCAGCAACGGCCCGACGATCACCCCCGCCGCGGCGGCGGCGGAGCCGAACAGGAACGTTCTGCGCGAGTGCTCGCCCGTCCGTTCGGCGGCGGGCTGATCGGGCTGTTCGTCTTCGTCAGGAGGGGTGTAGCAGGGTGGCAGCGTCATGGCGGCAAAGCCTTGCAAGCGCTGCTCCCGTGCGCGTCATGCGCTCCTGTCGCTCCCGCGGGATCGCTTCCCCCACACCGGGTCCTGCGTCACCGGCTTTGCGCAGCCAGGCGTCCGAGGCGTCGTGGTCAGGGAGTTGACCTGACGAGCGGCAGCCTCCGAACGCGGATCGATGTTTCGGTCACCGTGACGAGGGTCCCGCCCTGGAGATCAGCCGCGATCACCGCGACCACGCGCAGGATGAGCGCGGCCAATGCTTCGCGCAGACCTTCGATCCGGATACGGACGACCGACGGGTTCCGGGCGCCCGCCAGAGCGAGCAGCGCGTGAAAATCCGCATCGAGAGTGATGACGATGCGCTCTTCCGTACGGCACCACTCGAGGATCGCGTCGTCCTCCGCGGCTTGAAGACCGACTTCGCGGGCATGAACCGCATCCATGCCCCTCGAGCGCAGAATCACCGCCGCATCGGCCGATAGATTCTGATCGAGCAGCAGCTTCATCGCGGTGCGGCGAGCTCCTCCACGCGGTCCTCGAGGTTTGCGGCCGCGTACTGGAGAGCCTGCCGGATATCCTCGTCCTCGAGATCAGGATACGCCCGCCGGAGCTCTTCACCGGTGCCGTAAGTCGCGATCGCGTGCAGGACGCGCCGGACCGTGATCCGCATCCCACGGATACACGGCTGTCCATTCATCTTTCCCGGCTCGACGGTGATGCGATCCAGCTTCGCCATGCGCCTCTCCTCGCTCGCGATACGATTAAGACACTTCTAAGTTCCTATCCCAGTACCGGGTAGTCAATGAAGCGTACGCCCTTCGGGCCCAGCCGAACAGGAGTGACTCACGATCGTGCGGACGCAAACACGATTTCCGCCCATCGAGCCGGTGCGCCGGTAGGGTCGGAGCGATGGATTGGGTGGACCGCCTCCGGCAGGCAGTCGACGCGAAAGGAAAGCACAGCCTGGTGGCAGTCGACGCCGGCATCCACCCGTCGTCGCTGAGCGAGATCATCAACCGCGCGGCCAGGCCGCAGTTCGAGACCATCATCGACCTCTGCCGCGTCTGCGATGTCACCGTCGGCTGGATCCTCGGCGAACAAGGCTTCGAGCTTGGCGACGCAGACTACGAGCAGATCACGGCCATCCAAGGCTGGACGGCGCAGAAGCTCGAGGAGCGGAACGCGCGCAGCCTGGTGAAATCGCGGCGGCCGGAGCGGACGGTCTCAGTCCTTCCGGCGGTGGCGACGCCGCGCGGCGAGACGTGGACGGATCCCGACGAGATCAGCGATCGCGACATTCCACGCGAATACCAGAACCAGGGCGCGAACGCCGTCTTTGTAACCCGCGGCGACTCGATGACCGACGCCGGGATCTTCGAGGGGGATTTTCTTTTCGTGCGCAAGTCGCGGAACTGGCGCGTCGCCAATCAGCATGTGGTGGTTTGCCGGCTCGAAGGAACGTTCACGGTCAAACGCCTCGTCGTTCAGAAGGACACCATCACGCTGGTCAGCGCGAAACAAGGCGTGGCGCCCGTCATCATCAATGAAGAAGCAGAGCGCTTCGAACTGATCGGGATCGTCGTGGGGGTCAGTCGCGACCTCGCAGGCGATCGATAGCTTCAGATGGACAGAGGAGGTCGACCGCGCGGTCGTAGCTGGCGGGCTGTTTCATCGCCACCTCATCTCCTTGACCTCGGTCGCCCGAATTGCTGTTCGGGCGGGTAGTGGAGGAGTAGAGTCCTCCCAGGTTGGAGGGGACTCATGTCGGTTCTGACCAGAATGATCGGCTTCGTGATCACCAGCGACGCCGCAAAGGCAAAGACGTTCTATGGCGACGTTCTCGGCTTCCGGCTGATGAACGAAGACGAATACGCGCTGAGCTTCGATGCGAACGGCACGATGCTGCGGGTCAACAAAGGACGCGATTTCAAGCCGGCGCAGGGAACGGTCCTCGGATGGGAAGTCGAGGACATCCACGCCGCGATCCGCGAGCTGGCACCGCGCGGGGTTCACTTCGAGCAGTTCGGCCTGCCGTTCATGAAGCAGGACGAGCTCGGAGTGTGGACCCCGCCGAACGGAGATCGGGTAGCGTGGTTCAAGGACCCGGACGGGAACGTCCTCTCCATCTCGCAGCACGCCGACAGGCCATCGCGGAACTGACCGATGCCGCCGCGCTTTGGGGCAGGCTCGAACCAGAGCCGTCTCGATCTTCAACAGCATCGGGTAAAGCATCATGCGCTCTGCATGAGCGCCGCAATCGGAATGGCAAGCTGGTACCAAAGGCCCGCGCTGCCCTTCCTCGACATCGTGAATGACGAGCTGGTGACCAGCACGCACTAGGAAAGCGACGCAGAGTCCCCCGCGGCCGCCGCGCGCGGTGCGCCGAGGGGACGAAGCTGATCGAGGGCGCGGCGCATCGCGGCCGCGGTGCTGAAGCCCGACTTTTTCGCGGCCTCCTTCTCCGTGATGTCGTGGAGCAGGAGGCTCTCCGCGTGGAGGGTGCGGACCAGCAGCAGGAACTCGTGAGGGGACATCGCCGCGTCGCGTTTCCAGGCCCGGAAGAACGAACGGCGCGAGCTCCAGGTGGCGGCCAGCTCCTTCACCGTCGGCACCGCGTGGCGGTGGCAGAGCCACTCCACCGCCGGGCGGGTGGCGTCGACGGTGATGGCGGAGAGGATCAGCGCCTCGCGCACGAAGCCGGCGATGGTGGCGGGCAGCCGTGCGTGAGCCACGCGCCAGCGCTCGAACTCGGCGATGGAGGAGAACACGATGGTCGAATGGCGGCACGTGGCGTTCACCGCGACGGTGACCTCGACCGGCGCGATCACCACCACCTGCACATTGCGAGTCATCTCCTCATCATGGAGAGACAGTGGCGCCAAGTTTTCTCCCCTCTCTTTGCTGTGTACAGAAACATACGTGGCACCCCTTCGTAATGTTTGGCACTCCTTTTCGCTTGCAGGAAATTACTGACATCCGCTAAGGTCCGAGAAGCCCATTTAAGAATCAGTTCCCGCTCACAAAAACACCGGAGGTCAGGCCGCAAGGAGTGCGCCGCAGGTTTGCCTGCTCCCGCGAGGCCTGTCCCGATAAGAAGGGTCGATCTATGTCCCGACGGATACCTGTATATCTCATCGTCGCCGCCGCGGTCTGTCTATTTGCAGACGCCCGCGCGGCCCAGGCGCTGTCCCTCCGCGTCGAATCCGACGCCGTGGTGGTCAGCGAGGTCACGCGCGGCGGCAGCGCCGTGATTTTCGGCGTCGCATATGACGTCAGCGGCTCGGTCCCCACGCGCATGCGCACGGCGACCATCGTCCGCGACGACGACGGCGACGGCACGGTGCGCTACGAGCCGCCGCAAGGCGTGCCGCGGCAAGGCATCTGGGGGGCGGTCGACTTCGCGACCGGCGCGGTGCAGCTCGGGTCGCGGCCCGGCTACCGCCTGATGCTGCTCGACGAGCCGCTGGAGAGATCGCTGCAGGCGCAGGACGGCAGCGCGCGGCTGGACCGCTTCGAGCGGGCCGTCGCCTTCGCCGAGATCCTGGTGGTGCGGCCGGGCCAGGAGGCCTGGACCCTCACCGCCAGCGAGGGGGGCGAGAACGATGACGACCACTTCGCGAACGACAACCTGGTCGTGCCGGTGGACCATCTGATCGCGCTCTCGCCGGGCGGCAAAGCGCCGGTGCGCCTGCAGGCGGGCGACGTGGTGCTGCTCATCGATACGGACAACATGCGCGCCGCGGTCACCACGCTCCGCGGCCAGAACGAAGGAGCCCGCCAGTGAACCGCCATACCCCCCGCGCGCTCGCCTTCCTGGCCGCTCTTCTCGCCGCCCTTGCGGCGTTCGGCCAGCAGCATCCGAACGTCAAGAAGGGCTTCGCCGTCGACTCCTCCTATCAGCTGGGCGACGTCGACAACGTCAACATCTTCAACGGGAACCTCGTGGTGCAGATCCCCGTCGGGCCGCGCTATCCGGTGGGCGGGGCGATCTCCTACGGCTTCAGCCTCACCTACAACAGCAAGCTGTGGGACATGGAGAATGCCGGCTCGCTCGGCGCCCTGGGAAAGCCGGCCATGCGCGTGCAGCCGAGCCACCGCTCCAACGCGGGCCTGGGCTGGCTGATGTCCTTCGGCCGCATCCTGGACGGCGACAGCCCGGCCAACAAGACCAAGGCCCTGGTATACGAGTCGCCCGACGGCGGCGAGCACCGCATCTACTGCACCCTACACAAGGACGAAGAGCCGTCCTATCCGTGTCACGACGAAGTCCTCCCCACCCGGGTCGATCCGGGCATGGCCCAGGGCTACACCCGGGACGGCACGTACCTGCGGATGAAGATCGAGCCGGACAATCCGGACCGCACCCCGAAGCATCTGCACCGCGCCTCCATCGAGTTTCCGGACGGCTCGAAGCACATCTTCGAGGACGACGACGACAACCGGCAGATGCGCATCATCGAGATGCGCGACCGCTTCGACAACTTCGTCAAGTTCACCTACTCGACCGACAACCTGACCTGGACGGTCAAGGACTCGCACAACCGCACCCACATCGTGAAGTTCGTGGCCACTCCCGGTGCAACCACCGCCACCCAGGCCAATTACCAGACCCGCCTCGACTCGATCGAGGTGGCGAAATGGAACGGCGGCCCGAACGCCATCTACAAGTTCCACTATCTGGACAACCGCCAGACGCAGCGCGGCTGCATTCCGCCGTACTACGACTACGAGGGGAGCGCCAATCCGACCGTTCCCCTCCTTTCCCAGATCGACATCCCCACGGGCGACAGCAGCGAGGTCCAGCGCTACACGTTCACCTATTACGCCACGCACAGCGACTGCGGCTCGGGCGGCATCCAGCGCCTCACCCTCCCCACCGGCGGCCTGATCGACTACGACTATCAGCGCTACAAGATGCCCACCTCGGTCTGCACGGCGGACGCGGTGCTGAACGAGACGGGCGGGGTGAAGTCGCGCATCGTCACCGACGGCGCGCGCACCAGCAACAATAAATACACCTGGCTCTACAAGACGGAGCTCACCGCCGCCGGCGGCACGGACGCCTGCGCGGCGGGCATCGGCCTGGCCAACCCGCCCGACGTCTACAAGGAATTGCGCAACACGGTGACGACGCCGACCAACGAGATCGTCACCCACTGGTTCTCCATCTGGCCGAAGCAGGCCGCCTCCACGGAAGGCTTCAAGCGGGAGGAGTACGGCCTGCCCCTGACCCACAGCGTGCCGGCGGTGAACGGCCGCTTCCTCTCCACCACCACGCAGTTCAACAACACGCTCAAGATCAAGGAGTACGTCTCCTACGAGCTCGATCCGCTGGCCGGCGACGAGCCGTTCGCCACCATGGACCCGGACCGCAACCGGCGCGTGAACGGCACCCGGACCGAGCACACCGAAGGCACCCAGGTGATCACGCACTCCGACACGGAGAACACCGACTTCGACGGCCTGGGCCACTACCGCGTGGTCGCCACGGACGTCAACTTCGACGGGGTCAAGGACCGGACCACCACCACCACCTACAACCCCGGCAAGAAGCTGCCCACCGGCACCTTCCCCAAGCCGCCCACCATCGGCCACTTCGCGGAGTGGCTGCTGGAGACCTTCACCAGCCGCACGGTGACGGAGAACATCCCCACCGGCGGCACCTCCACCCTCAAGTCCGACTTCTGCTTCAACGCCTCCACCGGCTTCCTGGAGGCGCGGCGGACGCTGAAGGGGACCAGCGAGGCGAACGACGACCTCCTGGTGACCTTCGCCCACGACCACGGCAACGTCACCAGCGAGAAGTACTTCGGCGGCGATGTGGTGCACACCTCCGGTTCCGGCTGCGGCCCCGCCGACAACACCGAGCTTCCCACGTACAGCATCACCCGGGACTGGGACTTCGGCTCCATCCACACCGAGGGCTACGACGGCAGCGGGTTCCTCACCGTCGACAATGACATCGACCCGAGCACCGGCCTGGTCACCAAGGGCCGCGACTCGGCCGGCATCTTCACCTCCTACACCTACGACAGCCTCGGCCGGTTGAAGTCGGTCACGCCGCAGACCGGCCATGGACCGACCTTCTCCTACAAGTACGGCATCGACACCTCGCCGCACGTGGAAGTGACGGCCACCTCCGGCGGCCAGGAAGTGGGACACAAGTTCGTCCGCTTCGACGACCTGGGCCGCCCGATGCTGGAGTTCACGCGCATGCCCGCGGCCGGCGAGTGGAGCGTGCGCGGCTTCGAGTACGACGGCAAGAACCGCCAGACGCGCATCTCCCAGCCGGAGAGCTACACGAACAACCCCTCCAGCGCACCGCCGTCCCTCCGCCCCGCCTCCGCCACGACCATCGTCTACGACTACCTCGGCCGGCAGACGGAGATCACGCCGCCGGACGGCGCGGCGCACAAGATCACCCACAAGTTCAAGGGCATCAGCGAGGAGGTGGAGACCGTCTTCCGCTTCGACGGCGTCAACCGTCCGGAGCGGCCCGCCCTCACCACCCGCCTCTTCGACGGGCTGGGACGCCTGACCCAGGTCACGGAGAGCTCGGTCAGCACCAGCTCGAACCAGGTCAAGGGCGGCAACGCCATCACCGACTACACGTATGACGCGGCCGACCGCCTCATCGCCGTGAAGATGTCCGGCGACGGCGCGACGCAGAACCGCAAGTTCATCTACGACCCGCGCGGCTTCATGAAGACCGAGCAGCACCCGGAGGCGACGTCCGACACGGTCTACAGCGCCTTCGACTCGCGGGGCCACGCCACCAAACGCACCTTCGCCGGCAAGACGCTCAGCCTCGAGTACGACAAGGCCGAGCGCCTGCACATCGTCAGCGACCAGGACGGCATCCTCAAGCAGTTCGACTTCGCCAAGGTGAACAACAGCAGCACGGACCTGAGCCGCGGCAAGCTGGTGCAGGCCACGCGCCGCAACGACCTCGCCTCCGGGCAGGTCGACGTGACCGAAAAGTACGAGTACGCGGAGGCGGCGGGACAGGTCTCCAAGCGGACCACCATCGTGGAGAAGGTCAACGGCAGCACGCGCACTCCGATCCAGGAGTTCGCGTACAGCATCGACTACGACGCGGTGCTCCAGCCCGGCACGGTCACCATGCCGACCTGCCGCTACAACTGCTCCACGGCGGACGGCCTGCTGCGGGTGACCAACACCCGCAGCGAGGGGTTCCTCACCTCCGTCGATGGCTTCGCCTCCAAGCTCATCCCCTTCGCCACCCTCACCTACCACCCGACCGGGATGGTGGAGAACGTGGAGCACGCCACTCCCCGCAAGCCGGTCGACAAATACGCCGAGCAGAACAACATGGCCCGGCCGAGCAAGATCACCTTCACCGGCTGCGCCGACCTCACGCCGTACTTCCTGCCCGGCTCGCTGCTGGTGAAGCCGGACTCGAACTCCTGCGGTCTGCGGGTCACCTGGCCGCCGGCCGTGAGCTGCGGCTCGGGCGCGGACGTCCGCTACAAGGTCGAGCGCAACGGCCAGCCGCTGGCGGCGTGCGTCAGCGACGTGAAGTACATCGACGCGAGCGCGCAGCCGAACGTCTCCTACACCTACACCGTCACGGCCGAGGGGCCGGAGGCGGAGGGGGGAACGGGCGGCTGCCATCATGGGCGCACCGTCGCCATGACCTCGCTGCCCTCCACCTTCAAGGGCTGCGCGACGGAGACGAATCTCTCCGCCAACCCGGTGAGCGCCTCGGTCGGCATCCCGGCCTCGTTCACGGCGAACCTCAGCTCCTCGAACGGCTTCGCGCAGGATGAGGAGCTGATCTTCAGCGTCTTCGGGCGCGAGATCGGCCGGGCCCGCACCGGCACGACCGGCTTCGCCATCCTCCGTCACGCCGTCGATGCCGCCCCCGGCACGTACGAGAACGCCATCACCGTCACCTACGCCGGCGGCATCCTGCCGGCCAGGAGCGTGACCGCGAACCTGGTCGTCGCCTGCGACGCGCCGGCGTACGCGGTCAAGCCGCTCTTCCTCAACGTCCTGCCCGGCGGCACGCCGGCCGGCTCGCCGTACCAGGTGCTGGTGAAGACCTCCGACCGCTGCAAGTGGCAGCCTTTCCCCGATCCGGGCTTCCTGCAGGTGGCGCCGCTGACCCAGAAGGCGGGTGTCGACCTGTTCACCGTCGCGGTGCCGGCGAACACCAGCTCCAGCACCCGCGGCGCGAAGGTGAGAGTCAACTTCGACGTCCTCTGGACCGACGTGCAGGTGGAGCAGAGCGGCACCGGCTGCAGCTTCCACTTCTCGCCGGAGATCGCTTACGTGCCGGCCGAGAGCGGCTTCGCCACCGGCAGCATCGACGTCTCGACCGCGCCCACCTGCGCCTGGACCGTCTCCACCGACGAGAGCTGGCTGACCATCAGCGCGCCTGTGGGCGGGCAGCCGCGGGACCCGGGCTCAGGCAACATCCGCTTCACCGTCTTCGACAATCCCGATCCGGCCAAGCGCGTGGCACACCTGATCCTCAAGCAGAACGGCCAGGAAGTGGCGCGCGCCGCGGTCAACCAGGACGCGCTGCCGCCGGCGGTCTGCCCCGTGCTCATCGAAGATCTGCGCGGCGGCTCGGTCGCCAACGGCCGCTACATCCCGCTGCGCGTCTACGTCACCGGCACCCAGCTCAAGTACCGCTGGTTCGTCAACAACATCCCGCTGGCCGATTGCACCGGCCCGGGCTGCGCGTACAAGCTCTTCGACCGGGGCAGCAGCGGCTATCCCTCCCCCGGCCACAGCTCCACCTTCCAGGTCCAGGTCTTCAACAGCTGCGGCATGGTGGCCAGCGACAGCGTGACGTGGACCAACGACACGCCGGCCGGCTCCACCTGCGGCGTGCCCACCCTGCGCGACTCGCTCTTCCACGGCGCGAGCGCCGCGCCGGAGGACGTTCTCTCGCCCCGTCCGGGCGCACCGGTGGGCTTCTACGCCATCGCCGAGAACCCGCCGGGCGTTACCGACGAGATCCGCTTGCAGTGGTACCACGGCATGCCGGGCGACAAGAGCTCGAAGGTCTCGGACGGCGAGGGGATGGAGATCACCGTCAACCCGTTCTCCACCTCGTTCTACTGGCTGGAGGCGACGAATAACTGCGGCTCGCAGTGGAGCCGCTCGGGAGGAGCCTTCATCACCTCGCCGCCGCACAGGCGCCGCGCGGTCAGCCACGATTTCAACGGCGACCAGCAGTCGGACGTGCTGTGGCACAACTCCGCCACCAACCAGAACGAGCTGTGGGTGATGTCCGGCACCAGCCACATCAGCACCCAGCCGCTCCCCCAGAACGGCGCCACCGAGCAGATGCAGAGCGTGGGCGACCTGAACGCGGACGGCCGGACGGACATCGTCTGGCGCGATCCGCAGACCGGCAACAACGAGGTCTGGCTGATGAACCGGACGAACCTGAGCGAGGTACGCCCGCTCGAGTCGCGCCCCGGTCCGGCCTGGACCATCGGCGCCGTCGCCGACTACGACAACGACGACAGCGACGACATCGTGTGGCACAACAACGCCACCGGCGAGAACGAGCTCTGGTTCGGCAACGACACCGCGCATGCCGGCACCTGGGCCCTGCCCAACTCCGGCGGCAGCGGTCTCTATGGCACCGGCGACTTCAATGGAGACCAGAAGCCGGATCTCTTCTTCCACGACCGCAACACGGGCCAGAACGCGATCTGGCTGATGGATGACGCGGAGCGCTCCTCGGTCGCCAAGACCAGCGGGCCGCGCCGTCTGCACGCCTCCTCGCTGGCCATGCCGTCGATGAGCGACACGAACTTCGTGCCGGCCGAAGTGGCCGACTTCGACGGCGATGGACGCCCGGACATCCTCTGGCGCAACTCCACCACCGGCGAGAACAAGGTCTGGCTGCTCTCCGGCACGACCCTCTCCCAGACCGTCGACGTCGAGACGCGCTCCGGCGCGGAGTGGCAGATCGGCGGCGGCGGCAGCAACAACAGCGACACGACCACCGGCGGCGGCGGGACCGGCACGCCGGGCAACACGGCCACGGCGCTCACCGTGACCGTCGATCCGGCGCCGCTTGGCAAGGCCGCGGCCGTCACGGCCACGCTGCTGGCCGGCACCACGCCGGTCGCCCATGGCCAGCTCGTCTTCAGCCGCAGCGGCAACGAGTTCGCCCGTCTGCTCACCGCCCCGGACGGCACGGCCACCGCGGTCGTGAACGTGGCCGGCCTCGCCGCCGGCAACTACCCCAACGCCATCACCGTCCGCTTCGACGGCGACGCGACCTACAACGCCTCGACGGCGAGCGCGGACCTGCTCATCACCACCGCCCCGGCGGTGGTCACCTGGAACAACCCGGCCCCGATCGTGTTCGGCACGCCGCTGTCGAGCGCGCAGCTGAACGCGACGGCAAGCGTGCCCGGCACCTTCCTCTACTCGCCGGCCGCCGGCAGCGTCGTCGGCGCCGGGTACCAGACGCTCAGCCTCACCTTCACCCCGGCCGACGCGACCATCGCGCCGATCGAGAAGACGGCCGTCATCCTCGTGAACAAGGCGCAGTCCTCGGTCACCTGGGCCACCCCCGCGCCGATCCCGTACGGCAAGCCGCTCAGCGCCGCGCAGCTCAACGCGAAGTCGGCGCTGGCCGGCAGCTTCGAATACGACCCCGCGCCCGGCACGATGCTGCCGGTCGGCACGCGGACGCTCACCGTGACGTTCGAGCCGGACAGCCCGAACTACGAGAGCTCCGCCACCTCCACCACCATCACCGTGGAAAAGGGCTCGCAGCTCGTCTTCTGGAACGACCCGGCGCCGATCACCGCGCTGGTCGCCCTGGGACCGGCTCAGCTCAACGCGCGCGTCCTCCCCTCCGGCACCGATCCGGCCGGCGCGGTCACGTACGACCCGCCGCTCGGCACGCTGCTGCCGGCGGGCGACCACGAGCTGCGCGTCAGCGTCGCGGCCACCGCCTCGTACGAAGCCGCCAGCGGCTCGGTCGACATCCGGGTCACCCCCGTCACGGCCAGCCTGCAGTGGAACAACCCGGCGCCGATCATCTACGGCACGCCGCTCTCGGCCGCGCAGCTCAACGCGACGGCCGACGTGCCGGGCGTCTTCACCTACGATCCGCCGGCCGGCACGATCTTCAACGCCGGCACCGAGCAGCTCTCCGTCACCTTCACGCCGAACGACTCGCGGTACGAGCCGCTCTCGGCCGCGGTGACCCTGCAGATCCTCAAGGCGCAGCAGTCGATCGCCTGGAGCAAGCCGGCCACCATCGTGTACGGCACGCCGCTCTCCTCGGCGCAGCTCGACGCCACGGTGCAGGCGGTCGGTCCGGCGCCTGCCGCCTCGCTCGAGTACACGCCGTCCGAGGGGACGGTGCTGCAGGCGGGCTCGGGGCAGCTGCTCACGGTGACCGCGCCGGCCACCGACAACTACGACGCCGCCACGGCCACGGTCACCATCGATGTACTCAAGGCGACGCCGGCGATCACCTGGACGGCGCCCGCGCCAATCGTGTACGGCACGCCCCTTGGCGCGCAGCAGCTCGGCGCCACGGCGGACGTGAACGGCACGTTCGACTACACCCCCCCCGCCGGCACGATCCTCAATGCCGGCCCCGGCCAGACGCTCTCCGCGCACTTCACGCCGGCCGACCCGCACAACTACAACAGCGCCGACCTGACCCGCACCATCGACGTGGCCAGGGCGCAGCAGACGCTGACCTGGTCCGCCCCGGCGCCCATCGTCTACGGCACGGCGCTGTCCGCGGCGCAGCTCAACGCAGCCGTGCAGGTGGTCGGTCCCTCGCCCGCCGGCGCGCTCACCTACACGCCGGCTTCCGGCACGATGCTCAACGCGGGCCTGGGCCAGACGCTGACCGTCTCGGCGGCGGCGACGCCGAACTACGACCCGGCCACCAGGAGCGTGACGCTCGATGTCCGCCGCGCGACGCTGTCGCTGACCGCCGACGCGAAGTCGAAGGTCTACGGCGCGCCGCTCCCGGCGCTGACCGGCACCCTGACCGGCGTCGTGAACAACGATCCGATCACGCCGTCCTACGCGACGATCGCCACGCAGCAGAGCGGCGCCGGCACGTACCCCATCACCGCCGCGCTGAACGACCCGAACAACCGGCTGGCCAATTACGACGTGACGATCACGCCGGCCACGCTGACCATCCTCCGCGCCGCGCTGCAGATCGCCGCCAATCCGGCCTCCAAGCAGTACAGCGATCCGCTGCCCACGCTCACCGCCACCTTCACCGGCTTCGTCCTCGGCGAGACGCCGGCGGTGCTGGCCGGCACGCTCGGCATCACCACGCCGGCCGATGCGGGCAGCGCGCCCGGCACGTACGCGATCTCCATCGGCGGCCTCACCTCGCCGAACTACACCATCACCTACGTCGGCTCCACGCTCACCGTGACGGCGGAAGACGCCCGGGTGACCATCACCACACCCCCCCTCCTCGCCGCCTCGGTCTCCGGTCCGACCACCACCATCACCCTCTCCGCCACCGTGCGCGACATCAGCGTCACCGCTGACGCGGCGGGCGACACGTTCCCGGGCGACATCCGCAAGGCGACCCTGACCTTCGTCGACCGCGCCACCAACACCACGCTTTGCACGGCGCCCATCGGCCTGGTCAGCAGCAGCGACGAGCGGAGCGGCATCGCCACCTGCAGCTTCACCCGCCCCTTCGGCACGGCCCTGCCCGCGACGTTCACCGTCGGCGCCACCGTCGGCGGCTACTACACCCGCGATGCCGCGGCCGACAACCTGGCCATCACCGTCCTCGCCGCGACGACCGACCGCATCAAGGGCAACGTCAAGATGACGATCGCCTCCGCGACCGGACCGTACGCGCCCGATCTCGGCAGCGAGGCGCAGGTCGACTTCAACTTCGAATACAAGGAGAAGGGGAAGGACAAGCAGAAGGAGCTCGACGCCAGCTTCCGGGTGACGTTCGACAAGACGGAGAGCAGCAAGAAGCACCGCTACTCGCTGTCCGTCGACACCGCCTCGCTGGCCGTCCGCCGCACCACGGCCGGCGGTCAGGGCCTGGTGGTCGGCACCGGCACGCTCGTCGACGACACGGACAAGAAGACCATCGCCGCCGGCGTGCCCTTCGTGGTCACCGCGACCGACAACGGCAACGACGACCAGCTCGGCTTCGCGCTCTTCAAGGCCGACGGCGGCCTCTGGATCGCCACCGGCTGGAACGGCGTGCAGATGATCGAGCAGCCGACGCGCAACGGCCAGATCAAGGTGGAGTACGACAAGTGATGCGCGCCCGCTACGTTTTCCTCGCCCTGCTCTTCATTGCCGCGGCCGCTCCGGCGTCCGCGGCGACGGAGGACCGCGCCTACGTCATTCATCTCGATGCGAGCGCCGCCGTCGGCCGCACGGACGCCATCGGCGCGGAGCTCGCCGCCACCTACGGCGGCACGGTGGAGCCGTCGCGCAGCGCGACCGGCGAGACGGTGGTCCTCCGCCTCACGCCGGCCAAAGCGCGCGCCCTCGGCTACGATCCGCGCGTCAAGTCGGTCACGCCGTTGCGCGCGCGCGCAAACGCGGTGGTCGAGCCGGTGAACTGGGCCGCCGGCGTCGCCATCACCTATGACGGCGCCGCCGACATCGTCCGCATGGGCAACGACGAGTTCCTCAACGACGACGTCGGCCGCCTGGTCCAGGCAAAGATCAACGGCGCGACGCGCGACTACACCTACGACGCTTTCGGCAACCGCCGCAACTGCGCGCAGACCAACCCGAGCTCGGCCTGCCAGTTCGGCTACGGCATCAACTCGAACGACAACCACCTCACCGGCGATGTGGCGTACGACCCCGCCGGCTCGGGCAAGGTCACCGCTCTCGGCCCGCACCGGTACGAGTACGACGGGTGGGACATGATGACGCGCGACAGGATCGGCACGTCCTCGACCACGGAGTTCCTCTACAGCGCGGACGATGAGCGCATCGCCACGCACAACGTCAGCGGCGGCTCCTGGCAGTGGACCGTGCGCGACGTGGACGACAAGGTCCTGCGCGAGTTCACCAGCACCGACGGCGGCGCCTGGCAATGGACGAAGGACTACGTGTGGCGGGACGACAAGCTGCTCGCCTCCCTCCAGCCCGAAGACGATGTGGTGACGAGGTATCACTATCACCTCGATCACCTCGGCTCCCCCCGCCGCATCACGGACGATGACGACGACATCGTCGGCTTCCACGACTATTACGCCTTCGGCCCCGAGGTCTCGGGCGGCCTGCGCGAGCCGTCGCGGACGGACCTCAAATACACCGGTCACGAGCGCGACGGCGAGAGCGAGCCGTACGGCCTCGACTACATGCACGCGCGCTTCTACGACGCCTCCCTCGGCCGATTCCTCAGCCTCGACCCGGCGTTCGATCTGAAGCAGACGATCCCCAATCCGCAGGGCTGGAACCGGTACGCGTACGTTCGGGACAACCCGCTCCGCTACGTCGACCCGGACGGCCGCCTCGACTACGACGCCCGGCTCCTCGGCCAGAGAATCCACGTGCACATCGACGACAGCCTCACCGCGCGCAGGCAAGGTCAGTTGCAGACCCAGGTGAACGCCAGCCTGCGCAAGATCAACAACGGCCGCAATCTCACCCCGGCCGAAAAAACCATCATCAAGAACATCCGCAGCATCGACGTGGACAACTCGGCCCAACGCTCCTCCGTGATGGAGAGCACGGGTGCGTTGACGCTGACCGCCGACTACGTTCGCGACAGCAGCTCGTCGTGGCTCGGCTCGGCCATCGCCCACGACGGAAAGCACGTCGATCTGTTCAATCAGGGCGGAACGTCGAGCAGCCGCGGCCTTCCCGCGGAGGTCACGGCCATGCGGTTCCAGCTTCAGGTCGGCCGGAAGATCGGCCTGAGCAGAAGCGAGCGGCAGTACATTCAGAATCTCATCGCTCACCCCGAGCAGTTGCGGGCATACGTGAATTCACAGCCATGAGGCACACCGGATCGAGACCGGCCGGCCGGATCAGGCGCGGCTTGCTGGCCATCAGCGCCGCGGCGGTGATGATGATGGGAATGACGGCATTGGGCGATGAGCGCGCGCCGTTGCGAGTACGCCTCGCGACGAGCGCGGGCGAGTATCGGCTGGGCCAGCCGATCGGGCTCGAGGTGCGCCTCGAAAACGTCAGCAACGACGTCGTCACCGTCTTCGGCAGTCTTCGCTGGGGCTACGCGGGGGGCCTGGTTCTGCACGTGACGGACGCCGCCGGCAAGGATGTGCAGCCGAAGGCGCTCGACGACGACATGATCCCTCCCTCCGTTTTCAAACGAGCGGATGCATTCGTCACCCTGCAGAAGCGCCACTCTCTCGGAACGACCCGCGCCGACGGGACGGCGGACCTTTTCCCCAGGGCCGGGACGTACACCATCTGGGTCGACTACACCAGCCCGGTGCCCGCTTCCCTCGGCCGTGGCGCGCACTTCCGGAGCCGCGAATCGGGGACTCTGCACTCGAACAAGGTGACGGTGCGCATCAAGGAACAGCGATGAAGGAGAACAAAACATCCATGCGTCGAATCCTGACTTCGGTCCTCCTCATCCTGGCCGCGAGCACGCCGCTGCTGGCCTCGCAGGAGCAACGCTATGTGGTGAAGCTCGATGCCGCGGCGGCGGTCGACCGCGCCGACGCCATCGGCGCGGAGCTCGCCGCCACCTACGGCGGCACGGTCGAGTCGTCGCACAGCGCGACCGGCGAGACGGTGGTCATCCGTCTGTCGCCGTCCCGGGCGCGCGCGCTGGCCACCGATCCGCGCGTGAAGTCGGTCCTGCCCCTGCGGACGCGCGCGAACGCGGTGGTCGAGCCGGTCAACTGGGCCGGCGGCGTGTCGTACACGTACGACGGCGCGGGCAACATCGGCAAGATCGGCAACGACGACTTCCTCTACGACGACGTCGGCCGGCTCGTGCAGGCCAAGGTCAACGGCGCGACCCGCGACTACACCTACGACGCTTACGGCAACCGCAAGAACTGCACGCAGACGAACCCGGGCGCGGCCTGCCAGTTCGGCTTCGGCATCAACTCCAACGACAATCACCTCACCGGCGACGTGACGTACGACGCCGCCGGCTCCGGCCACATCACCCGCCTCGGCCCCCACGGCTACGACTACGACGCGGTGGAGACCACGACCAGCGAGAAGGTGGGCACCGCCCTCACCGCGGAGTTCCTCTATACCGCCGAGGACGAGCGCATCGCGACGCACCGGGTCAGCGCCGGCTCCTGGAACTGGACGGTGCGCGACCTGGACAACAAGGTCCTGCGCGAGCTCACCAGCAACGAGAGCAACACGGCGTGGACCTGGACGAAGGACTACGTTTGGCGCAACGACAAGCTGCTGGCCTCCCGCCAGCCCGAAGAGGACGTGGTGACGACGTATCACTATCACCTCGACCACCTCGGCTCGCCGCGCCGCATCACCGATGACCAGGACGACATCGTCGGCTTCCACGACTATCACGCCTTCGGCCCGGAGGTCGCGGGCGGCCTGCGCGAGCCTTCCCGGACGGAGCTCAAATACACCGGCCACGAGCGCGACAGCGAGGACGAGCCGTACGGGCTCGACTACATGCACGCCCGCTTCTACGACTCCTCGCTGGGCCGCTTCCTGAGCATCGACCCGGTCGGCGGCAGCCCGGCCAATCCGCAGACCTGGAACCGCTACGCCTACGCTCGCAACAGCCCGCTCTCGTTCTTCGACCCCACCGGCGAGGCGACGGTCCTCACCGGCACGAACCAGCGCGCGCAGGCGGAGCTGGTGGCCATCAAGGACTCGCTCATGCAGCCGGAAGCGGCCAGCCGCCTCACCATCACCACCGGTTCCCACGGTGAGCGCCTCCTCGGCATCAAGGGCGACATCGACAGCTTCGCGGCGCTTTCACCGACCGCGGCGACCATCGCCGAAGCGGTCCGTGCGGACGCGAACATTTACTTCTATCTCGGCGGGATGCAGTACAACTCCGGCGGCCACGCGCCCGCATATACGCAGCCGGTGAACGGCAAGCTCAGCCCCGACGAGTCTTCGCACAGCGCGTATGTAGCGATCAATCCGGGCGGGTTGCCGCTCATCACGCCGGGCGGAAGCTACGAGAATCT
This sequence comes from Thermoanaerobaculia bacterium, assembly GCA_036009105.1. GTDB lineage: Bacteria > Acidobacteriota > Thermoanaerobaculia > Gp7-AA8 > Gp7-AA8 > JAFAVZ01. Next base: position 15,333 of record DASYMJ010000095.1, on the reverse strand, counting down.
GAGCAGCGCCATTCAGCACGAGCTCGGGCACGCGCTGGCCATCGCGCGAGGCGAGCGCGGCACGGCCCCCGGCGGGCCGCGCGGCGGAACCAACCCGTTTGCCATCGACTACGAGAACAAAGCCCGCGGGTGGTACCGCGACGTCACCGGCGACAGCAAGCGTTGGGAGTACCGGTCCAAGGACGACCATGGCTGGTAGGGCAAAGGCGGCGCTGGCGGTCACGGTCATCGTGATCGCCGTCGGGGCGGCGGCCGCCGCCTCGACGCCGCTGCTCCGGCCCGATCACGCGCCGGCCCTCCAATACCTGGCCCTCGTCATCGGCACCATCAGCTGGGCGGTGACGATCGTCGCTTCGCTCCTGGTCCGGCCCTTCTTTACAGCCGAAATCATCGCCCCGCCGCTGGCCGCGTGGAGCGTGCATTCCACTCCCGCCGCGGCCACCGTCATCGTGATCGTGCTCGCCGCCGCACTGTGGGGAGTGGCCACCTGGCTCCTGCTGCCGGCGCTGCAGAAGCGGGCCCGGTCCCTCCTGGCCGCCCTGATCATCGCTCTCGCCCTGACGCTGCTGCAGCTCCCCTATCTCACCCCCGAGTCGCGCCCGCCGTTGCCGGCGCGCATCGCCGCCGCCCTCACCTCCCCCCTATCCGCCCTGCTCGCCCGGGCGGGCGTCCCCGAGTTGTACAAGCCCGGCTCCGGCTACCTCCGCCGCATGAGCCTCTCCGACTCCACCGCCGCGCATTTCTGGGCCACCGCGCTCGCCCTGTTCGTGCTCATCATGCTCGTCCACCGCACCCGCCTCTGGCTGATGTCCGCCCTCCTCGTCCTCATCCCTCCTCCCCTCCTGGCGCAGCAGGCGCGCGAGGTGGTCAACTGGCCCGGCGGCATCGTGTTCACCTACGACGGCTCGGGCAGCGTCGCCCGGATGGGCGATGACGAGCTCCTTTACGACGACGTCGGCCGCCTGGTGCAGGCGAAGATGAACGGCGCGACGCGCAAGTACGAGTACGACGCGTTCGGCAACCGGAAGAACTGCCTGCAGAGCGACGGCGCCGCCTGCCAGTTCGGCTACGGCGTCAACGCGAACGACAATCACCTCACCGGCACCGTCGCGTACGATCCCAGCGGCTCCGGCAACGTGACCGCCCTCGGCGCGCACCATTACCAGTGGGACGCCGCCAACATCCTCACTGCCGACCGCGACGCCGGCACCGAGTTTCTCTACACCGCCGATGACGAACGCCTCGCCACCCACGCCATCCATGCAGCGTCCTGGCAGTGGTCCGTGCGCGACGTCCACGCGCGCATCCTCCGCCAGTTCAGCAGCGGCGAAGGGACCAGCGGCTGGCAGTGGTCACGGGACTACGTCTGGCGAGACGGTCTGCTGCTCGCCTCCCGCCAGCCCGAGGATGAGGTCATCACCACTTATCACTACCATCTCGACCACCTCGGTACGCCGCGCCGCGTCACCAACGACGAGGACGACCTCGCCGGCTTCCACGACTATCACGCCTTCGGCCCCGAGATCGCGGGCGGCCTCCATGAGCCGTCGCGCAACGCGCTGCAGTACACCGGGCAGGAGCGCGACGACACCGGCGTGCCGTACACGCTCGACTACCTGCACGCGCGCTATGACAACCCGGCGCTGGGCCGCTTCCTCTCCCTCGATCCGCTGATCCCCGCCAAGCGCGCGCTGGCCCGCCCCCAGGCCTGGAACCGCTACGCGTATGCCGAGAACAATCCCCTCACCTTGCGCGATCCGGACGGCCGGCAGGCCGCGGACGCGACGAACGCCGCCGGGGCGAAGGCGGCGTGGGAGGCCTTGTCGCCCGCGGTGCGCGAGGAGTATCTCCGCGCTTTCACCGCCCTCTACTCCGGCTTCCTCTATGCCACGCAGGGCAACCAGAACAAGGCGGACAAGGCGAAGGCGCAGATCCAAAACGCGGCGATCGGCCTGGCGGTCGTGTCGCTGGCCCAGACCATTCCGGAGGTCGTGAAGGACGCGGTGAATCAGCCCTTGCCGCCCCCTCTCCCGCCCGACCCGCGCTGAGACGGTATCGGCACCACGATCCTCGATCCGCCCGCGATGAGGGTGACCGTGACCCGCCACTCGTTTTCCAGCTCCTGAAGATCGATCTCCAGGCCGATCGGCCGCCGCGCGATCACGATGGCCCCACGGTAGTCGCCGATCTCCGGCGGCGGGCGGGGATTAGGGGCGGTGGGCAACGCGGCGATGATCTGGCCGGCATAGGCGGCAGCATCGGCGCGGGTGGAGAAACGGGTCGCGATCACGATCTTCTGCGGCGTGCGCTTCACGAAGGGACCGAGCTCCACGACATAGCCGTCTCCTTCATGACGGCGCCATACGCCGTCCTCGATCCGCGTTGCGGGAAGCCTCGACGCCGCGGCGAACGGGTCCTTCTGCCGCAGCAGCTTGTGGAAGAGCTCCAGCGGCGCGGCGGTGAGCGCGGCCGCCGCGATGACCGCGGCCAGGCTCAATGCAGCTTCCTTTGCGAGAGCTTGCGGAACAGATCGAGCCGCAGGTTGAACACCGTCATCTCGAACTCCGCCGCGTTGCGGCAGCTCTCGCCGTCCTCGAACCGGCGCGCCGTGAGGTCGGCGAAGTAGCGCCCCACCTGCGTGCGCAGATCGTCGATGTGCAGCTGCTCGTGCTCCTCGATGTCGGGCCGGACGACGTACATGTAAGGGACGAACTGGGCGCGCGCCGTCATCGACCACTCCTGGCCGGCGCGGCGGCAATCGCAGCGGAGCATTTCGCCCAGGAACTCGGTGCAGCCGTCGATCTCCCGGTCGCTGCGGCAGTAGATGACCAGATCGTTCCGGCTCACCAGCCGCTTGCGCGGCGCCACCACATCGACCGACCACTCCTGGGCGGCCGCGCAGGCGGCGGCCATCACCAGAAAGATCGTGCAGGCAACGTGGCGCATCATCTTCAAGAACACCGGTTCCGGGCACTACGTTCGGTCCCCCCGGTCCATCGGGGCCATGGCTGGCGGCTGAACGCGATGTAGAGTGCCGGGAGGAGGCGGATGCAAGGGCGTTCTGCATCGCGCTTGCATGCCTCCCTTACACTACGTCTCGTCGTATTTCCGCATAGGGGACCCACATGACCGTGTCTGCAGAGGAGCGCCCCGTCCATCTGGCCGGATCCGTACTCGATCGAGCCCGTCACGTCTGCGCGTTTTTCCACACCCGCGATGAGGAGTACCGGGTGCTGATGCCGTTCATCGCGGAGGGCTTCGATCACGGCGACCGCGCCTTTCACATCGTCGACCCGAACCACCGGGTGGATCACATGGCCCGCCTGCGCGAGGGGGGCATCGACCCGGAGCCCGCCGAGGCCAGCGGGCAGCTCACCGTCCTTCGCTGGGAGGATGCCTATCTCCGCGGCGGGCATTTCGATCAGAACGCCATGCTGGCCCTGATCGAGGAGGTGCTCACGGCCGGCAAGACCCAGGGCTTTCCCCTCACCCGGCTGGTGGCCAACATGGAGTGGGCGCTGGAGGACCGGCCTGGTGTGGAGGACATCGTGGAGTACGAGACGCGCCTGAACTACGTGCTCCCGAAGTACGACGACGCCGTCACGTGAACGTACGATCTCGCCAAGTTTGGCGCAGGCGTAGTGATGGACATCATGAGGACGCACCCGATGGTGATCATCGGCGGGTTGCTGCAGGAGAACCCTTTCTTCGTACCACCCGACGAGATGCTCGCCGAGCTGCGCCGGCGGCGCGCGGTCAATGACGCCTAACGATCCCACCACGGAACCGGTCCGGGACCCGGTCGAGCTGCGCCGCTCGCTGCGCGATGTGGTGGCGCTGACCATGCTGCCCACGGTCTGGGCCGGGTACGAGCCCGGCCAGATCTGCGCCGATCTGGTGGACGTGGTGGCCCGGATGATCGATGCGGACGGCGTCTACCTCACCTCTCCGGCCAATCAGGCCGCCGAGATCGTTCGGCTCAAGCGCGAAGGCGATCACGAGACCGAGCGTTGCCTGCGCGCGGCCGCCGCGGAAGAGGCGACCGGCAACGTGCAGACCGTCGCCGGGTTCGGCGGGCCGCCCATGCGGCTCCTCACCTCCGCGCTGTCGTTTCACACCGCCGACCGCTTCGTCGTCGCTTCCCGGCGAGCCGATTTCCCCACCGAAACGGAGCGCCTGATTCTCCGCGTGGCAGCCAATCAGGCCTCGACCTGGCTGGACTGGAAACGGGCCGAAGCCGCGGTCGCCGCGGAGTCGGCATTCCGGCGCGCCATCGAAAACTCCATGGTGGCCGGCGTCGCCGTGGTGGACGCCTCCGGACGGCAGACCTACGTCAATCGCGCATTCGCGGCGATGGTCGGCTGGCCCGAAGCGGAACTGGTGGGCAGAACTCCACCGTTCGCTTACTGGCCCCCGGAGGAGGGCGAGAACATCAAGGCCGCGTTCGAAGAGGTGATCGCGGGCAACATCAACCCGGCCGGCTACGAGCTCCGTTTCCGCCGCCGCGACGAACAGCGCTTCGATGCCCTCGTCCTCATCTCCCCCTTCGAGCAGCCCGGCCGTCAGCCTGGTTTTCTCGCCTCGGTCTATGACATCACGGAACGGAAATCGGCCGAGCGGACCGCCAGGTTCCTCGCGGAGGCCGGCGAGATCCTCGGCCGCTCGCTCGATCACGAGGACACTCTGCGCGCCATCAGCGCCCTGGTCGTGCCCCGGTTCGCCGACTGGTGCTTCATCGACCTGGTCGAGGCGGACGGCGGGTTCCGCCGCATCGCCGTCGCTCATCCGCCGCGGGCGGAGGCCGAGGCCATCGCGCGCCGGCTGCGGCGCGTCTATGCGCCGAAGAGCGCCCCTCACGGCGTGTCGCAGACCTTCGCACGGGGGGCGACGTTTCTGATGAACGACGTCTCGGAGGAGGTGCTGACCGCGGTCGGCCGCGACGACGAACATCGCGAGGCGCTCCTGGCCATGGGCATCCGCTGCTTCGTCTCCGTTCCGATGACCAGTCGCGGCACGACCTTCGGCGTGCTCACCTTCCTCGGCACCGACGCCCGAACGCGCTTCGAGCCGGACGACGTCGCGCTGGCCGAGGAGGTTGCGCGGCGGGCGGCGCTCGCCGTCGACAACGCGCGCCTGTACGGCAACGCGCAGGAAGCGAATCGCGCCAAGGACGAGTTCCTCGCCAATCTCTCGCACGAGCTGCGCACGCCGATGACGGCCATTCTCGGCTGGGCCCACCTGCTGCAGCTCGGCGACCTCGAGCCCGAGCAGGTCAGCCTCGGCCTGCAGACCATCCGCCAGAGCGGTGAAGCGCAGGCCAAGCTCATCGACGATCTGCTCGACGTGTCCCGCATCGTCACCGGCAAGCTGCACCTCAACGCGAGCTCGGTCCGTCTTGCCGACATCGCACACGGCGCCATCGCGGCCATCCGCCCCGCCGCCGATGCGAAGCGCCATCGCCTGGAAGTGGACATCCAGGCCGATGACGCCACGGTCCTCGGCGACGCCTCCCGCCTCCAGCAGGTCTTCTGGAACCTGCTCAGCAACGCGGTGAAGTTCACCCCTCCCGGCGGCGTGGTGCGGGTCCGGCTCGCCGGTCGCGATGGGGAGAATGCCGTTCTGACCGTGGAGGACAGCGGCGAGGGCATCCCGTCGGAGTTCCTGCCGCTCGTCTTCGAACGCTTCCGGCAGGCCGCCACCTCCGTTCGCGGCCGCACCGGCCTGGGCCTCGGGCTGGCCATCGCCAAGGAGCTGGTGGAGATGCACGGCGGCTCGATCGCGGCGAGCAGCGCCGGCCGCGGCTCCGGATCGACCTTCACCGTCACCTTGCCCCGGCTGACGGAGAATCAAAAACCGGCCGAACGGCTCCGCGGCGGCGAGCGTCCACACGAGAAGCTCCGCTCGCTGCGCGTCCTGCTGGTGGAGGACGACGAGACCACCCGGACGCTTCTCAGCACCGTGCTCGGCAGCTTCGGCGCGATCGTCACCGCCGCCTCCTGTGCCACCGACGCGGAAGCCGCCCTCCGCACCTTCGAGCCGCAGATTCTGATCACCGACATCGAGATGCCCGGCAACGACGGCGTCTCCCTGTTGCACGTCCTGCGCGGCCTCAAGAGCGCCACCCTCCCCGCCATCGCGGTGAGCGGCTACGCCGACGAGGCGAGCCGCGACCGCGTGCTCGCCGCCGGCTTCAACGGCTTCGTGGCAAAACCGCTCGACCCGATGCTGCTGGCGGACGAGATCGTGCGCGCGCTCGGTGGCGGGGGCTGAGCGCGGGGGTGCCCGCCGTCGCGCGGCGTACTGCTCATCGTTTCCACGTGGAAGTGCCTGGCGTGCCCGGTACTACGAAGGGGAAGGCCGTTGGCTGTCCTCGGCGGGCGTGCTGCGGATGGTCATAGGAGGTCCAAAGTCCGCCGTGGATTCATCGGGCCCAGCAGGTGTGTGGACGTGAGCGGACGCCTTGCAGATCACGTCGTGACTCAGAAGAACCTGAAAAGCCGGATCCCTCCGGATGCATGCGATCAGCGCCGGCAGCGCGGCCTCGGGCAGTCCGAGCGCCTGCGCCGCCTGCTTCAGACGATCGCGCATTGCCTCCGAGGCCTTGTTCGTCTCCAGAAAGTCCAATGCCCGCGCGGTGCGGATGCCGATGCGCCGCAGGTCTTCAATCCGCCCGTTGGTATGGATGGTCAGGATGGCCTGATCGATCCAGTCGAGCACGCGGTTCGGGGAGTAGAAGGTTCGCACGCAGACCTCGTCCGCCGGCGTCGTCGCCAGATGCTGGACCGATGTGATGCCCATCTCTTCCAGGATGTCGGCCGCGCCATCGTCGACGCCTTCCAGCATCCCCACCGGGAGATCGGCGGCGCCCGTGGAGACGACGCCGAAGGTGGTGACGGCCGTGGTGCGCAACCGTTTGATGGCCATCGGCTGGAAGAGTCCGATCAGGAAGAAGACCGCCTGCGCGGCGAGGTGGCTGTCTCCCATCCCCAAACCGCTGACCTCCGCGGCGACTTGGCCGAGGATCATTGCGCTCGCCGCTTTTACGGCACTGTTCACCAGAAAGCGGGGGGAGAGCGCGTTGCAGTTCATCCGCACGAGCATGCTCCACAGCGTGCTCACGTATGCGCCGTAACCGGCGTAGACCAGGCCGGGCAGCTTCAGCGGGTCGCTGAATGCCACGATGACGAACACCGCGGCGAGAAGCGACGAAGCCGCGATCGAGTAGTGGATGGGTAGCCGCTGCTGGCTTGGAGTCTTCTCCCGGTTGCAAGCGTCCTGAAGCAGCCTTAGCTCCTGACTGTCCTGGGTGCGGCGCTGCGCAACGATGTAGTTCCCGATGCCGATGAGCGCCGGCATGAATGCCAAGGCCCGGAACGCGGGCGGCATCGCCCAGCCGAACTGGATACTGAGCGCGAGCACCACGATGAGAAATCCGATGGCGGTGAGGAGAAGGAGCGCCGTGTAGTCCCTTTCTTCGCGGCTCGTTCCGTTCATGATGGACCTCCGGAAACAACCAGTATCGTGCAAACCACCGCCCGCCGCCAGTCGCGCGCTCTGCCGAGAGCTCCGGCAACGCCGCAAAACCGGGCATACTGCGCGGGTGAGCAATCTCCCCCCTGAACCTCGCCGCCGGCGGCGGCTTTCTCTTGCGACATGGTCTCTGCTGGCCCTCGGTCTCGGGCTCGCTCTCGGTACCCTGGGTCACCGCTCCGGGCTGCCGCTGTTCGACCAGCTGGCGAAGGTGGTCGAGCCTCTCGGTGCTCTCTGGCTGGCCGCCCTGCAGTTGGCCCTGCTGCCGCTGATCGCCAGCCAGCTGCTCTCGTCCATCGTCGGCAGCGCCGCGGAGCCCGGCGCGTCGGTGGGCCGGCTCGGGCTCCGGGCCATCCTGCTTTTCGTGATGATGCTGGCCATGGCCGGCATCGTCACCGCCATCCTCACCCCCCCTCTTCTCTCCTTCTACCGGGTCGACCCGGCGATGGTGCAGTCGCTGGCCGGCATGCGCAGCTTCGCGAACGTGCCTGCCGTCGACGCGGCGGGCGGCGACTGGAGCAAACGCCTGCCGACCAACCTGGTCGAGTCGGCGCGCAAAGGCGAGATCCTCCCCATCCTCATCTTCGCGGCCCTGCTCGGTGCGGCCATCAACCGGCTTCGCGACGAGCATCGAAGACCGCTCACCCAAATCCTGCGCGGGCTCGCCGAGGCGATGATGTCCGTGGTGCGATGGATCCTGCTGGGGACTCCCGTCGGCGTCTTCGCCCTCACCTACGTATCCTCCCTGCACGCCGGAGCGCGGGCGGCGGGCATGATGGGGGCCTTCATCCTCCTCGTCTGCGTGGAGCTGACGTTCTTCATCGCGCTGCTCTATCCGCTCACCGCGATGGCGGGCCGTACGTCGATGCGGGAGTTTGCGCGCGCGGCCGCTCCCGCGCAGCTCGTCGCCATCAGCACGCTGTCGTCCATCGCCGCCTTGCCGGCGCTCATTCAGGGAGGGATGGACCATCTGCGCCTGCCGTCGCGGGTGACCGGGTTCGTCCTGCCGCTCAGCGTCTCGATCTTCAAGCTCAACCGGACCGTCTCCGCGACCGCGAAGCTGCTCTTTCTGGCCCATGTCTACAAAGTGCCGTTGAGCGCCGGCACGCTGAGCGTCTTCATGGTGACAGTCATCCTGCTGAGCTTCGGTACGGTGGGAGTTCCGCAGGGCGGGCAGGCCTTCACCACCCTCCCCGCCTATCTCGCCGCGGGCATCCCGGCGGAAGGGGTCATCCTGCTCGAGGCAACCTCGATCGCGCCGGACATGTTGAAGACCCTGCTCAACGTGACCGGCGACATGTCCGCCGCGGCGTTCCTCTCCCGCGGAAGCCGCGCCGCGGCAGCTATCGCAACGGAGGAGCGGCCCGTTTCGGACCTGGCTGCCGAAGGCGCGAGTTGAACCGCGCGCTGCGTCTTCCGTGGCGCCTGTTGCGCGGCGAGCCCGCGCTGCTTGCCGGGTTCGCGCTGGCTTCCCTCGGCCGGGCGGCGCTGAGCTCTTCGGCCATTCTTCTGATCCACCAGTTTCTCGCCGCCGTTCTCGGCCGGGGCGGCGGATGGGCCACCCGGCTCGGTTTCGAGCTGCCGCTGTGGAGTCTCGTGGCGTTGCTCCTGGGCGTGCAGCTGGCGGCAGTGCTCCTCGCCTACCAGTCCAGGCTGGCCGAGCAGCGCATCCTGGCGGTGGTCGAGCTGGGAACGATGGATCGCCTGATCCGTCACGTGCTCACCCTCTCGGTCGGCTTCTTCGATCACCGCACCCACGGCGAGCTGGTTCAGACCGTCCGCCAGGATGTGGCCAACCTTCGATCGGTGACCACGGCGGCGGCCGCTCTTCTTCTCGAGGCGATGCAGGCCGCCGGTCTCATCGCCGTGGCGGTCAGCCTCAGTCCCCGGCTGGCGGTGTGGGCCTTCGTGCTGATACCGCTGGCGGCGGTGCCGATCACCATCGTCGCCCGCCGCACGCTGGCCCAGTCGTTCGGCGTCCGCCGCAAAAGCGTCGTCGTGTTCGACATGCTCCTGCAACTGCTTCACGGGATCCGCATCATCAAGATCTACGGCGCGGACGGATCGGAAGCAGACCGCACCGTCCATCGAGCAAGACAGTATTTCGACGAGCTCCTGCGGATGGAGCGGACCCGCGCCCTGGCCCGGGTGGCGCTCGACACGATGGCCAGCATCAACACCGTGGTCGTGGTGATCGCCGGCGGCTACCTGGTGAAGTCCGGCGCGCTCGGCTGGGCCGCGCTGCTGGCCTTCCTGCTCGCCGCGCGCGCCGTGCAGGGACCGCTCAACAACATGAACACGGCCTTTCTCGAGATTCAGCGTCACGGGGCCAGCTCGGCCAGTATCGAGGCGCTGCTCCGGAGAGTCTCGGCGACGCGCGATCGGCCCGATGCCCGCCCCATGCTCACGCCGCCCCGGGTCCTCTCCGTCCACGATGTGGGTTTCACCGTGAACGGGGCGACCATTCTGGAGAACGTCTCCTTCCACGTCGCGGCGGGAGAGACCCTCGGCATCGTGGGGCCATCGGGGGCCGGAAAAACCACGTTATTGAATCTCATCGCCCGCTTCTACGATCCCACTTCCGGTGCCATCTCCTGCGACGGCGTCGACCTTCGAGACCTCCGTCTGGCCGAGCTGCATCAGGGCATGGCCATCGTCACTCAGGACCCCTTTCTGTTTGCCGGGTCCGTCGCGGACAACATCCGGCGAGGACGCCTCGGCGCGTCCGGCGAGGAGATCGAGTGGGCCGCACGCGCCGCCGAGATTCATGATGACATCGTCGCCATGCCCGAGCAGTACCAGACCATGATCGGCCACGGCGGGCGTGCCCTGTCCCGCGGCGAGGCGCAGCGGGTGAACATCGCTCGTGCGATTCTCAAGAACGCTCCGATCCTGCTCCTGGACGAGGCCACCTCCAGCCTCGACTCCTACAGCGAGGCCCGGGTGCAGAGGGCCCTCGACCGCCTGATGGCGGGCAGACTGGTCTTATCGGTGACCCATCGGTTGTCCACTCTTCGCAACGTGAGCAGGATTCTGGTCATGGAGAACGGGAGGGTGGTGGGACTGGGGAGACACGCGGAGTTGCTCCACACCTCTCCCACGTATCGAAGGCTGTGGGACGCGCAGACCGCCGGAGGCGCGCCCGAGCCCGTCTCCATCGATGCCGGAGAGGTACGCGGTTGATCTACTATCTGACCCTCGAAGACCGATGGATGTTCAGCGAATACCTCGAGCACTGGGGCCGCGACCTGGCCGGCTCCGAGATTCAGATCCTCCACTACGAACAGCTCCTCTCGCAGCAGCGCTACGCCGCCGGTACGTACGTCTTCTCGACGCGTGACGAGGTCGCGCCGGCGATGGGCCGGTTCATCGATGCGCTGGCGGCCCAACTGAGCGCCTGGCCGGGCGCGGCGATCTACAACGATCCACGGCGCACCTTGCGGCGCTTCGACCTGCACCGGGAGCTGTGGGCCCGCGGCCGGAGCGGCTTTCGCAGCCTGCGCGCTGCCGAGGACTTGAGCGGCGTCCGCTTTCCCGTCTTCGTCCGATCCGAGAGCGCACACGACGGAGCGCTGTCGCCGCTGCTGCATTCCCACGGCGAAGTCGAGACCTGGGTCGGGCGCGCCCTCGCCCTCGGCCGCTCCTTGTCCGATCTCCTGGTGGTGGAGTTCTGCGAGACCGCCGATGCCGCCGGCTGGTATCGCAAGTACGCCGCGTTCCGCGTCGGCGGACGGATCGTGCCGCGCAGCATGAACTACGGCCGCGGCTGGGTGCTGAAGTTCGCCGGGAACGAGTTCTCGCAGGCCATGGCGGAGGAAGAGCTGGAGTACGTGCGCGGCAACCCGCATGAAGAAGAGTTGCAGGAGATCTTCGAGATCGCCCGCACCGACTACGGGCGGATCGACTATTCGATCAAGGGCGGGAAGGTGCAGCCGTGGGAGATCAACCTGAACCCGACCATCGGCCGAGGGCTGAGACCATCGAGCCGCTACATCGAGCCGGAGCTTCGGGCCATCCGTGAGCAGACCAAGGAGGCGTTCTACGCGCGCTTCAATGCCGCCTGGGCTGCCGTGGCAGCCGCGTCGCCTCGCCCGGAGAACGTTGCGCCTCTCGAGGTTCATTTTGCGGAGAGCGTAGTGAAGGCGGCGCGGGCGGAAGTGCGGCGGCGCTGGCGCACGCCGAAGGTGCTCATCCAGGCCGGCGTCGATCTGGTGAAGCCGCTCATGAAAACGCGCGCCCGTCCGCTCCTGCAGAAGCTCTATCGCCTGCCGGGGATGCTCGTGCGGCGGAACGCGGGCGCGCTGTTCAGGATGATCGGACGGCGGGCCCGGACCAAAGCGTGACCAGGGCCCGCGCGTAGCTCACCGACTCTCCGGCCAGCCAGGCGGCGTGCCCCGCCAGCACGATCGGAAACGTGATCAGGAAGGCGGTCAGCTGCCGGCCCCGAATGCAGTGCCCGATCACATGGCCGGTGATCTTCACGAGCCGCACCGGAAATACCGATGCAGCCAGGAAGAGCGCGAGCTCCGCCCGTCCCGAGAGCCAGCCGCCGCGCATCTTCCCGAACAACACGCCGCGCACATACCGCTCGGTGAGGAAGGCGCGGAGCGACTGGGTGTGATGATGCGCGGCCACCGCCGTTCCGACGAAGAGCAGCTGCCGGCCGGTGGCGACCAGTTCGCGCCCCAGCGTGACATCGGCCAGATACCGCTCCCCCCGAAGCCCCCCCGCCCGCTCGAAATCGTGGCGAGCGACGAGAAGGTTCGCCGTCGGCGCCGTATCGATGGCGCGCGGCGCACCGCCGGGCAGGAACTTCGCGAACTTGCAGAGATGGATGCCGCGATCGCGGAGCCGCGAGCCATGACAGGCCAGCGCACCGACGATGACCTGCCCCGTCCGCTCGTACGCCGCGACCAGCTCGGCCAGCCACTCCGGCCGGGGGTAGACGTCCGCATCGAGACAGGCCAGCAGTTCGCCCCGCGCCCGGCCGATGGCCCGGTTCCGGGCCTCGTGGCAATAGAGCCGCGACGCGCTGTGCTCGAAGACGATCTCCGAAAACGCCGAGGCGATCCGCACGGTCTGCTGATCCGGTGAGCTGTCGATCAGAACGACCTCGAAGTCTCTGTACGTCTGCCGCCGCAGCGCCTCCAGACATCCCGCGACCGTCGCCGCCGCGTCATAGGCGCCGATCACGACGGAAACGCGCGGGGTAGTCGTCATCGGAGGCAGCGAATTATGGCAGATGCGAACAGCGCGGGAGCTGGCGAATTTTCCCACGGAGGCGTGTTGGCGGCTCGACCGCGGGAAATAGTACAAGGGCGGTACATTCAGGTGCGGACACTCGATCATCTGCCGTTAACACCGGGCGAAGTGAGTGAGCGGATTAAGCGACGAATGCACGGCAGCGGGCGGAGCTAGGTATATGAACCGCCGATCCGTCCTTCTTCGTTCGTTTTCCCAAGCCTCTAGGGAAGCTCTGCACAAGCGATGCTGAGGCGACGGAGGTCGAGTAGGTTCATTACATATGGTGCCAATGGTTCATTTGATAGCGCTTTCGGCCTGTTCGTTACGCGATTCAGTGACTCACCCGGCGGTTTGCCCGGTCAGCAAAGACACCTCTCCCGATCCGGAACCATGAACTTGCGGACCGTGTACACGTTGGCCAGAGCGAAGGTGGCGAACGCGCGGGCCGTGTTCTTCATCAGTCCTCGATAGCGCACTTTCGCGAAGCCCCATAGCCGCTTCACGATTCGGAAGGCATGCTCGCCTGGTGCTCGTGTTCGTGACCGGCTTTGGTTGATCTTCTTCTGATGATCGGTGAGTGGGTGATGGTGGGTTCCACGTCGATCCACTCCATACTTCACGCCCTGGGCTCGGAACCGTTGACGAACCGCCTCTTTCCAGTACGCCTGATCCCCGAAGACCTCGCGCTCCTCACCATGAAGCAACGCCTCCATCTGCGTGATGTCCGCCGTCGCGGCGTCCGTCGTGACCAGACTATGCACCACACCACGGCGATCGGTACCCACGTGCTCTTTTATCCCGAAGTGCCAGTGGTTGCCCTTTCTCGTCTGGCGCATCTCCGGGTCGCGGCTCTTCGTGCTGTTCTTCGTCGAACTCGGCGCGGCGATCATCGTCGCATCCACGATCGTTCCTGAGCGCAGCAGCAGTCCCTTCGCTTCCAGCACACCGTTGATCTGCTCGAACATCGCTGCCGTCAGCTCATGCTTCTCGAGCAGATGCCGGAACCGCAGGATCGTCGTCTCATCCGGCACCACATCGTCTGACAACTCCACGCCGGCGAACCGCCGCATCGACTCGCTGTCGTAGATCGCATCTTCCGGCTGCGGGTCCGACAGATCGAACCAGAGTTGCAGCAGATAGATCCGCAGCATCTTCTCCAGTCCCAGCGGCTGACGCCCTCGACCGGCCTTCGGATAGTGCGGCTCGATCAGTTCCATCAGCACCTTCCACGGGAAGATGTGGTTCATCTCGTTCAGGAACTGCTCACGCCGAGTCTTCTTCCTCTTGTTCTTCCACGTCAGTCCCGCGAACGTCTGTTGCTTCGCCATGCACGAAGTATCAACTCAAAACCCGGTTTTCCACAGCATGCGCGCCATTTGTGCAGAGCTTCCCTAGCGCCGGGTTCAGGTTTCGTCGCCCGCTTCCATAGCAACTCTGTAGGATCAGCGGCATCTCCATGCCTCCGGCAAAATGGTAGGATGTCGGTCATCAGCCGGGAGGGGCCGACGTGATCGAAACCATCATTACCGGCCATGCGGATCGGCCGTCCACCGTTAAGAAGTTCGTGATCACAGTATTCGCGGATGTCCCTCGCGCAGGTACGATCACCTGTTATGCCGAAGTTTGTGCTGCGTCAAGTGAGCCGTTCGTTTTGCTGTTGCCGGTCGGAGCGGTGGTTAAATCAAGGCATGATCTCTACTCCGATAGCGAAACCTGCACGCGGTTTCTTTCAGAATACGAGTTGATCGATCGAGTTACGGGTCGACACCGCCAGCGGGTTGGCGACGAAATTTTAGACGTGACGCCATCGCGAGCTTCAATTTCTATGGTCGCTCCTCCGGAAGGCCATACCGATGTGACAGCCTTCCTAGTAACTTTTCCCGCTCAAAGCGCCAATGCGTCGTTTCACGGAACATGGCTGGTATGGTCTCACAGCGTCTCCATGAGGCTTTCGAACAGCCCTACCGCTCGTTACCAAGTGGCCTTGAAAGCCGAAACCGCGAAGCTCGACCACTTCTACTTGTTTCTTGTTCTTCCGCTCGGTCACGATGCAATAAACTCCATTTGCCTCCTCGGTTCTGCTAATCCTATGGGTGGCCAGCGGCCGACAAATCCCATACATAAGTTTGACCTAGAGTATCCATTTCCTGTATTTCCAGAGTGGCGTTCATTGATATATGGGCGTCAAGTATTGCGAACGCGGGACGATGTAGCATTAGGGCCTTCTGAGCAAGCAGTACTTCAACTGCAAACGCGATCTGAAGATCTGCAGGGCCGCGTCACAACATTGGCTTACGTAACCGGCCTCGGCTTCGCACTGAGCGCCAATGTACTGACCAACGCGCTATTTTATCTTCAGGACAAAGGAATGGAAAGAGCTGGCTTAATAGCAATGGCCTTAAGTTAAGCGGATCCGAGGTGGTCTGCGATCGATGACGGCGTTGGCGCGACGGTTGATCGTGGTCACGATGTGGTAGCTGCTCATCTTGCGCTTGACGCCACGTGGATAGTGGCGGCCGGGTCTGCGGCGAACGCGCTCCTCCAGGGCCTCGGAGCGCA
>DASYMJ010000094.1:0-7913 GCA_036009105.1 Thermoanaerobaculia bacterium | reverse complement strand
GGTGGCCACGCCGTGCTGGCCGGCCCCGGTCTCGGCGATGATGCGCTGCTTGCCCATCCGTTTGGCGATGAGGGCCTGCCCCAGCGCGTTGTTGATCTTGTGCGCGCCGGTGTGGTTGAGGTCTTCGCGCTTGAGGAACAGGCGGAACCCGCCGCAAAGCTCCGCGAAGCGCTTCGCCTCGGTGAGCGCCGTGGGGCGGCCGACGAAATCCGCCAGGGCGTCGTTCAGCTCGCGGCGGAACGAGGCATCGCGGCGCAGCTTCTTGTACGCGGCCTCGAACTCGTCGAGGGCGGCCATCAGCGTCTCGGGGACGAAGCGGCCGCCGAAGTTGCCGAAGTAGCCGTGGCGGTCCGGCAGGGATGGTGTGGTCATCGCTTCACCCTCTCGATCAGCCGCTCCAGCTTGGAATGGTCCTTGATGCCCGGCTCCGATTCGACGCCGCTGGCCACGTCGATGCCGTCCGGCCGCACCAGGCTGATCGCCGCCGCGACGTTCTCCGCATTGAGGCCGCCGGCCAGGAGGAACGGCTTGGAGCGCGAGTAGACGGCGAGCAGCGACCAGTCGAAGCGGCGGCCGGTGCCCCCCTCGCGGCGCTCGTCGTACGTGTCGAAGAGGAGCCAGGCGGCGGTGGGGTGGGCCGTGGTGTCGGGGAGGGTGGAGCCGACGCGCATCGTCTTGATGGCCGGCAGGCCGAGCTCCTCGAGGTCTTCCTCCGACTCGGCGCCGTGCAACTGCACCAGATCGAGGCCGACCAGTGCGGCGACCTCGCGGATGTAGTCGTTCGAGGAGTCGCGGAACACGCCGACGAATTTCGGCGGCTTCTCCCGGTCGCGGCGGACGGCGGCGGCGATGGCCGCGGCGCGCTCCGGCTCGATGTGCCGCGGCGAGATGGGGATGAAGATGAAGCCGAGGAAGTCGGCGCCGCGGTCGGCGGCGAAGATCGCATCCTCTTCGCGGGTCAGGCCACAGATCTTGATTCTGGTCATGAGTTCTCGCTCACCAGCGCGCGCACCGCGGCGGCGCGGTCATTCTGCCGCAACAGCGACTCCCCCACGAGGAAGGCGTGGAAGCCGGCGGCGCGCAATCTGTCCACGTCCGCACGCGTCTTGATGCCGCTCTCCGCGACTTTGATCGCATCGACCGGAATCTGCTTCGCGAGCCGTTCCGCGGTGCCGAGGTCGACGCGGAAATCGCGCAGGTCGCGGTTGTTGACGCCGACCAGGCGCGCGCCGCCCGCGATGGCGCGCTGCAGCTCCGCTTCGTCATGGACTTCCACCAGCGCGTCGACGCCGAAGCCATCCAGCAGGCTGATGAACTGGCGGATGGTGGGCCCGTCGAGGAGCGAGGCGAGGAGGAGGATGGCATCCGCGCCGGCGCCTACGCCCTGCATCAGCTGCGACGGCTCGACGATGAAGTCCTTCATGATCACCGGCAGCCCGGCCGCGTCTCGCGCCTGGGCCAGCCAGCCGCGGGAGCCGCGGAAAAAGTCCGGCTCGGTGACGATGGAGACCGCCGCGGCCCCGCCCCTCGCGTACTCGCGCGCGATCGCCTCGACGTCGGGCGCATCGACGATCGGGCCGGCCGAGGGGGAAGCGGCCTTGATCTCGGCGATCACGTTCACGCCGTCGCGGCGCAGCGCTGCCGCGAACGCGTGCGGCTCGCGAGTGGCCGCGCGTTGCCGGGCGGCGAGGCGGAGGTCCTCCACTTCCATCGGCTCGGCGGCGAGGCGCTGGCGCGTCCTGGCTACGATCTGCTCCAGCACGTCGCTCATGCGGCGCTCCGCGACGCGCTCACCAGCTCGTCAAGCTTCGCTTTCGCCGCGCCGGAAGCGAGCGCGTGCCGGGCCAGCGCCGCTCCGTCCAGCAGGGTCGGCGCCGCGCCCGCCACGTACAGCGCCGCGCCGGCGTTGGCGATCACGATGTCCCGCGCCGCGCCGTCGCCGCCGCCCAGCACCTCACGCGCGATGCGAGCGTTCATCGCGGCGTCGCCGCCCGCCACGTCCTCGATGGAATGCGTCGGCAGGCCGAGCTGCCCCGGCTCGAGCTGGAAGACCCGCATCCCGCCGTCGCGCACTTCGCAGATGCGCGTCGGCGCGGAGACGGAGATCTCGTCCAGGCCGTCGCGGCTGTGCACCACCAGCGCGTGCTCCGCTTCGAGCGCCAGCAGCACGCGGCCGATCACTTCCACCAGGTGATCGGAGTAGACGCCGATGACCTGCCGCCGCGCGAAGGCGGGGTTGGTCAGCGGCCCCAGGACGTTGAAGATCGTGCGGATGCCGAGCTCGCGCCGCACGCCGACCACGGCCTTCATGGCCGGATGCAAACGCGGCGCGAAGAGGAACGCGATGCCCACCCGCCGCAAAACGCTCGACATCTGCCGCGCATCGAGCTCGATGTCCACGCCCAACGCGGAGAGCAGATCGGCGCTGCCGCAAGCGGACGAGACGGCGCGGTTGCCGTGCTTGGCCACGATCGCCCCCGCGCCGGCCGCCACGAGCGCGGCAAGGGTCGAGACGTTGAACGTGCCGCGGCCGTCGCCCCCCGTCCCGCAGGTGTCGACCAGACCGTTGCGGTCGACGTCGAGCGGCGTGACGCGCTCGCGCATGGCCAACGCGGCGCCGGTGATCTCCTCCGCCGTCTCCCCTTTCATCCGCAGCGCGACGAGGAGCGCCGCCTTCTGCACATCAGACGCGCCGCCATCCATCATCTCGGAGAAGACGGCGTGCATCTCCTCCCGCCCCAGATCCTGCCGCTCCACCACCCGCCGGATGGCCTCGGCGATCATCGCAGCGCCTCGGCCCGCTCCTGCTCGGCCAGCACGGCCGGGATGCTGACGTCGAGGAAGTTGCGGATCAGCAGGTCGCCGTCGACGGTGCCGTAGGACTCGGGATGGAACTGGATGCCGTAGATCGGCCGCGTCTTGTGGGTCACGGCCATGATCACGCCGTCCTCCGTCTCCGCGTCGACGGTCAGCTCGTCCGGCAGCATGCTGCGATCGATCACCAGGGAGTGATACCGCGCCGTGCTGAGCGGCATGGGGCAATCCTGGAAGAGCCGCTCGCCGCGGTGCTGGACGTGCGTGACCTTGCCGTGCACCGGCACTTTGCCGCGCATGATCCGGCCGCCGAATGCCTCGCCGATGGCCTGATGCCCGAGGCAGACGCCGAGCATGGGGATGGTGTGGTTGGCCCGGATGAGCTCGACGATGCGGCCGGCCCGGGCGGGGGTGCCGGGGCCGGGGGAGATGACGATGGAGCGCGGCCGGGAGGCGAGGAGTTGGTCGGGATCGAACGCGTCATTGCGCACCACGCCGATGGCCATTCCGGCCAGGCGCTCGATCTGCTGGACGAGGTTGTAGGTGAAGGAGTCGTAGTTGTCGATGACGATGAGCATGGCGGTCTCCGTGATTTTCTTACGGGCGGATGGGCGGGGCGGCCGTCACCATCGACGCCATCGGAGAGAGCTCAGTGAAGTTGCGGAATCAGAGGAGCCAAAGACACGAGGCGACCGCGGCCGACTCGTGCTCCCGGATGTGAAGGTGGCTCTTCATGATTTACGGATGCTAACACAGTGGCGGGCGGCGGGCAGTTGCTGGTAACTACCCCGTAATCTTCACCACATCCCCCGGCTCTTCCCCCTGCGTGGTCAGGCGCAGCTTCGACGACTCCAGCGGGGTGGCCTCGATCTGCTTGAGCTCGCCCAAGTCCTTGCCGCTGCCGGACATGCGCTGCAGCTCCTCGGCCTTCGGCCAGAGGCGGGTGTCGATGGAGCGGATCATGTTGTTGTACTGCTCCACCGTGCGGGCCAGCGAGCCGCCCACGTTCGCGATGTGCTCCATCACCTTCATGAAGCGGTTGAAGAGCTCCACGCCGGCGTCGTGCATCTTCTTCGCGTTCTCCTCCGTCTTCTCCGCCTTCCACCCCGCGTTCACGGCGCGGAGGAGCGGGAGCAGGACCGTCGGCGAGGCGAGATAGATCTTCCGGTCGGCGGCGTGATCGAAGAGGGTCGGGTCGGTGATGAGCGCCGCGGAGAGGAAGTGCTCGCCGGGGACGAAGAGCACCACGAAATCGAGCGTGTCGCCGATGGAGGCCTGGTATTCGCGGCGGGCCAGCGAGTCGATGTGGCGGCGCACGGTGCGGACGTGTTGGGCGAGGTGCTCGCGGCGGCGCGCATCGTCCGTCTCGTTCGCGGCGAGCGTGTAGTCGGTGAGCGGCACCTTCGCGTCGATGGCGATCACCCGCTTGTTCGGCAGGCGGACGATGAGGTCGGGGCGGAGGCGCTGCCCCTCGTCGCCGAAGAACGTCCGCTGGCTGTCGAAGTCGCACCACTCCACCATGCCGGCCAGCTCCACGCAGCGCTTGAGCGAGCTCTCGCCCCAGGAGCCGCGGATGGTGGGCGACTGCAGCGCGTTGGTCAGGCGGGAGGCCTCGCGATGCACCGCCTCCTGCGCGCTGAGCACCGACTTGAGCTGCTCCTGCAGCCCGCCGTATACCGCGTTCCGGGCCTGCTCCGACTTGGCAATCTCGCCGCGGTAGCCTTCCAGCATCTCCCGCACCGGCGTGAGCAGCGCCTCGATCTCCGCCTTCTTGGTGTCGACGGCGCCGATCACCTGCTGCTTGTTCATCTGCACCAGGCGCTCGGTCGCTCCCTGCACCGCCTGCTGGGCCAGCTTGGCGAACGCGTTCTCGATCTCCTGCCGCATCTGGTCGTGGTTGGCCAGCACCCGCTCCGCCTCGGTCGCCTTCGTATCCGCCCGCGCGGCCGACTGCTGGGCCAGCTCTACCCGGCGTTGCATGTCCGCCACCGCCCGCTCCGCCTTCTGCCGCTCGGACAGCGCCAGGTCGCGCTCGGCCAGCGCCCGGTGGACGAGCGGGCCGCGGCGATAGGAGGCGAGCATCCACCCGGCGAAGATTCCGATCGCGAGGGCGAGCAATCCGATCCCGATGAGCATGTGCATTGATGATGGGGGACGGTTACGGTTGCGTCAACGTTCGGAGCACATCGAGCACCCGCCCGACGTCATTCTCATCGTTGTAGAAATGGGGGGAAAACCGCAGCAGGCCTTCGCGCGGGGCGCAAACCACATCCTGTTTCTCCAGCTCCCCGTGCAGGCGCAGCAGCTCCCGGCCGTCTACAAATGGTGGAGCGGCGCCGACGATGGATGAGCGCACCGGACGCTCCCCTCCGAGGCGCAGCCCGAGCTCCTCCAACCCATCCGCGAGCAGGGCGGTGATCCGCACCGCCTCGGCCGCAATCGATTCGATGCCGATCTCCAGCAGCAGCTCGATGGCCGCCCGCAGGCCGTAGATGCCGTTCGTGTTCAGCGAGCCGGCCTCGTAGCGGCGCGCGTCCGGAAGGAGGTCGATGCCGGTGCCGATGAACCGCCCGCGGCGCTCGATGTTGGTCCAGCCGATCTCCGGCGGCTCCACCTTGTCCCGATGCTCCGCCGCGACGTAGAAGATGGCCGCCCCCTCCGGGCCGCACATCCACTTGTGGCCGTCCGCGGCAAGGAAGGCGATGTTCGATCGCCGCACCTCGATGGGCAGCACGCCGAGGCTCTGGATTGCGTCCACGCAGAAGAGGACACCGCGGCGCGCGCAAAGTGCGCCGATCGCCTCCAGGTCCGCCGCGAAGCCGTTGTGGAAGGCGACCGAGGAGATGGTGACGATGCGGGTGTTGCCATCGATCCGCTTCTCGATCTCCTCCGCGGTCACCGCGGGCACCACCCGCACCTCCACCCCGCGTCGCTCCAGCCGCTTCCACGGCGTCCAGTTCGACGGGAACTCGAACGCGGTGGTGACGACGTTGTCCCCCTCCCGCCAGGCGAACCCCTCCGCCACGAACGACAACCCCTCGGAAGTGTTCTTGAGGATGGCCACCTCGCGCGGGTCGTTCGCGCCGAGGAGGCGGGCGGCGGCTTCGCGCAGGCGGTCGTATTCGGCGTACCACTCGCGCCAGTGCAGCGCGCCGAAATCGCGCTGGTCGCGCGCGTGGCGCTCCATCGCCTCGTACGCGCGAATCGAAAGCGGCCCGACCGCCGCGTGGTTGAAGTAGACGAGGTGGCGGGTGATGGGAAACAGGTCGCGATGCATGGCCGTGCTCGATGATCGCATTGATGCGGGATGTATGCTTGATCGATGAGCGCTCCGCGCGAGTACTGCTTCGTCCTGATGCCCTTCCAGAAGAAGAAGGATGCGGCGGGCAGGGAGATCAACTTCGACGCCGTCTACGACAAGGTCATCCGCCCCTCCATCGAGGCGTGCGGGCTGCTGCCGATCCGGGCCGACGAGGAGATGGCGGGCGGCTCGATCCACAAGCAGATGTTCGAGCGCCTGATGCTCTGCCCCTACGCCATCGCGGACCTCACCACGGCGAACGCGAACGTTTTCTACGAGTTGGGCATCCGCCACGCGGCGCGTCCGCTGAGCACGGTCATGATCTTCTCCCGCACCGAGCGCCTGCCGTTCGACATCGGGATGGAGCGCTCCTTCCCCTACGACCTGGACGATCAGGGCGAGCCGACCAAGGTGGAGGAGGCGATCGAAGGGCTGAAGAAGCGGCTGGCCGAGGCCATGCGCATTGCACGCCGCAATCCGCCGACCGCGGACAGCCCGGTGTACGAGTTCGTCACCGACTTCACGGCGGACATCAGCCGGGTCAAGACGGACCTCTTCCACGAGCGGGCCGACTTCGCGGCCGAGAAAAAGAAGCAGCTGCAGGATGCGCGGCAAGCCAAAAGCGTGGAGGCGCTGGCCGCCATCGAGGACTCCATCTCCGACTACGAGGCGGTGGAAGGCGGCGTGCTGGTCGACCTTCTCCTCGCCTGGCGCGGCATCGAGCAGTGGGACCGGATGATCGGGCTGGTGGGAAGGATGCCCGGGCCGCTCGCCGCTTCGGTGCTCGTCCGCGAGCAATACGCGTTCGCCCTGAACCGGAAGAAGCGGCGGGCGGAGGCGGAACAGGTGCTGCTGGACCTCATCGCCAAACGCGGCCCGAGCGGCGAGACCTACGGCCTCCTCGGCCGCGTGTACAAGGACCTGTGGGATGACGCGGTCAAGGCCGGCGACGAGTTCGAAGCGGCGGGGCGGCTGGACTGGGCCATCGACGCGTACCTGAAAGGCTTCGAGGCGGACTGGCGCGACGCATACCCCGGCGTGAACGCCGTGACGCTGATGGAGCTGCGCGATCCGCCCGACCCGCGCCGCATCGAGCTCGTGCCGGTGGTCCGCTATGCCGCGTCGCGCCGCGTCTCGGCCGGCAAAGCGGACTACTGGGACTATGCGACGCTGCTGGAGCTGGCCGTGATCGGGCGCGACGAGCAGGCCGGAAGGACGGCGCTGCAGAACGCGCTGCCGCGGGTGCGCGAGGTGTGGGAGCCGAAGACCACGCTGCGCAACCTGACCCTCATCGACGAGGCGCGCAAACGGCGCGGCGAGGACCAGCCGGCCTGGGTCAGCAAGGCAATGGCCGCGCTGCAGCAGAAAGCCGGCCCTTGAGCGGGCAGGTGGTCATCATTCTCGATGATGAGCGGGTGGTGACGGAAGGGCTGGCCCTGGCGCTGGAGCAGGACGGCCGCACGGTGATCACCTGCAACGACCTCGAGTCGGCCGAGCTCGCGCTGCAGTGGTTCACGCCGACGCACGTCGTCACCGACGTCCGCCTCTCCGGCCCGTTCGCCTTCGAAGGGCTCGATTTCATCCGCTACGCGAAGCAGCACTCGCTGGAGACGAAGATTATCCTGATGACCGGCAACCCTTCCGACGCGCTGCAGCTGGAGGCCTCGCAGCGCGGCGCGATCTCGTTCCTGCAGAAGCCGTTCGAGGTGCAGGAGCTGGCCACGGTGATCGACGTTTCCTCGCCCATCACGAACGGGGACGGCCCCGCGGTCGTGGTGCGCATGCCGCTGCTGGAAGA
>DASYMJ010000093.1:0-9185 GCA_036009105.1 Thermoanaerobaculia bacterium | reverse complement strand
CCGCCGCGCGGCGCGGCGCGATGCGCGCGGCGGTGAGCTGATCGCGCACGGAGCGATACAACGCCGCCGCCATCGGCCAGCGCCGCTCGAGCAGATTGCGCAGGAGGTGTTTCATGGCGTGAGAGCTGTCGGTTGTCGGTGATCAGTTGTCGGTAGAAAGCATCGCCGGATTTACTGACAAACCGACGACAACCGACAGCTACCGCGCAGCGGTCCCTACGGGCCGGTTCTCTTCGAACCACGCGACAGTCCGGCCGATGCCGTCGTCGAAGGCCGTGGGGGCGCGGAAGCCGAAGTAGTCCTGGGCGCGGGTGACGTCGAGCATGCGGCGGGGTTGGCCGTTGGGGCGGGTGGTGTCCCACACGATCTCGCCGCTGAAACCGGTCTTCCTGGCGATGGCCTGGGCCAGGTCGCGGATCGAGATCTCCTCGCCCCGCCCGAGGTTCACCGGCTCGGCGCCGTTGTAGCGCTCCGCCGCGAGAACGATGCCTTCCGCGGCGTCCTCCACGTAGAGGAACTCGCGCGTGGGGGAGCCGTCGCCCCAGAGCACGACCTGCCGCTCGCCGCGCTCCTGCGCCTCCACGAACTTGCGGATCATGGCCGGGATCACGTGGCTGGTCTCCAGATCGAAGTTGTCGCGCGGCCCGTAGAGGTTCACCGGCAGGAGGAACACGCCGTTGAAGCCGTACTCCTCGCGGTAGCCCTGCAGTTGGACCAGCAGGGCCTTCTTGGCGATGCCGTAAGGCGCGTTCGTCTCTTCCGGGTAGCCGTTCCAGAGCTCTTCCTCCCGGAAGGGCACGGGGGTGAACTTCGGGTAGGCGCAGATGGTGCCGAGGCAGACGAACTTCTCCACCCCGATCTGGCGGCAGGCCTCGATGAGCTGGATGCCCATGATGGCGTTGTCGTAGAAGAAGCTCCCCGGGTGCATCCGGTTGGCCCCGATGCCGCCGACCACGGCCGCGGCGTGGATGACCAGGTTGGGGCGGTGCGCGGCGAGGTAGGCGCGCGTGGCCGCCGCGTCGCGCAGGTCGAGCTCCCGTTTGCGGGGCGTGAAGATCGCCGCCGGCTTCTCGCGCTCGAGCCGTTCCCGGATGAACGAGCCGAGAAAGCCGTTGCCGCCCGTGAGGAGGACACGGCGATCGGACCAGTACGTCATCATTGTTTTCTGCTCGAAAAAGGCAGGGCCGGCGAAACGGGTCGCCGGCCCTGCGTCAGGAAGGATTACTGGAGTGAAAGCAGAACGAGAATCTCGCCCTTGCCGCCGGCCAGCGGCTCGAGGGCCTTGCCGATGACGGTGCCCGGACGGTGCATCTTGACCCCCGCGACGTCGACCGGAATGGACTTCATGGCCACGCCGACGATGTCGCTGGTGACGAGCAGGTCGCCGATCTTGATGGGCGACTTCGTCGCGTCGACCTTGACCTTCACCCGGCCGGTGGTGGCGACCTTCACCTTCGAGTCGCTCTCCTCGCCGAGGGTGATACCGGGGCGGGCCGAGATCACGCCGGCGACGGCCTGGTCATACGGGGTGGTGGAAGCCATCACATGGTTGGAGCGCTCCGGATCGAGCACGACCACCGTGGCGGCCGGAATGTCCTCTTCGGCGGGCACCCACTCCGCAACGTCCTGGTACTTCGCCTGGATGTTTCCGCCGGTGACGGTGCCGGAGATGAAGGCGTTGCCCGCGACTTCCAGCCTGTTGGCCGGCGAAACCACGCCGATGCCGAGGTTGCCGTTGCGGTCGAGAACCATCTTGACCGTTTCGGTGCTGCCCGGCAGGGCGGCGTTCGCCTCGCGGATCATCCACGAGAAGGCGGGGACGGCGAAGTTATCCGGCGGTCCCCAGCGGAGGTCGATGCGCATCGCCGCGCCATTGCGGATCTGCGCCGCATTGACGAGATGGTTGAAGTCGAGGTCGAGCAGGCGGGCGCCGGGGTTCGGAACGTAGCGGAAGTTCTCCGCGCCGCCGATCACGAGACGCGAGTCGGGGTTCGCGAAGTTGATGCCGACGTTCAGATTCCCGTTCGTCCACACGCGCGTGGGCGTGGCATTATTGTCCGTCACCCAGCAGTTCGTGCAGTTCGTCTGTGCCTGCGCGCCCACTGCCATGAACATCACCGCGACCGCCATCGCGACGACAAAACGGCGGGCAAATTGAGCTCGTCTCTCCATTGAGGCCTCCATGATTACTTGACTCGATTGCGAAGTTCTTGAAAGTGTACCGCTTTGATGAGTACACCGGTCAAACTGGGGTCCGTGTATGCCGGGGTGGGAAATCCGATCGCGATGAGCGCCTGATTGAGCGCACTTCGTAATTCCGTGATGTGAACGGCCTTGACCACCACGCCGGGAGACGCGGCGTCCGTGAACGGCGTCGCGGCCAGGCCGGCCACGGCGCGCACCGCGTTGACAGCCGTGCGCAGCTGCGCCAGGTGCACCGCCTTGATGAGGGTGCCGGGCGTGAGCGGGTCATCGGTGAAGATGACGGTCGTGGCGAGGTCATAGGTACTGTCTCCGGACGCGCCGGCCGAGCTCAGCGCGCGGACGCGGTATAGATACGCGGTGTTCGCCGCGACCGTCGTATCGGTGAACGAGTTGGACGCTGACGTGCCGACCAACACGAAACTGCCGCCGGCAGATTTCCGGTAAATCTCGTAGGAGGTGGCGCCGGTGACGGCGTTCCACGTCACCCGCACCGAGTTCGCGGTCAGAGCCTGGGCGACCACGTTCTGCGGCGTTGCCGGCAGCGTCCCCCCGCCCGTCCCCGGATAGACCGCCTGCACCGCATGCTGGTCGTACGCCTGCAACGCGGCGTTCAACCCCTGCGCAACGAACGACTTCATGATGGCGTTGGTGGAGCACTCCAGCGTCGGATCGCTCGAACAGGGGATGTTCGGATCGTCCGCCCGGGTCTGGTCGGAATGCCGGAATCCCAGGGTATGCCCCACTTCGTGCGTCACGGCCGAATTGAAATCTCCGCTATTGAAGAGGAGCGTACAGTTCGCAATTCCCTGGTTCATTTCGACGTCGCCCTCGAGAGCGGTCGAAAAAGTTTCGCCGTTGGGGCCGGTATGCGTCCCCGAGGCGCGGGTGATGCCGCCCAATCCGAGGGTGCCGCTGTAGCTGTTCGAGGTGCATTGGAAGCGGGGTGCGCCGAAGCTGGTCAGATCGCGCTCGAAGGCGATGGCGTTCACGCCGTCCGAGCCGCGTACGCCTCCCTGGGCCGTCCCGGCCCCGCCGTAGACGTAGTTCACGTTCGAGGCGGGGTCGCCGTTCCAGGAGGCGAATGCGGCCTGGATGGCTGTGACCCCGTTGCCCGGCGCGCCCGGCTCCGTCCCCACGCTGACGAAGGTCACCGGATTCGGGAACACGTTCCAGCGGCCGCCGAGCGAGCCGCTGATGGTGAAGGTGTAGGAAGTGGCCGAGAACGTCGCCAGGGCGACCGGCTTGAGGGTGAGCTTTGGCTGCGTGGCGACTTCGGCCGATTTCACGGGTGCCGTGGCCGGGGAGGAGATCAGCGGCTCGACGGAGACGAAGTAGTCCTGCAGGCCGATCCCGCCGCGGACTTCGGTGCGCAGGAACCGGAGGAACTCATCGGCCGAGCGGCGCTTCTCCTGATGCGGCTTGCCGTTGGGATCCCAGCCCAGGATCTCGCCCTCGTCTCGCACGGCCAGCTTGCGGCCGCGCTCGTCGGTGGCGAAGCCGAACTTGCCGAGGGCGAGGTTCAGCACGCGCCAGCGCTGGTCGCCGCGGGTCAGGAAGAGGATGTAGCGCTCGCCGTCCAGGAAGCGCGGCACGCCGGGGATGATCGTGGCGCGTTTTTCATACACGCCGCCCGGCTCGTGCACCTCGAACGAGTCGCTGCTGACCGATCCTTTGATCACTTCTTCGATCGACATGGAGGTCACGGTTTCGATGTCGCCCTTCGCATCGAGCTGCGCATGCGAGCCGAGGGAGGAGACGACCACGATGGCTTGCGCCTGGTGAACGAGATCACGATCATCGGGAACGACAAAGGTGGCCGCACCGAGAGTCGCGGCAACCATTGCCGACACCACCAAGAGGAGGGAAATACGTCGGGTCATACCGGCGGCGTCTCTGCAAAGCAACCGCCACGGTGTGCATTCTTCTGATGGGCTCGCTTTTGCGCGTGACGCACGTCACAATTCGCTGGCACAGGCTTTTCACACAGAGAGAGACAACCATGGCCAAACGCTCGATCCTGCTCGCCCTCCTCCTCGCGATCACAATGCCCATTGCTGTCACCGCGGATGACAATCCGTGTCCCTGTATCCCGAAATCTCTGGTCTGGGTGGTCGAAGCGTGCGAGACGTGGAACTGCGCGCAGGCGGCGATGGTCAACGCCAACGGCGACCCGTTCGTCCTCTCCATGCCCACCGCCGACACGCAGTGGAAGTGGATCGTGATGCGCCGGGTGGTCGCGGGCAGCGCGACGGTGTCGCCCGACTCGCCGTTCCTGATCGATTCCTACAGCCAGTTCAGCGACGCGCTGTCGCAGTACACGACCATCGACAAGAGCGCGCTGCCGATGATGTTCAGCGCCGTCGACGGCGCGATGCTGGTGGTCCGGCTGAAGGATCCGAACGCGGCGCACCGCAGGCCGACGGTGCGCTAGCCGGCCACCGTCTTCAAATGCGCTTCTTCCACCGCGAGGCGCAGGTCGGACTCCACCATCAGCCGCACCAGCTCGTCGAATGACGTACCCGGCGTCCAGCCGAGCTGCTGCTTTGCCTTGGTCGCATCGCCGAGGAGGAGGTCCACTTCCGTGGGGCGGAAGTAGCGCGGGTCGACTTCCACCACCACCCGCCCGCTCGCGCGGTCGATGCCGCGCTCCTGCTCCCCGCTTCCCGCCCACTGCAGGTCGACGCCCGCGCAGCGGAACGCGCGCTCGGCGAACTCGCGGACGCTCCACGTCTGCCCGGTGGCGATGACGTAGTCCTCCGCCCGCTCCTGCTGCAGCATCAGCCACATCGCCTCGACGTAATCCTTCGCGAAGCCCCAGTCGCGCCGCGCGTCGAGGTTGCCCAGGTAGAGCCGCTCCTGCAGCCCGTGCCGGATGCGCCCCACCGCCCGAGTGATCTTGCGCGAAACGAACGTCTCCCCCCGGCGAGGCGACTCGTGGTTGAAGAGAATGCCGTTCACGGCGAAGAGGCCGTAGGCCTCGCGATAGTTGACCGTCATCCAGAACGCGTACACCTTCGCCACGCCGTACGGGCTGCGCGGATAGAACGGCGTCCGCTCGCTCTGCGGCGTCTCCGCCACCAGGCCGAACATCTCGGACGACGACGCCTGGTAGATGCGCGGCTTGATCTGCATCTCCCGGATCGCCTCCAGCAGCCGGGTGGAGCCGAGACCGGTCACCTCGCCCGTGTACTCCGGCGTGTCGAAGGAGACCTTCACGTGGCTCTGCGCGCCGAGGTTGTAGATCTCGTCCGGATCGGTGATGCGCAGGATGCGGTTCAGCGACGAGGCGTCATTGAGATCGCCGTAGTGGAGGAAGAGGCGGACGTCCTGCTCGTGCGGGTCCTGATACAGCTGGTCGATGCGCTGGGTGTTGAAGGACGAGGAGCGGCGGATCACGCCGTGCACCTCGTAGCCCTTCTCCAGCAGCAGCTCCGCCAGATACGAGCCGTCCTGCCCGGTGATGCCGGTGATGAGTGCGCGTTTGCGTTTGGTCATGGTCAGCTCAGGCATGGTCAGCTCAGGCATGGTCAGCTCAGGCGCGGATGACATTGAGGCCCGCATCGCGCGGGACGATGTTGCGCGTGTCGATGGCCAGCCGCACCTTCGCCCACAGCGCCGGATCCTTGAATTGCGAATGCGGCGTGGAGACGAGCACCGCGTCATACGTCGACCACTCCTCCGCCGTGCAGGGCACCGAGGAGAGGCCGACGTCGTGCTTCCGTCCGCGGCGCGCGACCGGCACGTAAGGGTCGCAGTACGCCACCACCGCGCCCCGCTCCTGCAGCAGCTCGATCAGCTCGAAGGAAGGCGACTCGCGGTCGTCATCGATGTCCGGCTTGTAGGAGAGGCCGAGCACCAGCACCTTCGCGCCGACGATGCTCCTCCCCTGCCGGTTGATCCCTTCCACGGTCTTGTCCACCACGTAACGCGGCATGGAGGTGTTGATCTCGCCGGCCAGCTCGATGAAGCGCGCCCACGTCCCGTACTCGGCCGCCTTCCAGGTCAGATAGAACGGATCGAGGGGGATGCAGTGGCCGCCCAGGCCGGGGCCGGGATAGAAAGGCATGAAGCCGAACGGCTTGGTCTTGGCCGCCTCGATGACCTGCCAGACGTCGATGCCCATCCGGTCCAGGATGACTTTCATCTCGTTCACCAGGGCGATGTTCACCGCGCGGAAGATGTTCTCCAGCAGCTTGGCCGACTCCGCCACTTCGGCCGAGGCGACCGGCACCACATGGTCGATGGCCGCGCCGTACAGCGCCACGGCCGCGCGCAGCGAAGCCTCGTCGATGCCGCCCACGACCTTCGGGATGGTCTTGGTGTTGTACCGCTCGTTGCCCGGATCCTCCCGCTCCGGCGAGAAGGCCAGGAAGTAGTCGCTGCCGCAGGTGAGCCCGCGCTGTTCGAAACGCGTCAGCAGCTCCTCCCGCGTCGTCCCCGGATAGGTGGTCGACTCGAGCACGATGAGCTGCCGCGGCCGCAGCCGCTTGGCGATGGTCTCCGCCGTGATGCGGATGTAGCGCAGGTCCGGCTCCCGATGCGGTCCGAGCGGGGTCGGGACGCAGATCAGGATGGCATCACACTCGTCCAGCCGGTCGAAATCCGTGGTCGCCTCGGCACGCCCGCCGCTGAACGTGCGCTGGATGCGATCGACGCCGATGTGCCGGATGTAAGACTCGCCGCGCATCAGCGCCTCGGTCTTGGCCGGATCGACGTCGAACCCGAGGACCGGGAAACCCGATTCCTGGAAGAGGAGGACGAGCGGCAGCCCGACGTAGCCCAGGCCGATCACGCCGACCCGTGCGGTGCGCTGCTCGATCTTGTGCAGGAGGGCGTCGACGCTCATGCGATGCGGTAGTACTCCCTGTACCAGTTCACGAAGCGGTTGATCCCCTCTTCGATGGAAGTGCGCGGCCGGAAGCCGACCGCTTTCTCCAGCTCGCTCACGTCCGCCATGGTGGAGGGCACGTCGCCGGGCTGCATGGGGAGCAGGTCGAGCTGCGCCTTTTTGCCGAGACATCGCTCCAGCACTTCGATGCAGTGCAGCAGCTGCACGGGCTGGTTGTTGCCGATGTTGAACACCCGGTACGGCGCGTAGCTGCGGGCCGGATCGGGACGGTCGCCCGTCCAGGCCGGGTCGGGAGCGGGGAGGTGGTCGACCACGCGCACGACGCCTTCCACGATGTCGTCGATGTAGGTGAAGTCGCGGATCATGCGCCCTTCGTTGTAGACCGGGATGGGCTCGCCGGCGAGGATCCCTTTGGTGAACTTGAACAGCGCCATGTCCGGCCGTCCCCACGGCCCGTACACGGTGAAGAAGCGCAGCCCGGTGACCGGCAGCTTGTAGAGATGCGCGTACGAGTGCGCCATCAGCTCGTTCGCCTTCTTCGTCGCGGCGTAGAGCGAGACCGGATGGTCGACGTTGTCGTGCTCGGAGAACGGCTGCCTCGTGTTCGCCCCGTACACGGAGCTGGACGAGGCATACACCAGATGCTCGACGCCATTGTGCCGGCACCCTTCCAGGATGTTCATGAACCCGCGCAGGTTCGCATCGACGTACGCGTGCGGATTGGTCAGCGAGTACCGCACGCCGGCCTGCGCCGCCAGGTGCACGACGCGCTTCGGCCTGAGCTCCGCGAAGAGCGCCGCCATGGCCTCGGTGTCCGCCACGTCGAGCTTGCGAAAGGAGAAGCCGGGCAGCTCGCGCAACATGGCGAGCCGCGCCTCCTTGAGCGCTGGGTCGTAGTAGTCGTTGACGTTGTCGATGCCCACGACCTCGACGCCGCCCTGGAGCAGGCGGCGGGAGACGTGGTAGCCGATGAAGCCGGCGGCGCCTGTCACGAGGATCATCGCTTCGCGCCTTCCGGCCGCGAAGCGAAATTGAAAATTGAAAATTGAAAATTGAAAAAATGGGTGTGCGGCGGTTGCGTTTTCAATTTCCCATTTTCCATTTCAATTTCGCGAGCCCCGCGAGCGCACAGCCTTCGGCCCCTTCGGTGTACACACCGACCGTGGCGGGGCTGCTCGTAGGGGTCGACATCACTACCGAGCAAAATTGAAAATTGAAAATTGAAAAAATGCGTGTGCGGTGGTTGCTTTTTCAATTTTCCATTTTCCATTTTCAATTTCGCGAGCCCCGCGAGCGCACGGCCTTCGGCCCCTTCGGTGTACACACCGACCGTGGCGGGGCTGCTCGTAGGGGTCGACATCACTACCTGGGCTGCGTTTCTGCGTTGAGGTCGCCTACCTCGGCGGTGAGCGTCTCGATTTCCTTTACCAGGGTGTCGTACTCGGCGACTTTGCGGCGGAGGAAGGCGCGGGTCACGTCCAGCTTTTCCTCGATGCCGTTCGGCGTCAGGACGTACACATAGGCGGATTTGTGGCGGCTGTTGCGAAAGTTCCGGGCCTTGATCCAGCCCTTCTCGATGAGGGCCTTGAGGCAGTAATTCACCTTTCCCAGGCTGATGCCGAGCTCGCGGGCTACATCGCGCTGGCTGGCCTCGGGGTGGTCTGCCAGGTACTTCAGCAGCCGGTAGCGGACTTCCTCGTTGATCAGGTGCATGCGTTCAACTGTTGAACGCGGCGCATTTGAGCACGCTTTTACGCCCCATGCAAGGCGGCCAGCAGCTCCCGCTCGAACTCCACCGCCACCGCCTTCCGCAGCAGCGAGACCATCACCAGCAGCCGGTCCCTCCCCTTCTCCCGCACCACCACCCCGCTGTAGCCGGCGAAGGCCCCTTCGGTCACCCGCACCGCGTCGCCGGCCACGAGCGCCTCGTACGGCTCGAGCGAGGCGCCGGCCAGCTGCAGCTCGCGGATCTGGCGCAGCTCGTCGCTCAGACGCTGCTGATCTTCCACGTCGAGCAAAGCGGCCACGATGTTGCTGCGCCACGCCGCCTCCCGCCCCTCCCGCCCGCCCCGCAGGAACACATAGCCCGGAAACAGCGGCAGGTGCGAGGTGCGGGTGCGGCCCTGCTGGC
>DASYMJ010000092.1:0-16946 GCA_036009105.1 Thermoanaerobaculia bacterium | reverse complement strand
GGGCCGGCTGAGAGCCGGCCCTACATTTTCACTTTCCGCACTCGCCGCATGGGCAGGCCCCGCGCAGCCGCTCGAACGTCCAGATCCCGTACGTGTGGCCGTCCGCCCAGTTCGGCTGCAGGGCGTAGTTGCCGATCGACTCGACGTTGCGCAGCTCGAACGATGACGGGCCGTAGTGCTGCCTGGGGCCGTACGCCATGCGCCCGAACAGATCGGGCTCGCCGCTGCACGCGGCGCAGGGGCAGGCGCGGCGGAGCTGCTCGAGCGGATAGTATGATTCGTGGCCGTCGTTCCACACGACGACCAGCAGGTCTCCCAGGACCTGATATGACGTGGGGCGCATGCCGACTTTCAAGCTCACGATCGAATACGAGGGGACTCGCTACTCCGGCTGGCAGGCGCAGGGTAACACGCAGAAAACCGTGCAGGGCCACCTCATCCGCGCGGCCACGCAGGTGCTCGGCGAGGTCGACATCGGCGGCGCCGGACGCACCGACGCGGGCGTGCACGCGGCCGGTCAGGTCGCGCATCTGCGCTGCCGCAAACCGGTCGAGCCGCTGATCCTGACCCGCAAGATCAACGACCTTTTGCCGCACGACATCCACATCATCCGCGCCCAGCGGGCGGACGACCGCTTCCACGCCCGGCACGACGCCGTCTCGCGCGTCTACCTCTACCAGATCTCGCGCCGCCGCACCGCCTTCGCCAAGCCGTTCGTCTGGTGGATCAAGGACAAGCTCGATTCGAAGGCGATGGCGCGCGCCGCGGCGCAGCTCGCCGGGCGCCACGACTTCACCGCGTTTACCGACAAGCGCCTGGCCGAGGATGAGTCGCGCATCGTGGTCGTGGAGCGTTGCGAGATCGGCCTGGCGGACGACCTGATCCTGTTGCGCATCTCCGCCTCCCATTTCCTCTGGAAGATGGTGCGCAAGCTGGCTGGCGTGCTGGCGGAGGTCGGCCGCGGGACGGTCAAGGAGAATGCGATCGCCGACATGCTGCGGCCCGACGCACCGCTGATCCAGCCCACCGCCCCGCCCTCCGGCCTCTTCCTCGAGGCGGTCACGTACCAAGGCGACACGTTCGACCGGCCGCTGGTCCCCATCGTCCCGGTGCGGTCGTGAACGAAGGGGAGCTCGTCGCACGGTTGCGCGAGCTCTTTCCGCGCGCCGGCGACGACGCGGCCGTGATCGGCGAGCAGGTCATCACCACCGACATGCTCATCGAGGACGTCGACTTTACGCGCAGCATCGACACGCGGTTCATCGCGCGCAAGAGCCTGGCCGTGAACTTGTCGGATCTGGCGGCCATGGGCGCTCGGCCGCTGCATGCGGTGGTGGCGCTCGGCGTTCCGTCATGGCTGGACGTCATCCGCTTCTTTGATGCGATCAAAGAGGCGGCGAACGGGTGGCAGATCGAGATCGTGGGCGGCGACCTCTCCAAAGCGGACAAGCTGATCATCGCCGTGACCGCGGTCGGCGAGGCGAAGCAGCCGCTGATGCGCAGCGGCGCGAGGGTAGGCGACCGCGTCTACGTCAGCCGCCCGATCGGCGGCTCCGCGGCCGGCCTGCTGTTTCTGCAGAAGCCGCCTGAGACGCCGCTATTCACGCAGCGCGAGGTCGTGGAGTCCGCGATCCGGCGGCACGTCGATCCGGAGCCGGAGCTGGAGCTCGGTCAGCGCCTGGTGGGGCTGGCCACCAGCTGCATCGACATCTCCGACGGTCTCTCCACCGACCTGCACCACCTCTGCGACGCCTCGCAGGCCGGCGCGCAGATCGAGCGCGCCCGCATCCCCATCTTCCCCGGCCTGGCCGAGGCACGCCTCGGCATCGACATGCGCCAGGCCGTGCTGCACGGCGGCGAGGAATACGCGCTGCTCTTCACCTCACCGCTGCGCGAAGCGGAGCTCAGCGCGAAAGTAAGGCGCCCGGTGTACGCGATCGGGCGCATCACGGCCGCACGAGAGGTCCTGCTCGACGGGGAGCCGTTAGAGGCAGGCGGTTTCGATCACTTCGAGAGGAAAATGTAGGG
Source organism: Thermoanaerobaculia bacterium (assembly GCA_036009105.1). Lineage (GTDB taxonomy): Bacteria > Acidobacteriota > Thermoanaerobaculia > Gp7-AA8 > Gp7-AA8 > JAFAVZ01. The sequence goes on along the minus strand of DASYMJ010000092.1, from coordinate 14,918 downwards.
CCGGCTATCAGCCGGCCCAGCTATCCGGTGATGATGGGCCGGCTGAGAGCCGGCCCTACATTTACTTCTTCGCGAGATTTGAGGCTACCGCGCAGACGAACGCGCCGATGCCCAGCGTCGTGCGCACGGCATGCGTGCGGCGCCAGTTGCGGGTGAGCGACTGCGAGCGGTCGCTCGCGTAGTCGGTCGGCCCCTGCGCCTCCAGCTCCTTGTTGATCGGCACGGTCACCATCACCGTCGCGGCGAGCACGCCGGCCAGGCCGACGGCCGAGGCGGCGTCCAGGACGCGGCGCGTCACCGGCACGCCGCGCGCGGCGACGGCGAGCGTCACGGCCGTGGCCAGTGCCACCGGCCCGATCGCGTTGAAGTAGTTCACCGGCGGCGCCGCCGGATCCTCGTGCGGCAGCTCCTCCTGCCATCCCGGCACGAGCGCGGCCTCACCGAAACCGAGCGAGCCGGCCAGCAGGCCGGACGCCGTCAGGTTCACGAACCGAAGTGCCGCCTCCAGATTGCGATTCACCGCCTTGCATCCTCCAGCTGTTTGATCCGGCTCACGATGTCCCGGTAGTTGGTGTTCAAACCATATACCTCGACGAAAGCCTTCTGAGCGTTATCCGTATCACCGACTTCCATGTACGCCGAGCCGAGGTCGTAGAGCAGCCCCACGTGCTCCTCCTCGGTGATCTCCGGCATCTCCAGCCCCTTGCGATACCACTTGATGGCCAGCTGCGGCATCCCCTTCTCCAGAAAGCAGAGCCCGAGCATCGAGGCGCATTCGACCGCGCGTTTCGGGTCCTTGGAAGCCAGCTGGAACTCGCCGATCGCTTCATCGATCAGCCCCATCTCCTTGTACGCGATGCCGAGGTTGTAGTGCGTGTCGTAGTCCTCGGAATCGAGCTGCTGCTCGACGCCCTTCTTGAACTCCTTGAAGATCTCCTCGAGCGACTGTTCCTCTTCTGAGAGGGACACCACTTCCGCATCTTCCTCCAGCTCCGATTCCAGCTCGGCGGCGAGGTCGAAGAAGTCGTCCTCGTCGGCGAAAAGGTTCTGCTCTTCGACGGCCGTTGCGGCGAACGCCGGAGGCGCCGGGGCGGCGGGCGGTGGCGCGGGAGCCGGCTCCAGCTCCGGCTCGTCGAGCAGGCCGAAGTCGTCGTCATCCGGGATGGCGGAGAGCAGCTCGCTCTCGATCTCGTCGCGGGAGAGGACGGGCGGGGGCGGGGCGGGCGGAGGGAGGGGGACGGCCGCGGCGGCGGCGCTCTCGAGCCGGTCGCGGCGCGACGCGAGCTCGGCGTTGTCCGGATAGCGGGCCAGCAGGGTCGAGACCTTGTCCCGCGCCACGTCGAACAGCTCCTGCTCGATGTAAAAATCGATCTCGCCGATCTCCTCGGGCGCCGGCTCCTCGATGGCGTGGCCGAGGGCTTCCACGCCGAAGAACGGCTCCTCGGTCAGCGGCTCTTCGACCGCCGGAGCGAACGCGGCCACGGCGTCGAAGGCCGGGATTTCCGGCTCCGCCGTCGGCGCTTCGAACTGCTGTTCGTCGAACGAGGGCAGCTCGAAGGCCGGCTCGTCGAACGAGAACGATGATTCCGGCTCCGGCTCCAGCGTCAGCTCCAGGGCGGGCTGCGGCTCCGGCTCGGGCGCGAAGTCGAGCAGCGACGCCGGCTCCTCGGCCAGCACCAGTTGCGGCTCTTCCACCGCGGCAGCCACCGGCTGCGGTTCGGGCTCCGGCTCCGGCTGGAGCGTCAACTCGAATTCCGGCTCCGGCTCCAGGTCGAAGCTCAGCTCTTCCTCTTCCGCTGCCTCGATCGCCGGCGGAGGTGGTTGCGGAGGCGGAGGCGCAGGCGCGGGAGCGCGTTTGGCGGCCGGCGCCACGAGCGTGAGGCCGCGGCCCATGAACTCGTTCACGACCGCGGAGATGGCCGCGTCGTCGCTCTTTTCCTGCAGGAGGTTGACGTACTGCTGCGCGACGCCGCGCGCCCCTTCCACCTCCCCCTCGTCGAGGAGGATGCGGTACAGCCGCTCGTACGCGACCAGCGTCTTCGGCGCCCGCTCGATGATCGTGCGCAGATGCTCCGCCGCCTTCTCCGACAGCCCGTACTTGGCGAAGACTTCCGCCTCGGTGAGGTGCTCGGTGACGAAGTCGAGGTCGTCGCCCGCCTCGCCGGCCAGGTCGGCGGCGACCAGGTCGACCGCGGAGTCGAGGCGCCGGGCGGGCGGTGGGGGAGGGGGCGGGACGGGGACGGCCGCGACCGGCGCGTCGTCCAGGGAGAGGTCGAGCTCCAGCGGCGGGGAGGCGTCGAGGTCGAGCGAGAGCGAAGGCTCGTCCGCCTCGATGGCGTCGAACGAGGGCGGCGGCTCCTCCACCTCCAGGGCGATGGAAGGAGGCGGCGGCAGCGGCATGTCGTACGAGCGCGGCCGCACCGGCATGGTGTCGACGCCGCCCATCTGGGAGCGGACGAAGGTCAGCTTGGTGCGGTGCTGCGAGTTCTGCGGCTCGCGCTGGATCAGCTTCTCCAGCACGCCCGCCGCCTTGTCGTACTGGCCTTTCGCTATATGAGCCTCGGCCAGGCTGTTCATGGAGGCGAGGATGTTCGTCTCTTCGTTGAGCCGCGTGTACAGCGCGACCAGCCGCTCCAGGGTGGGCGTGTGGCCGGAGTCGACGCGCAGCACGCGGTTGAGGACCTCCACCGCGGCGGCCCGCTCGCCGCGGGCGAGCGCCTTCTCCACCATCGGCAGCACCATCTCCAGCGCCTTGTCGGCGTTCCCCTGGCGGAGGGCGAGATCGGCCAGCGTGTCCCGCACGGCCGTGTCGTTCGGGTCGGCGGCGACGCCGCGCTCCAGCGCCGCGCGCGCGGCGTGCTGGTCGCCGCGGGCGATGTGCACGCGGCCCAGGGCGGCGAGCAGGCGCGGGTTCTCGGTGTTGAAGGCGAGGGCGGACTCGATGATGTCCACCCCGTTCTTGAAGTCCTTCGCCTCGATGAGCGCCGTCACCAGCGACTCGACCAGCTCCACGTTCTTGCCGTCGATCTTCAGCGCCTTGCGGAAGACCTGTACCGCCTCGTCCAGCATGCCGCGCTTGAGCAGCATGCGGCCCACGCGGTCGTACTCCTTGAGCGCGTCGTTGGTCTGGTTGTTCTGGGAGTAGAGGTCGGCCAGCTTGACGTGGACGTTGATGGAGTTCGGGTCGAGCTCGGAGATCTTGCGGTAGATGACCAGCGCGTTCCCCGGATCGCCGTGCTTGAGGTAGTAGTCGGCCAGCACCTGGTACTGGCTCTTGGCCTCCATGGCCAGCCCCTGTTTGGCGTAGAGGTCGGCCAGGCGGGCGTAGACGTCGAGCTTCGACGGGTCGAGCTTGTTGATCTTCTTGTAGATGGCGATGGCTTTGAGGAAGAAGCCATCCTTCGAATAGTGGTCCGCGATCTTGGTGAAGACCTTGACCGCCTCGTCGTTGCGGTTGATGCGGACCCACAGGTCGCCGATGCGATTGAGAGTGTTGACGTCGTTGGGGTTGTCGTCGAGCAGGCGCTCGTACTCCTTGATCGCCGGCTCGATCTTCCCCTTCGCAACCAGCTTCTCGGCGCTGGCGATGACCTTATCTCTTTGGACCGCCATTCTCCTCGTCCCGCCCGAACAACAGCATCGGCTCGTCCACCCCTTCGAACGATCTCCGGTGGATCGGGCTCGGGCCGTAAAGCTTCACGGCCGCGCGATGTTCCTCCGTCGCGTAACCCCGGTTGTGCCTGAAATCGTATACGGGGTAGCGGTCATGATACGACTCCATCAACAGATCGCGGTAGACCTTCGCCACGATGGAAGCCGCGGCGATGGAGACACTTCGCTTGTCTCCTTCGATCAGCGGCACCTGGGGGAGGTCGAGGCTCTCCACCAGGACGGCGTCGAGCAGGAGGATGTCCGGCCGGACGGGGAGGTTCTCCACCGCCGTGGCCATGGCCAGTTTGCTGGCCCGGAGAATGTTGATCCGGTCGATCTCGCACGGCTCGACCACGCCCACCGCCACGGCGCGGGCCCGCTGCAGGATGAGCCGGCAGAGGGAGAGGCGGTCGTCCGCGCCGACCAGCTTGGAGTCGTTGACGCGGAAGACGGTCGACTCGCCGTCCAGGATCACGCACGCGGCCACGACCGGGCCGGCCAGGCAGCCGCGGCCGACTTCGTCCGTGCCGGCGACGGCCCGAAAACCAGAATCGCGAAGCCGGCGCTCGATCGCTGACATCTCAGCAACGCGCGCCAGCTCCGCGAAAAAATGATCGAGGAGAGGGGGCTTCTTTCGCGCTCGTTTAGCGGGGACGCCGCTCTTCGATGCGCGCGGCTTTGCCGCGGAGGTTCCGGAGGTAGTAGAGCTTCGCACGACGGACACGGCCATGGCGTTCCACCTCGATGCGATCGATGGTCGGGGAGTTGAGGGGGAACATGCGCTCCACGCCGATCCCGCCCGAGACCTTCCGCACCGTGAACATCTGGCGCGTACCGCCGCCTCTGCGGGAGATCACGATGCCCTGGAAGATCTGGATGCGCTCTTTGTCGCCTTCTTTGACCTTCACGTGGACCTTGATGGTGTCGCCGGGGGCGAAATTCGGGATGTCGGTGCGCGCTTCGCGCGACTCGACGAGTTTCATGATGTCTGGCATAGCTAAACCTCGGTGAGTTTCTTCGAGCGAGCCCGCAAGCTTCGCCCATTCCGGGCCTTTTGGCAAGATCCGCGGGGCTATGAACCCTCTCGGCCTGAACGACATTCCGGCCGAACGATGAACGAGGAAGGATGAACGATGAACAAAGGCGGTGGGAGGGCGTTCATCGTTCATCCTTCCTCGTTCATCGTTTCGAGCATCCTGCGCGCCTCCTCATCGAGCTGAGCTGTCCGCAGCAGCTCGGGACGACGTTGCAGCGTCGCGCGCAAGGCCTGCTCCTTCCGCCACTTGCGGATCTTCTCGTGATGCCCGGAGAGGAGGATCTCCGGCACCCGCATCCCCCGCAGCTCCTCGGGACGCGTGTAGTGCGGATAGTCGAGCAGGCCCTTGAAAAACGAGTCTTCTTCGACGGAGCCGGTGTTGCCGACCACGCCTTCGATCATCCGCCCCACCGCATCGGCGATCAGCATCGCCGGCAGCTCGCCGCCCGAGACGACGAAGTCACCGATGGAGATCTCATCCGCCCGCAGCGCCTCGTGCACGCGATGATCGAAGCCTTCGTACCTCCCGCACAGAATGACGACGCGCTCCTTCGCCGCCAGCTCCTTGGCCATGCTCTGCGAGAAAGTGCGCCCCTGCGGCGAGGTGATGACCACATGCCCGCCGCCAATTTGCTCGACACAGCGGAGGACGGGCTCCGCGAGCATCACCATCCCCGGTCCGCCGCCGTACGCTTCGTCATCCGTGGAGCGGTGCCGGTCGCTCGCGTAGTCCCGCAGGTCCCACACGCCCACCTCCAGCAACCCCTGCTTCACCCCCCGCGCAATCACCCCCTCGGCCAGGAAGGAGTCGAACATGCGGGGAAAGATGGTGACGAAGTCAAACCTCATCGATCCCCTCAGGCAACTCCACCACGATCCGCTTCGCCTCCAGGTCGATCTCCTTGCAGATCGCGGCGGCGAAGGGGACGTCGAACTTGCGATCGCCGCGCGTCACCTCCAGCAGCACGCCGGCGCCTCCCTCGTATGCGTCGCTCACCGTCCCTTGCTCCTTGCCCGCGGCGTCGACGAGGGTCAAGCCGACCAGGTCGTGCAAAAAGTACTCGTCGGCATCGAGCTGCTTCGCCTCCGCTTGGGGGATCTCGATCGTCCAGCGCTGAAAGTCGGCCACGGCCTCGGGCGAGTCGATGGTGGAGAACTTGATGAGCGCGCGCTCGGCGTGCAGCCGCGCGGCTTCGATCGTCACCTCGCGCGTTTGCGATTCATCGGGCGAGACGAGCGTGACCCGGCGCACCTCGGTGAAGCGCTCGAAGTCCGTCCACGGCTCGACGGATGCCTCGCCGCGTACGCCGTGCGCCTTGCGGATCACGCCGAGAGCGATGCGGTCGCTCATGATTTGAACAGGGCGGACTAGTCCAGGATGTCGAGGGAGTAGCGCCGGCGCGTCTTCTGGCCGGCGGCGGCGAGGAGGGCGCGGATGGCCCGCGCCGTGCGGCCCTGCCGCCCGATGACCTTGCCGAGATCGGGCGGAGCCACTTCGAGCTCGAAAATCGTGGCCTGCTCCCGCTCCACGGTGTGCACTTGCACCGCCTCGGGATCGTCGACGAGCGACTTGGCCAGGAACTCGATCAGGTCTTTCATGAAGAGTTGGCAGTTGGCAGTTGTCGGTTGTCAGTAGGGGCTACCGACAACGGATAACCGACAACTCGTCCTACTTTTTCTTGAGCAGCGACTTCACCGTCGGCGAGAGCTGGGCGCCCTTGCTCAGCCAGTACTCGATGCGCTCGCGGTCGAACTTCGTGTCGGCCGGGTTCTTCTTCGGGTCGTAATGGCCGACCTGCTCCAGGGTCGAGGCGGCGGGCGTCTTGAGCGAGTCGGAGACGACGATCCGGTAGAACGGGGCGTGGGTCGCGCCCTGGCGGCGCAGACGAATCTTCAGCATGGAGTTTCCTTCGTAAGTCGTTGAATGGACTCGGCAATATACCGAGCCGCCCGCGAAACGGCAATCCTATTGGAGAAATTCCGGCGGCAGGCCCTTCATCATCTTGCCGAAACGCCGCGCACCGAAGCCTTTGGAGAACGTCTTCATCATCTTCTTCATCTGCAGGTACTGCTTGAGCAGCTGATTGATCTGCTGCACGCTCGTCCCCGAGCCCTTGGCGATCCGCTTCTTGCGCGAGCCGTTGATCAGCTGGGGGAACTCCCGCTCCCGCTTCGTCATGGAGTTGAGGATGGCCTCCATCTTCACGATGGCCGTCTCGTCGATGTCCTCGTCGCTGATCTTGCCGGCGCCGGGCAGCATCTTCACGATCTGCGACATCGGCCCCATCTTCTTGACCTGCTGGAGTTGGGAGCGGAGGTCCTCCAGGGTGAACTTGTCCTTGGCCACCCGCTGGGCGAGGCGGGCCGCTTCCTTCTGGTCGATCTCCGTCTCGACCTTCTCGATGAGCGAGAGCACGTCTCCCATGCCGAGGATGCGGGAGGCCATGCGGTCGGGATGGAAGACGTCGAGGTCGGCGTACTTTTCGCCCACGCCGACCAGCTTGATGGGCCGGTTGACCACGCTCTTGATGGAGAGCGCCGCGCCGCCGCGCGCATCGCCGTCCAGCTTGGTCAGCACGATGCCGGTCACGGCCAGCCGGTCGTCGAACTCCTTGGCCGACTTCACCGCGTCCTGGCCGGTCATGGCGTCAGCAACGAAGAGGATCTCGCTCGGCCGGGTCTCGCGCTTGATGGCGTCCAGCTCGGCCATGAGCTCCGCATCGATGTGCAGCCGGCCGGCGGTGTCGAGGATCACCGTATCGTAGAGGAGCGTCCGCGCCTCGGCCACCGCGTTGCGTGCGATCTGCAGCGGATCGCGCAGGTCGCCCAGCTCGTAGAACGGCACCTTGACGTTGTTGGCCACGATGCGCAGCTGGTCGATGGCGGCGGGGCGGTAGACGTCGCAGGGGACGAGGAAGGGGCGGCGGCCGCGGGACTTGAGGTGGAGGGCGAGCTTGCCGGAGGTGGTCGTCTTGCCGGAGCCCTGCAGGCCGACCATCATCACCACGGCCGGGCCGCCGATGAGGGCCAGGCCGACTTCATTGCCGCCGAGGAGGGCCTGCAGCTCGTCGCGGACGACTTTGGTGACCTGCTGGGCGGGGGAGAACGCGGTCAGCACATCCTGGCCGACCGCCTTTTCGCGCACCCGGTTGGTGAATTCCTTGACCACCTTGAAGTGGACGTCCGCCTCGAGCAGCGCGACGCGGATCTCCTTGAGCGCGTTGTCGATGTGCCACTCGTTGAGGCTGGCCTCGCCGCGCAGGGTCTTGAAGACCCGGTCCATCTTGTCCTGCAGGTTGTCGAACATGCTCCTCCCCTAACGCCGCGATGGAAAAAATAATCCGGGTGCGCAATCGGCCGCCTATTGCGAGCGCAGCCACTTCTCGAACCCTCGCAGGGTCCGGAAGCGCAGATAGCGCGACACCCCGCCCGTCCCGCCCCGCGCCCAGTCGCCGCCGGTGATGATGCGCGTCCCTCGCTTCTCGCAGTGGCGCAGCAGCTCCTCGAACTCCTCCTCCTCGTAGAACCCGGCATGGCGCGAGGTGAACGCCAGAATGGCCGGGCAGGCGCGCTCCACGGCGTGTCGGGCGGAGGGCCAGGGCAGATGCGCGCCGGCCAATTCCGTCCGCCAGCCGCTCCACTCGAACATGAGCCGCACCAGGCGCAGCGGCAGCTCGTGATGCTCGCCCGGCGGGCAGGCCAGCACGGCCAGCGGCCCATTCTGATGGCTGCTCACATGCGGCCGCAGCCGGTCGAGCGCCTCGGCGATGAGGTGTGACGCGCGATGCTCCTCCTCCACATCCAGCTCGCCCCGTTCCCAGCGGTAGCCGATCTCGCGCAGCGCGTCGCCGATCACCCGGTCGAAGAACGCCGCGCGCTGGGCGAGCCGGGAGACGGTCGGCGTGACCAGCCGCCGCACCGCCATCGCATCGCCGGCCGCGAGCGCGTCGTACAGCGAGACGTCCGCCGGCGGCGGCAGCTCCTCTTCCAGCAACAGCGGATCAACCGGCGGCAGCCGATCGGTGGCGAGATTGCGCAGCGTGGCAAAGCGGTAGAGCGCGGGAATGGTGTAGCGCCGATGGCCGCCCGGCGTCTTCACCGCCTCCAGCTCCCCCTCATCCGTCCACCGCTTGATGCTCGACACCCCCACCCGAAACGCATGCGCGGCCTCGGCGCTGGTCCAGAGATGGTCGTCTATCGGCATAGTCTGACAACATCGTACCAAGAGGTGGCGGTTGGCATGCACCAGCCGTTCAAAACGACCGGCGGATGATGCCGCGCCCGCGGCTTGTTTCTCCTCTCGTGGCCCAACCCGCCCTCCGCCACGACGCCAACGTCGCGGGCGACTTTTTCGTCGACACCACGTGCATCGATTGCGATGCGTGCCGGCAGATCGCGCCGGGGGTGTTTCACGACGTCGGCGATCAATCGGCCGTGTTCCATCAGCCGGCCGGTGACGCGGAGCTGCTCGCCGCGCAGAAGGCGCTCATCGCCTGCCCGACGGCCTCCATCGGAACCTCAACGAAGCACGACATGCGCGCGGCGCTGGCCGCCTATCCGGAGCTCATCGAGGAAGAGGTCTACCGCTGCGGCTTCACCTCCGAGAGCTCGTTCGGCGCGTTCAGCTACTTCATCCGCGGCGAGCACGGCAACATCCTCATCGACTCGCCGCGCTTCTCCGGCCCGTTGGTCAAGCGGCTCGGGGTACTGGGCGGCGTGCGGCGATTGCTGCTGACCCATCAGGACGACGTGGCCGATCACGAGAAGTTCCACCAGCGCTTCGGCGCGGAGCGGGTGCTCCATCGGGACGACATCCGGGCTCATACCGCGGCGGTGGAAGTGCAGCCGCAGGGGCTCGCGCCGGTCGAGATCGAGCCGGGGCTGCTGATGATCCCCACCCCCGGCCACACCAAAGGGCACGCCGTTTTCCTCTGGCGCGAGAAGTTCCTCTTCACCGGCGATCACCTCGCCTGGAACGAGACGCGGAACACGCTCTATGCCTTCCGCAGCGCCTGCTGGTACTCCTGGCCCGAGCAGGTCAAGTCGATGGAGCGCCTGCTCGCCTACCGCTTCGAATGGGTGCTGCCCGGGCACGGCCGGCCGGTGCGCCTGCCGGCGGAGCGGATGCACCAGGAGCTGGAGCGCTGCGTGGAGTGGATGCGGGCGCGCTGATTGCTCAGCCGCCTTCCGTGCAAAAGTACTTCGGCCTGCTGAAGCAGACGTTCCAGGAGTTCACCACAGACAAGGTCCCGCGCCTCGGCGCCGCGCTGGCCTACTACACCATCTTCTCCATCGCGCCGCTGCTCCTCATCGCCATCTCCATCGCCGGCCTGGTCTTCGGCCACGACGCGGCGCAGAATCAGATCACCCAGCAGCTCTCCCGCGTGCTGGGCGAGACGGCGGCCAAGGCCGTGAACGACATGGTGGCGAACGCGGCCAGGCCGAAGACCGGCATCATCGCCACCGTCTTCGGCATCGTGACGCTCCTCCTCGGCGCCTCCGGCGTCTTCGGCCAGCTGAAGGACGCGCTGAACACCATCTGGGACGTCGAGCCGAAAAAGTCCGCCGGCATCCTCGGCATGATCAAGGACCGCTTCCTCTCCATGGCCATGGTCTTCGGCGTCGGCTTTCTCCTCCTCGTGACGCTCGTCATCGACGCCGGCATCACCGCCGCCTCCAACCGCTTCATCTCCGACTCGCTGGCCACCGTCGCGCAGATCGTGCAGCTCATCCTCTCTCTCGGCATCGTGACCGTGCTTTTTGCCGGCATGTTCCGCTACCTGCCGGACCTCCGCATCGCCTGGCGCGACGTCTGGTTCGGCGCCGCGTTGACCTCGGCGCTGTTCGTCATCGGCAAGTTCGCCCTCGGTTTTTACCTGACCAAAAGCGCCGTCGGCTCCTCCTACGGCGCGGCCGGCTCGCTGGTGGTGCTCCTGCTCTGGATCTATTACTCCGCGCAGATCCTCCTTTTCGGCGCCGAGTTCACCCAGGTCTACGCCCGCTCCCACGGCAGCCTGGCCGCGGAGACGAAAGCGAAGGCGACCGAGCGCGAGCGGGAGAAGGAGCGGGCCGCCGAGGCGGGCAAGGCGTCCCAGCCCGCGCCGGTGCAGAAAGGCGGCGGCGGCGCGCTGAAGCTCGTGCTCGGCGGTTGCGCCGGCATCTTCGTCGGCCTCTTCGCCGGGATCGTCGCCGCGATCGTGATGGTGCTCAAGACGGTGAAGAAGCTGATCCTGTTCCGCTAAGATCAGCCGAGCGTGTCCCGCTCCACCATCATCAAGGCCGTAGCGGCGGCGCTCGCGCTGGCCGCCATCGTCGTGCTCTTCCGCGTCCTGCCGGTCGCGGAGTGGCTGCGGCAGTTTCAGGCGTACATCCGCGGCGCGGGACCGATCGGCTACGTGATCTATGCGCTGGTCTACGCCGCCTGTGTCGTCCTCTTCATCCCCGCCTCCATCCTCACCCTCGGCGCCGGCGCGATCTTCGGCGTGGTGGCCGGCACGATCGTGGTCGTGATCGGCGCCACGCTCGGCGCCACCCTGGCGTTCCTCCTGGCGCGCACCGTCCTGCGCCACAAAGTGGAGAAGATGACGGCGAACAACGCGAAGTTCCGCGCGCTCGACCGGGCCATCGCCGCCGAGGGGTCGAAGATCGTGCTGCTCATCCGCCTGGCGCCGGTCTTTCCGTTCACCTACATCAACTATGCGTTCGGCCTGACCGGCATCCGCCTCCTGCCCTACGTGCTGGCCACCTTCTTCGGCATCATCCCGGCGACGCTCGCCTTCGTCTACCTCGGCAGCGCCGTCGCGAGCGTGGCCACACAGCGCACCGGCCTGGTGGTGAAGATCGCCGGCGCGGTGGTGGCGCTCATCGCCAGCATCTTCGTGGCCCGGGTGGCCGCGAAGGCGGTCCAGCGCGCGGGGGTTGACGAGCCAGTGTCATCCTGAGGCCCGGAGAGGCCGAAGGATCCGTACCGATCTTGTGCCGCGCCTGAAGGTACGGATCCCTTCGCCGTCTTCGCGGCAGGATGACACGGCGAAACCGGCGAGCGATATGCTTACCCCCTTACCGGAGGTTCCGATGACCAATCCCCTCGTTGAGCTCGCGAAACTCGGCCAGAGCGTCTGGTTCGACCAGATGGAGCGGAAGCTTCTGACCAGCGGGCGCCTGCAGCAGATGATCGATGACGACGACCTGCGCGGGCTCACATCCAACCCCACCATCTTCGAGAAAGCGATCGCCGGCAGCGAGGACTACGACGCGCAACTGCGCCAGCTCGCCGCGGAGCACAAGAGTGCAGACGAGATCTACGACGAGCTCGTGCTGGACGACATCGGCAACGCCGCCGACGTCTTCCGCCCGGTGTGGGACAAGACGAACGGCGGCGACGGCTTCGTCTCCATCGAGGTCAGCCCGCTCCTCGCCCGCAACACGGAAGGGACCATCGCCGAGGCGAAGCGGATCTTCGCGCGGCTCAACCGCCCGAACGTGATGGTGAAGATTCCGGCCACGCCGGAAGGCATTCCGGCCATCGAAGAGGCGCTCGCCGCCGGCATCAACATCAACATCACCCTCATCTTCTCCAACGACGTCTACCAGAAGGTGATCGAGGCCTATCTGCGGGGCCTGGAGCGCCGCGTGGAGCAGAACCTTCCCATCGCGGATCTCGCCTCGGTGGCCAGCTTCTTCGTCAGCCGCATCGACACGAAAGCCGATGCGCAGCTGGAGAAGGCAGGCGTGCAGGAGCTGATGGGCAAAGTGGCGATCGCGAACGCGAAGCTCGCCTATCAGCTGTTCAGGAACGTCTTCAACAGCGAGCGCTTCCAGCGGCTGCGCGACAAAGGGGCGATGGTCCAGCGCCCGCTGTGGGCCTCCACCGGCACGAAGAATCCGAAGTACAGCGACGTGCTCTACATCGAGTCGCTGATCGGCCCCGACACGGTCAACACCGTCCCCCCCGCGACGTACGAGGCGTTCAAAGACCATGGCAACCCGCGCCTCACCCTGGAGGAAAACGTCGGGGAGGCGGAGCAGGTGCTGCGCGCCTTCAAGGAGAAAGGCTTCAGCCTGGAGGCCATCACCACGCAGCTGACCGAGGAAGGCGTCGACTCGTTCGAGGCCTCGTTCGCGTCGCTGATGACCACGATCGAAGCCCGCCGCGACGGCGCCGTCCGCCGCCTCGGCGAACGCATCGTGCCCCATCTCGGCAACCACCAAGCCGCCGCCGACGCGGCGGTGCAGCGCGCCGATAAGGACAAGTTCGTGGAGCGCATCTGGAAGAAGGATGCAAAGCTCTGGAAGGACGATCCGGAGCACGGGAAGATCATCGCCAACGCCCTCGGCTGGCTCACGGTCTCCGAGACGATGCTCACCCGCGTCGACGAGCTGACGCGGTTCGCCGGCTCCGTCAAAGGCGAGTTCGACGACGTGATCGTCCTCGGCATGGGCGGCTCATCGCTTTGCTCCGAGGTGACGCGGCGCGTGTTCGGTGCGAAGGCGGGTTGGCCGCGCCTCGGCGTGCTCGACTCGACCGTGCCCGAGGCGGTGCGCAATCTCGAGGCGACGCTCGATGTGGGGCGGACGCTGTTCATCGTCGCCTCCAAGTCCGGCGGCACCACCGAGCCGCAGATGTTCCATCGCTACTTCTACGACCGCGTGAAGTCGGTGAAGGGCGACAAAGCGGGCGAGAACTTCGTCGCGGTCACCGATCCGGACACGCAGCTGGTCAAGGACGCGGAGCGCGACCAGTTCCGCAAGGTCTTCCTGAACATGGCGGACATCGGCGGCCGCTATTCGGCGCTCTCCTACTTCGGCCTGGTGCCGGCCGCCATCGCCGGCTACGACGTCGCCGCGCTGCTCGACCGCGCCGTGCACGCGGAACACGTCTCGCGCGTGCCGAGCGTGAAGAAGAACCCGCCCGCGCTACTCGGTGCGGTCATCGGCGCGATGGCGCTGCAGGGCCGCGACAAGCTGACCCTCATCACTTCGCCGCCGCTCGACACGCTCGGCCTCTGGATCGAGCAGCTGGTGGCGGAGAGCACGGGCAAGGAAGGGAAGGGCATCGTCCCCATCGCCGGCGAGCCGCCGCTCGAGGTGCGCGACTACGGCAACGACCGGCTCTTCGTCAGCGTCCGCCTGCAGGGGGCGGGCGACACCGCGCGTCTGCGCGAGCTGACCGACGCCGGCCATCCCGTGATCGACTACGTGCTGGAAGATGAAAACGACCTGGGCGAAGTCTTCTTCACCTTCGAGCTCGCGACCGCGGTTGCCGGCGCGCTGCTCGGCATCGACGCGTTCGATCAGCCGAACGTGCAGGAGTCGAAGGACAACACGAAGCGCCTTCTGGAGGAGTTCCGCGGCACCGGGAAGATGACCACCAGCGGCGCGCAGGTGGAACCGGACAGCGATGCCGTCGCGGCGCTGCTCGCGCGGGTGAGAGCCGGCGATTACGTCGCGCTGACCGAGTACTTTGCCGAGCTGCCGGCGCGGGACAAGCTGCTGGCGGACATCCGCGCGGAGCTCGGCCACGGCCTGCACGTGGCGACGACCAGCGGCTACGGCCCGCGCTTCCTCCACTCCACCGGCCAGCTGCACAAGGGCGGCCCCGACACCGGCGTCTTCCTCCAGCTCACCGGCGGCGCCGGCCACGACGTGCCGCTGCCGGGCGAGCAGTTCGGCTTCGGTGTGCTCTGCCGGGCGCAGGCCATCGGCGACTTCGAGTCGCTGGTCAAACGCAACCGCCGCGCGATCAGCATCAACCTCGGCGCGGACATCGAGCAGGGTTTGCGGCGCCTCACCCAGACGGTGAAGAGCGCGCTGGCGGCGAAGGTCTAACGCCATGAACGGCAAAGCGCAGTTCGGGATGATCGGCCTGGCGGTGATGGGGCGCAACCTCGCGCTGAACGTGGAGGACCACGGCTACTCCGTGGCGGTGTGGAACCGCGAGCCGACAACGACCGACGCCTTCATGAAGGAGAACGCGGGCAAGAAGTTCGTCGCCACGAAGACGCTGGAGGAGCTCGTCGCCGCGCTGGAGCGGCCCCGCCGGATCATGATGATGATCAAGGCCGGCCCGCCGGTGGACGAGATGCTGGCCCGGCTCACGCCGCTCGTGGAAGAAGGCGACGTCATCATCGACGGCGGCAATTCCTGGTTCAAGGACACCCAGGAGCGGACCAAACGCGTCGAGGCGCACGGCATCCACTTCGTCGGCTCCGGCGTCTCCGGCGGCGAAGAG
>DASYMJ010000091.1:0-4287 GCA_036009105.1 Thermoanaerobaculia bacterium | reverse complement strand
TGCGGCCGTTTGGATGCAGCAACTTAACCCCTGTTTTGGCGCGGCACCCCCGTTGAATACTGCCGTCCCGGTCGATGCGAAACTCCTGGTACAAGATGGTGGTGGTGGGGCTGCTGACGGTCGCCGTCGTCATCGGCGCCTTCGCATCGTTCCAGCGCAAGCGCTCCTCCTTCGAGCGCATCGACTTCACCTTCACCCGTAAAAACGGCGTCATCAGCGTCAAGACGGTCGACCCCGGCAGCGGCGCGGCGCGCGCCGGCCTGCGGCCGGGCGATGAGATCTGGCTCATCGGCGAGACGCCCACCACCGAGATCGAAGGGCTGCAGAAAACGCTGCGCCGCATCGGCACGCCTGTCCCCATGCTCATCCAGCGCGCCGGCCAGACCCTCACCCTGACCTACCACGCGCCCGAGCTGAAGATCGACTACCCGTACCTGATCCTCAGCTTCATCGGCTTCCTCTATCTGGCCATCGGCCTCTTCACGCTCTTCCGCGGCGAGACGCGCGAGTCGACGCTCTTCTTCTTCGTCACGCTCCTCTCCTTCATCGTCTACGTCTACACGCCGGCGGGCGACATCGACTGGAGCTACAAGCTGCTGCAGCTGGTGGAAGACCTCTCCATGATCTTCCTCCCGCCGCTGGCGCTGCACTTCTTCCTCCTCTTCCCGCGGCCGGTGGTGAAGCAGAAGTGGCTGCTGGCGCTGATGTACGTGCCGGCCGTGCTCCTCGCCGCGTGGAACCTCGACCTGCTCGTCTTCAACAACACCATCTCCCTCGCGCCGCCGGAGCGCGCGCTGGAGATCATCTTCAAGTGGGAGCTGATCGACTTCGCCATCTACTTCACCGCGGCGATCGCGGCGCTGGCCTACACCTATCGAACCGCGGCCGCCGTCGGCAAGAAGCAGATCAAGTGGATCTACCTCGGCATGTGCCTGGGCTTCGTGCCGTTCCTGGCCATCTACATCATCCCCTACCTCATCGCGGGACACGTGCGGCCGGTGTATTCGACGATTTCCATCCTGCCGCTGGCCCTCATCCCTCTCGCCTTCGCCGTCTCCATCCTCAAGTACAAGCTGTGGGACGTGGAGGTAGTGATCAAGGAGATCCTGGCCTACTCGGTCACGTTCGTCTTCGGCATGATCGCCTTCTCCACCGTCAACCTGATCCTCTCCCACGCGATCGAGGAGCGGTCGGCGATGGAGCGCAACTTCCTGGCCTTCACCTCCGGGTTGCTCATCGCCGCGGTGCTGATTCCGGTGAAGGGCCGCGTCGAATCGGTCATCGAGCGGTTCCTCTACCGCGAGAGCTATCGCCATCGCCGCACCATGGCGGACTTCGCCCAGGAGCTGGCCACCTTCAACGACGTCCACGAGCTGATCTCCATGATGCGGGAGCGGATGCGCGACGCGCTCAGCATCGACAAGATGAACCTCTTCACGCGCGAGGGCGGCTCGCTGCTGATCTACCAGCCGGAGCCGGGCGTGCCGCGCCGCGTCGTCGCCGAAACGGACTTTGGGGCCATGCCGGCCGAGGGGCCGCTGATGCTCACCGAGCCGCGCCTGCCCGACGCCTCGGAGCTGCCGTGGCAGCTGCTGCGCTCCGGCTACCGCTACGTCTTCCCCCTGCGCAACCGCGGCGAGCTGCAGGGGCTCCTCCTGCTCGGCACCAAGCGCGGCGAAGAGCCGCTCTCCCGCGACGACCTCCATCTGCTCGAGTCGCTCACCGCCTCCATCGCGCTGGCCATCGAGAACTCCCGCCTCTACGGCCGCCTGCGCCGCCAGCTGGACGAGATCCGCGCGCTCAAGGAGTACAACGAGAACATCATCGAGTCGACCTCCTCCGCCATCGCCGTCATCGCCGGCGACGGCACGGTGCTCACCGCGAACCGCGCGTTCTGGGACCTGGTCGGCGCGGAGCATGTGGAGGAAGGCATCGAGGTGCTCTTCCCGCCGTACGACGAGCTGCGCAGCACCGGCGCGCGCTCCATCGCCACGAACTTCGTCAACCGCCACGGCGTGGAGAAGGAAGTGACGGTCACGGCCAGCCCGCTGCACGTCGGCGGCGAAGTCTCCGGCGACGACGATGCGCTGGTGCTCGTGATCGGCGACGTCACCGATCGCGTGCGCCTCGAGCGCGAGCTGCAGGACAAAGAACGCCTCGCCTCCCTCGGCCTCCTCGCGGCCGGTGTTGCGCACGAGGTGAACACGCCGCTCACCGGCATCTCGTCGTACGCGCAGCTGCTGCTGGCCGAGACCTCGCAGGACGATCCGAAGTACCGGCTCCTGAAAAAGATGGAGCAGCAGACCTTCCGCGCCTCGAACCTCGTCAACAGCCTGCTCGACCTGATCGCGAACCGGCCGCGCTCGCGCGAGCTGGTGAACGTGCGCGAGCTGGCCGAGGCGACGGTGGTGCTGCATGAAGACCTTTTCCGGAAGAAGAACATCACCGTGCACCTGGAAGCGATCAGCGACTCATCGGTGCGCGGGAACTTTCACGATCTGCAGCAGGTTCTGACGAACATCCTGCTCAACGCGCGCGACGCCGTGAGCGACGGCGGCAACATCTGGATGTGCGCGCGCGACGAGGGCGACCGGGTCATCATCAAAGTGAAAGACGACGGCAAAGGCATCCCGCCCGAGATCCTCGACCGCATCTTCGAGCCGCTGGTCACCACCAAACGCGGCCAGGGGGGGACGGGACTCGGCCTGGCCATCAGCCGCCGCATCGCGAATGCCGCGGGCGGCGAGATCCAGGTGGATAACAATGCGGGTGGAGGGGCCGAGTTTTCGGTTTCTTTGCCGCGCGCGGTGACGAGCAGCAGAGAGAATCAGGCCGAGCTTCATGCGAATCCTCATCGTTGATGACGAAGAAGTCCTGCGGGACGTCCTCGAAGTGGTTCTCCGCCGGGAGAGCTTCGACGTCGTGCTCGCCTCGAGCGGCGAAGAAGCGCTCAACGTCCTCGACACCGAGGAGGTCGATCTGGTCATCCTCGACATCATGCTGCCGGGCATCAGCGGCATCGACACGCTGCGCGCGATCCGCATCTCCAATCCGACGCTGCCGGTGATCGTGATCACCGCCTTCTCTTCCATCGACGGCGCGATCGAGGCGATGAAGCACGGCGCCTTCCACTACATCCCCAAGCCGTTCAAGAACGAGGAAGTCGTCCTCACCGTGAACAAGGCGCTCGAGCAGCGCCGGCTCTCCAACGAGAACGAGCGCCTCAAGGCCGAGCTCTCGGACAAGTTCTCCTACGCCAACATCATCGGCAAGAGCGAAGTGATGCGGAAGGTCTTCGACCTCGTCCGCCTCGCGGCCCCCTCGCGCTCGAACATCCTCATCGTCGGCGAGTCGGGCACGGGCAAGGAGCTGGTGGCGAAAGCGATCCACCACGCCTCGCCCCGCGCACGCAACGCCTTCGTCACCGTCAACTCCGGGTCGCTGCCGCCGGAGCTGCTCGAGTCGTCCCTCTTCGGCCACATGAAGGGCGCGTTCACCGGCGCCATCGCCACCAAGCGCGGCCTGTTCGAGGTGGCGGACGGCGGCTCGATCTTCCTCGACGAGATCGGCAACATCAACCTGGAGACGCAGGCCAAGCTCCTCCGCGTGATCCAGGAGAAGGAGTTCATGCGGCTCGGCTCCGTCGACACGGTCAAGGTCGACGTGCGCATCATCGCCGCCACGAACGCGGACCTGCAGAAGCTGATGCGCGAGTCGTCGTTCCTGGAGGACCTGTTCTACCGGCTGAACGTCATCACCATCAGCCTGCCGCCGCTGCGCCGCCGGCGGGAGGACATCCCGCTCCTCGTGGCCCACTTCCTCGACAAGTATGCCGAGGAGAACAAGCGGAAGGTGCGCGAGGTGACGCCGGATGCGATGCGCATCATCCTGGACCACACCTGGCCGGGCAACGTGCGCGAGCTGGAGAACGCCATCGAGCGTGCGGTGGTGCTCTGCGTCGGCGACCGGATCACGCCCGAGCTGCTGCCGGACTATCTGCGCTTCCCGCAGCAGACCGACCAGCCGGCGCTGATCGTGCCGGCGGACGGCCTCTCGCTGAAGGACGCCGTCTCGCGCTACGAGCGGACCATGATCCTGCAGTCCCTCGAGCTCGCGAACGGCGTGCAGAAGAAGGCCGCCGAGCTGCTGCAGCTCAAGCCCTCCACCCTCAACGAGATGATGAAGCGCCTCGGCATCCACGCGAAGTCAAACGCGAACGTCGAAGAGGAAGTCGGTGTTGAGTAGTTGATGACCGACATTCGAGACTCCGTCCTTTCCGCAATCGGC
>DASYMJ010000090.1:0-7132 GCA_036009105.1 Thermoanaerobaculia bacterium | reverse complement strand
GAGCGACTTCGCGATTGCGAACGTCCGTCGAATGCGCGTGACGGAGAGCGGCGCGCCCGCTTCATCGACGAAGACACACTCGCCGACGACGGTTCGTGCCCGGCACTCGCGGAGTGACGCTTCGCAGGCGGCGCTAATCGGCACGACGACTTCGCGCTCGGTCTTCTCCATGACGAGCTGAATCCAGCCGTCGTTCCACCGCACGTCCTTCCAGGAGAGGCGACAGAGATCGCCGAGCCGGAGGCCGGTCGTGAGCGCGACGACGAAGAACGGACGCAGCGCGCGGAAGCGCTCCCAATACTCGTTCGCGGCGTCGCTGTCCCACCGCATGCTGCCGCCGAACACGCGCGGCGTCGGATAGCGGACGCACGCGACGACCTCGCCGCGGCGATGCTTCGCGCGGAGATGCGCGACGAAGGCGTCGCGGTCGTTGAACGCACCGAGAAACGCAGCGCATTCGGCCTCCGAGAGTTCGTTCGTCGGCTTGTTCACCTTCTCGCGATCGAACGCCTTCTTGAACGGGCTCTCCTCGATCACATCGAAGCGGACCGCATAGTTCACGATCGCACGGAGGATGTTCGCGTAGCCGTTGAGCGTCGCGCCAGCGAGCGGCGGAAGACGTTCGGCACGACGCTCGCGTTTCAGTTCGAGCAGCCAGACGTTCACGGCGCCGGCCGTGATGTCCGAGAGCCGCCACGCCCCAAAGCGCGGGAGCAGGTAGCGCTCCGCGGTCTGCCTATAGCTGCTCGCCGTCGATCGAGAGATGCGTTCCGCGATCAGCTCGAAGTAGGCGTCGAAGAACGTCTGCAACGTGGGCGCGACGGCGGACGGCTTCTCGCGCCCGCGATTCGCTTTCGCGCGCAGGGAGGCGTGCACCTGCATCGCCTCATCCTTCGAGACGTCATGCACGGTGCGGCGAATCCGCGTTGCGCCCTTCCGCCCTTCGACGTAGATCGAGATCTTCGCCGTGCGCGTGGCTTCGTCGTAGACGAGACCCTGCGCGAGCGTCCGGGCGCGCCTCCGCGGCTTCACGCGACGCGCTGCGGCGGCTGGCGCTTCCTCGTGCGCTCGCGCCGCTCCGCGATCGCGGCGTCGACCATCGCCCGACGGTAGAGAATCAGGCGGTCCGAGATCCGGTGGACCGGCTCCGGGAACCACCCGTCCCGCTCCCATTTCGCGATGGTCTGTGTCTGTACGCCGAGTTCGGCCGCGAGCACGTGCCGTGCGATGAATTCGCTCATCGGAATCCTCCGAAGCGATCGTCGCAGGGCTCGCGCGGGCCGAATCCGACTCGGGCGAAGTCGATTCGGGAGCCTTGTCGGAAGCCTTGGTAGCGTCACGACTAGGCGCACTACTAGGCGCAAAAAGGCTTATTTGCGCTTCTGCGGATTGGGAGAGATTGGGTAAGTTGTTGGGGGAATTGGGGTTTATGTTGGTCGGGCAGGGGGGATTTGAACCCCCGACCACCTGAACCCCATTCAGGTACGCTACCAGGCTGCGCTACTGCCCGACGAAAGAAGGTGCGCATGCTAGCACGCGCGCCCGTTGCTAACGAAACCAGGGGAGGCGAATTCCGTCAGGGGAGGCCGGCGGCCCAGAGCACGAGGTACTTGGTCACCTCGATGTTCCGCGGCGTGGGGACGATGGCGATCTCCTCGATGGCGCGGGCCTTCGACGTCAGGTCCTCGCGCATCGACTGGAGCTCCTTGTCCCACGCCTTCTGGATCTGGGCGATGTGCTCCAGGTAGTCGGTCTCGCGGACGGAATGCGGGGCGTCCGTCACGGCGCTGCGGCCGGCGGTGATGTTGTACAGCGCCTGGCCCCAGGCCACGTTCACGTTCTGGCGCTGGGACTCGCTGCCGGTCTGCTCCTGGTCGTCCAGCTCGCGCTGCTCGCGCTCGGAGCGCTCCTTGAGCTGGTCGATGCGGCGGCGGAAGGTGCTCTCCAGGCGCTCCTGCTCATCCTCCAGATGCCGGTTCGCCTCCTCCATGCAGCGGCCGAGGAACGCCTCGCGCGTCTCGTGCGGCTCGGAGTAGATGCCGAACGTCGAGTTCGCATAGATGTGCAGCCGCTCGCGCTCCACCAGGAACTGCTTGAAGGAATCCTCCGTGCGCACCAGCGTCTCGGAGGAGAGGTTCGCCTCGATGCGGTGCGAGGGGTCGGGCGTCGCGCGGATGTCCAGCTTCTCGGGATCGATCTGGGAGGCCTGCTGCCACAGCACGCTGCCGTCGTGCGGGTGGATGGGGGCGACGTACGAGCGCACCACCTGATGATGCAACCCGCTCCGCGACTCGTTGTGCGTCACGATCCCCTCGGCCAGCACGTAGGGGCGATAGGCGCCGCTGCCGCCGTAGACGTAGAGCTGCTCGATCGAATCGGGGTGGCGTCTCGCGGAGATGCGCCCGCGCGAGACGCCGGGCTGCGTCTGCGACTCCTCGCCGGAGTCGACCGTCATGCCGTGCTGCACCGGCGCCGCATCGAGGATGCGTCCCGGCACGCCGGCCAGCGCCTGCACGATCGCCTCGCGCCGGTCGGGCGGGAAGAGGAACACGATGCAGCCGCCACCGCCCGCGCCACAGACCTTGCCGGCCCAGGCGCCGGCGCCGACCGCGGCGCTGATCGCCGCCTCGATCTCCGGCGTGGAGATGCCGTCGATCAGCGCCTTGCGGTTCTCCCACTCGTGCGCGAGCGCGGCGCCCGCGGCCTCGAAGTTGCCGGCCAGCAGCGCCTTCTCCATCTCGATGGAGGTCGCCGCGATCTTGTCGAAGCCTTTCTGCACCTTCTTCTTGCCGTCGATCTGGCGCTTGTACATCTCCCAGTTGTTCGTGCCCGAGAAATGCGCGACGCCGGTGTAGTGCAGGAGCATGTGCGCGGAGAGGTCGGCCACCGGGATGTTGATGGCATGGCGGACCGGCGCGCCGGGATTGAGGTGCAGCGCGGCCAGGCCGCCGAAGACCGGCGGGTAGTAGTCCTGGATGCCGGCCGGCACGCCGAGGAGCCGGGTCTCGAGGTCGCGGACGAGGAAGATGAGCTGCTCGCCTTCGATCGGCGCGCCGGCGAGCTCGGAGAGCGCGCGGACGAGGGTGATTGCGAGCGCCGACGAGCCGCCCAGTCCGGAGCCGCGGGGAGCGTCGGTGCGGGTGGTGATCTGCACGCCGTTGAGGTGGAAGTGCTCGACCAGACGGTAGATCAGCGACGCCTTCGGATCGTTGGCCAGATCGTGCAGCGACTCGTAGCGCTGGCGGTACTGCTGGTCGGTGAGATGGATCTCGATCGCGCCGTCCGCCGACTCCGAAACCTCGGACTCGGCGTAGTACGAGATCGCGACGTTCACCGTCCGCGAGCCGGGGTGGAAGAGGTAGAGAGGCCAGAGGTCGAGAGTACCGCCAGCGAGATCGGCGCGCACCGGCGCCCGGGCTATGACCTTTTTCATGATCGGAGAGAGTTCCGGCTTGCTAGAAGAGTGCCCGTCGCTTCGGCGCCGCCTGGGCGAGCTGCGCGGACGGCGCATTCAGCCGCGGCGAGAGGTGTGCCACGTTCGCGCGGAACGTGCGCAGCTCGTTCATGGCCAGGGGGTCGGGCGTGATCGACTTCAGCTTCAGAGGATCCAGCCAGGTGCCGTTGTCCGACACGCGGTAGTCGAGGTGCGGTCCGGTGGCCAGGCCGGTCATGCCGACATAGCCGATCACATCGCCCTGCGTCACCTTCGTCCCGCGCTTGATCCCCTTGGCGAAGCGGGAGAGGTGGAGATACGAGGTCTCGATGCGCGAGGTGTGGCGGATGCGGACGAAGTTCCCCTCGCCGCCGTTGGAGCCCGCCTCCAGCACGACGCCGTCCGCGGTGGTCATCACCGGCGTGCCGGTCGGCGCGCCGTAGTCGACGCCGTGATGGGGGCGGAAGTAGTGGAGGAGGGGATGGAAGCGCTTCTTGGAGAAGCCGGAGGTGATGCGGGTGAACTGCAGCGGCGCGCGGAGGAACTGCTTGCGCAGCGGCATGCCGACGCGCGCGTAGTAGCCGGCGCGGCCGTCGGCCGACTGATGGCGGAAGGCCTCGTAGGTGATGCCTTCATGCGTGAAGCGGGCGCCCTTGATCGGGCCGTAGCCGACCAGGTCGCTGCCGGCGAACCTCTTCGTGACCACGAGGCTGAAGGAGTCGCCTTTCTTGAGGGCGAAGAAGTCGATGTCCCACTGGAACACGTCCACCAGCTGCTGCGCGAGCTGCGGTCCCTCGCCGGCCTGGCGCAGCGCCTCGTAGAGCGAGGTATCGATGGTGGCGGCGATGTCCGTCTCCAGCTCGCGCATGTCCGCCTGGCGCGGCGTGATGTCGAACGTCTCGCCGTTGCGCACCGCATCGAGCAGGCCCCAGCCGAGGACCTTCATCTGCACCGCGTCGACGCGGTCGCCGGGACCGTAATGGAAGCGCAGCAGGTGGCCGGGGCGGAGGCGGCGGAGGTCGACGAACTGGCCGAAGCGGTTGTTCAGCAGGGCGCTCTCGCCGCGGGTGAGGCCGCCCTCGGCGAGGATGCTGTCCAGCGTGTCGCCGTCTTCCAGGGTGAGGATGAGCGAGTGGGCGGGGAGGTGGGCGTCAGGGGTGGCGACGAGGTCGGCATAGCGGAGCTCGGGCGCCGGCGCGGCAGGCGCGGCGGCCCGCGGCATGGCGGACTGCGCCGTCGGGTAGGTGGCGAGCAGCAGAGGGATGGCCAGCGGCAGGGCGACGGCGAAATAGAGCCGCCGCGGCCGCCTCAACCACCCACCCAGACGTTCGCCCAAGGCGACGAAATTCTTCATTACGGACGACTTCGGACCGACTGTAACAGTTACTGCGCTTTCGGTTCCAGTGACAAAACTTGCACCTGCGTCTGCGCGCTGGTCTGGTTCTGCAGGGGATCGGCCTTATGGAAATTGACCGGGACGGCGAACATGCTGCCGTCCGCCGGGATGTCGCGGATCTGGGTGATGGTCATCTCCCGCCGGCTGGTGCGCGAGGCGGACAGGGGGATCTGGGAGCCGGCGGCGCGCTTGTTGTTCGTGGTGGTCACCTGGACCAGCTGCTTGAGGGGCAGACCCTTGATCTTGGTCGCCTCCAGCTCGATCACCTCGTCCACCTTGGCGTTGCCGGTGCGGACGCCGGCGCCGGCCAGGAACATCTCGTTCACGTCGCCGAACGCGACGGTGGTCCATTTGTCGATGACGGTCCGGACCGACTGCTTGAGCGGCATCGAGCCGAAAGTGACGGACATGTCGTAGCTGATGGTCAGCCGGTAATGGTTGGCCGGGACGCCGGCCACGATCTGCGCGTCGTCGAGCTTCTCCAGGTTCGACTGCAGGTTCTCGATCTCGATGCGGCTGGCGCCGATGGCGGCCGCGACGTTCGCGGTATTGAACTGGGTGAAGGACTTGCGCACCGGGTCGACGAAGGTCAGGGTGCGCGAGCCGTCGGTGGAAATGACGTAGGTGTCGGGGGGGTAGGCGTCGCCGCCGAGGAAGTCGACGCGGGAGCGCTCGCCGTCGATGGTGGCCCGGCCGACGATCTCGGCCGGCGCGTTCTGATCGATGTCCGAGTGGCTGGTCTGGTGGAACTCGTACTGGACGGCAGCGCCGGCGGCCTGGGCCGCAAAGAGGAGGACGATCGCCAAGGCGTTCGTTTTCATGAGCTTTCAGTATACACAGGTCTTGAAATAAGAGTGGATGGGGCCCCCGTTTCGCTCCGCATGTTGAAACGCAGGAACCTCATCGCGGCCGTTGCCGCGGCAGCTCTTTCGATTCCTCTCGCCGCCGCGCCGAAGAAGGCCGTCACGATCGAGGAAGTGGTCAAGAAGGTGCAGGAGCAGCAGAAGAAGACCACCACCCTGCAGGCCGACTTCAAACAGGAGAAGGAGCTCTCGCTCCTCTCCAAGCCGGAAGTCTCCACCGGCACGTTCGTCTATTCGAAGCCGAACAACGTGCTCTGGACGTATGACTCGCCGAAGAAGGTCACCATGCTGATCGCCGGCGGCAAGCTGACCACGTACTACCCGGAGATCTCCAAGGCGGAGACCGTCGATGTGAAGCGCTTCGAGGACCGCATCTTCAAGTACATGGGCGCTTCCGGCGCCATCGATGAGCTGAGCCGCTACTTCGACTTCGTCTTCACCGACAACGCGGCGAACACCTCCTATACGCTCGACCTCAACCCCAAGAGCAAGGCGGTGGCGAAGCGGGTGAAGCACATCAAGCTGTGGATCGACAAGAAGGCGTACGTCACGAACCGGATCGAATACGTCGAGGGCGACGGCGACGTGACGCGCTACGAGTTCAGCAACATCAAGGTGAATGCGCCGGTGGCGCAGAGCAAGTTCACGCTCAACCTGCCGCCGGGCGTGCGGGTCGAGCAGATGAAGCTGCAGTGAAGTTCGAAGTACTGGCTCGCGACGGCGCGGCGCGCCGGGGCGAGCTCACCACCTCGCACGGCCGCATCCAGACGCCGGTGTTCATGCCGGTCGGCACCCTCGCCTCGGTCAAGAGCCTGACGACCGAGCAGCTCCGCGCCCTCGGGCCGGAGAACGGCCCGGAGATCATGCTCTGCAACACCTACCACCTGATGCTGCGCCCCGGCGTCGACCTGCTCGAGCAGCTGGGCGGCGTGCATCGCTTCATGAGCTGGGACCGGGCGGTCCTGACCGACTCCGGCGGCTTCCAGCTCTTCTCCCTCGCCTCCATCCGCAAGATCAAGGAGGAGGGGGTGGAGTTCCGCAGCCACCTCGACGGCTCGCCGTACTTTTTGTCCCCGGAGCGCTCCATCGAGATCCAGGCGCGGATGGGGGTGGACATCGCGATGGCGTTCGATGAGTGTCCTTCGTACGAGCTCGGGCACGACGAGGTGGCCAAGTCGATGGCGCTGACGCACCGCTGGGCGGCGCGGTCGCTCGCGGCGAGGAACGCGTTTGTTGGCGATCGGCGATCAGCGATCAGCGATCAGCAGGACGGCGCCGGCTCCGGTCCGATCGCTGATCGCCCATCGCTGATCGCCCAGCCGCCCGCTCTCTTCGGCATCGTCCAGGGCGGCATCCACCTCGACCTGCGCAGGCAATCCGCCGAAGTCATCAGCTCCATGGATTTCGACGGCATTGCCATCGGGGGCGTCTCGGTGGGCG
>DASYMJ010000089.1:0-29774 GCA_036009105.1 Thermoanaerobaculia bacterium | reverse complement strand
CCCAGAGGCTGCCGTCGCCGTCGATCAGCTCGCGGCCGAAGCCCTGCACGTCATCCCCCGGCCCATAAACCCACAGCACCGCCTCGGCCGGCAACCGCACCTGCTCGAGGTGGAGGCGCAGCCGCTCGGCGCCCGCGACGTGCAGCATCGTGCTCCAGAGCACCGTCCCATGATCGGAGGCCGCCAGCACGCCGCGCTGCGAGCGCGTCGGCGTCTGCTTCGCCGCCGTGCCTTCGCCGAGGCGGAGGAAGATCGGGTCGGGCAGCGGGCGGGTGAAGCCGATCTCGGCCGGCTCGACGCCGCGCGCGTTGTGCTCGCGCATCGCCTCGATCCGTTCCGGGTCGACCTGCGCCGCCGGGGCCAGCTCGGTGGCCGGGGCGAGCTTGGCCCGCTCCGCCAGCCGCGGAGGGGGCGGGTAGCTGCGCACGCCGACCGCGTCGCGGACGAACAGGCTGTCAGCCGCAAACGACGCATGGGCAACGACGAAGAGCAGAAGGAAAGCCGCTCGCTTCATCCGGGACCTCCTCGATTTGGACGTGACGCCCATTAGAGTACCCCTCTCGCCGCTTTTCACCCCCTCCACATGCCTGAGCCTGCCATCTTTCTGCCTGATCTCCGAATAACCGTTCATGGCGGCCCGTTTGCAAAAGTACAAGCAAATGCATTGTCCCGAATGCCACTCCCTGATCGAAGACGGCGCGCCGGCCTGCACCGGTTGCGGGCTGCTGTTCGTCAAGTCGGCCGCGGCCGCGGCGGTGCCGATCCTCGAGGTGGAGGCGCCGAAACAGCGCCGGGCCGAGGACCACAACCAGCGGCGGCGGGCGGCCGATCAGTCGGCCCACTGCCAGTTCTGCGGCGGCGAGATCGCCGCCCGCGCCATCCGCTGCCGGCACTGCTCCGAGATCGTCAACGACGACTACTACCGTGAGCGGGCCCAGCGGCTCCGCACCCGCATCAATTACGCCAGCTGGGTCAGCTACATCCTCGGGTTGGGCGCGCTGCTCGTGTTCCGTCCGGTGGGCCTGCTCTCCATCGCCGGCGGCCTGATCCTGTCCATCATCTACTACGCCATCCCGGTCGAGCCGCCCGCGTCGCGGAGGCAGAAAAAAAGCGTCTCCTTCTGGCAGATGATCAAGCGCCAGTTCCGCTTCGAGCGCACCCAGGTCTCGGTGCCGTTCATGCGCCACCGCAAGCTCGTGTTCGTCGGGACGCCGCTCATCGCCGCCGTGGTCGGCTATTCGGCGAACGTCCTGCTGCTCCAGCAGCCGGTCGACGACGTGCTCAAGAAGAACGCCGCCTTCCGCGGCATGGAAGTGTCCGCGCATTACGAGTATTGGGTGGTGCCGGGCGTGGTGGTGTACGACCTCAAGGAGATCAGCTTCCGCCAGACGCCGATCGACGTGCATACGGCCTTCCTCGAGTTCGCCAAGAGCGTGCGCGACAAGCGCTACTCGCGCGTGGAGCTCTCCTACAAGGGCGTCACGAAGTTCTCCATCGACGGCGCCTCGTTCCAGCGCCTGGGCCAGGAGTACGCGAAGCGCAACTTCGACTACGTGCTCTACCGCTTCCCCCGCCTGTTCCACCGCAGCGACGGCTCCGCCCCCCCGGCGAATGCCGACCGCGACGCGCTGCTCCAGTTCCACCGTCACTGGTACGGCGAGGACCAGCTGACGCAGACCGTGCAGAACGGGCTGATGGCGCACTGAAATTGAAAATTGAAAATTGAAAATTGAAAATGCGCGCGCGCAGCGCGCCACCTTCATTTTCAATTTTCAATTTTTCATTTTCAATTTCTCTCGGCCCGCACCAGCAGCTCCTCCTCTTCCAGCTCCCGCTGCAGCGAGAAGCTGTCCCGGAACTGGAACGCCTTCATGCCCACCCCGCGCGCGGCGATCACGTTCTCGATGAGGTCATCGATGAACACGGTGTGATGGGGCAGCGCGCCGATGATCTCCAGCGTCCGGCGGAAGAGCTCCGGATCGGGCTTCGCCACCCGGAAGCGATGGGACCAGATGAAGCGGTCGTCCTTGCGGAAGAGGCCCGCGAACTTGCGCGGGATCACCTCCGCGTGCACCTCGTTCGAGTTGGAGAGGAACGCCACGCGGTAGCGCTCGCGCACCCGGTCGAGCACGTCCTCCATGCCCGGCATGGTGCCGTCGAAGAAGTCGCCCCACAGCTCATGGAACTCGCGGATGGAGCCGCGGTAGTCGGCCTTGTCGCAGAGGTACTCGTAGAACTCCCAGAAGGTGACGGCGCCGCGCTCCATGTCCCGGTACGAGCCGGGCGCCTCGAGCAGTTCCAGCAGCTCGTCGCGCGTGGTCGCGGACTGCGCGCAGATCGCGGCCAGCACGCGCTCGTACGCGAGCTTGATCACGGTGTTGCCGAGGTCGAAGACGAACCAGGTGACGGCCATGCCTCTCACATCCTGAAGACGCCGAAGCGCGGCGACTCCATCGGCGCGTTGTACGCGATGGAGAGGCCGAGGCCGAGATAGGTGCGCGTCTCGGCCGGGTCGATCACGCCGTCGTCCCACAGGCGCGCGGTCGAATAGTACGGGCTCCCCTCCTCCTCGTACTTGGCCAGCACCGGATCGGCGATGCTCCGCTCTTCTTCGGCGCTCAGCTCCTTGCCCGCGCGCGCCAGCTGATCGCGCTTGACCGTGGTCAGCACGCCCGCGGCCTGCTCGCCGCCCATCACCGAGATCCGCGCGTTGGGCCACATCCAGAGGAAGCGCGGCGAGTAGGCCCGGCCGCACATGCCGTAGTTGCCGGCGCCGAAGGAGCCGCCGATGATGACGGTGAACTTCGGCACCGTCGCGTTGGCCACGGCGTGCACCATCTTCGCGCCGTCCTTGGCGATGCCGCCCCGCTCGTACTGCTTGCCCACCATGAAGCCGGTGATGTTCTGCAGGAAGACGAGCGGGATGCGCCGCTGGTTGCACAGCTCGATGAAGTGCGTGGCCTTGAGCGCCGACTCGCTGAACAGCACGCCGTTGTTGGCCAGGATGCCGACCTTGTAGCCGAAGATGCGCGCGAAGCCGGTCACGATGGTGGTGGCGTAGCGCTCCTTGAACTCCTGGAAGCGGGAGCCGTCCACGATGCGCGCAATCACCTCCCGGACGTCGTACGGCTTGCGCAGGTCGCGGGGGATGACGCCGTAGAGCTCTTTCGGATCGAACGCCGGCTCCTCCGGCGCGACCCGCGTCTCCGGCTCGCGCTTGTCGAGCGGCAGGTTCTCCGCGATGTTCCGCACGATGGCAATCGCGTCGTAATCATCCTCGGCGAAGTGATCCGCGACGCCGCTGATCCGGGTGTGCACATCCGCCCCGCCCAGCTCCTCCGCCGTCACCTCTTCGCCCGTGGCCGCCTTCACCAGCGGCGGCCCGCCCAGGAAGATCGTGCCGGTGCCTTTGACGATCACCGCTTCGTCGGACATGGCCGGGACGTACGCGCCCCCCGCCGTGCAGGAGCCCATCACGGCGGCGATCTGGGGGATCTCCTGGGCCGACATCACCGCCTGGTTGTAGAAGATGCGCCCGAAGTGCTCCCGATCGGGAAAGACCTCGGCCTGCAGCGGCAGGAACGCGCCGCCCGAGTCGACCAGATACACGCACGGCAACCGGTTCTGCTGCGCCACTTCCTGCGCCCGGAGGTGTTTCTTGACGGTGATCGGAAAGTAGGTGCCCCCTTTCACCGTCGCATCGTTGGCGATGATCAGACACTCCCGCCCCTGAATCCGCCCCACGCCGGTGATGATGCCCGCGGCCGGCGCCTCGTCGTCGTACATGCCGTTCGCGGCGAGCGGCGAGAGCTCCAGGAAGGGGGTGTTCTCGTCCAGGAGCGCGCCGATCCGCTCCCGCGGCGGCACCTTCCCCTGCTCCCGATGCCGGGCCAGGTACTTTTCTCCCCCACCCTGCCGCGCCTTCGCCACCCGGTGGCTCAACTCATCGACGAGTTTCTGGATCCGCTCGCGGTTCTCGCGAAAGTCGGAGGAGGAAGGATCGAGGTGCGACTGCAATGGCTCCATCGGCGCCGGAGGATATCAGGGCGGGCGGGAAGCGGCGAGGCGCGTCCCTCTCACAGTGCGGAGGCGCGCATGAACGACGATGGCAATCTGGTACCGATCTGGGGAGTCATCGTCCTGGGCGGATGGCTGATCGTCGCGACGACCGGGTGCGTGTTCGTCCTTTCCCAGATGTGGCCGCACCCGACGCCGTCCGGCGCCGTGCCGCAACAGGTCACGCCCGGAACCGCGGCGGAGCTCACCCCCGATTTTCTGAACAAGCGCTGCCGGCAGGATCAGCAGTGCCGCCAGTGCGAAGAGCTGGCGCACGTGCTGCGCGCCCACCTGCGCACCGGCGACAAGGACAACGACCCGGAATGCGTGCCCGTGTTCGGCCGGGACTGGGTCGTCTGGAACGAGCGCCGGCTCGTGCTGATCGTCATTCTCTGCGGCGCGATCGGCGGCTTCGTCTACGCGCTGCGCTCCTACTTCTGGTACGTGGGGAACGAGAAGCTGACCTGGAGTTGGGTCCCCCTCTATCTCGTCGCGCCGTTCACCAGCGCGCTGCTGGCGGTGGTGATGTACCTCGTGATCCGCGGCGGCTTCTTCTCGGGAGCGTCGACGGTCAGCGACACCAGTCCCTACGCATTCGCGGCGCTCGCGGCGCTGGTCGGACTGTTCCACCGGGAAACGGCCGAAAAACTGCGGCAGATCTTCGAGGTCGCCTTCACCAAGGCGGAGACGGGAAAAGATGCGGCGAAGAACCCCGCGCCGGTGCTGACCGAGATCGTCACCGACCCGAAGCCGGTACCGAGGGACAGGGACGCCCAGCTGAAGCTCGTCGGCTCCGGATTCGTACGCGACTCGGTGGTCGAGCTGAACGCCACGCCCTTGAAGTCGCGCGCGGTCCGGGTGAGCGATGCGGAGCTGCAGGTGACCGTGCTGAAGAAGGAGCTGGAGGCAATCAAAGGGAAGGCCATCATCGCCGTCCACAATCCGGCGCCGGGAGGCGGTCTGTCCGACGGAATCGAGCTCGAGCTGGCGCCTTTACCCTGAGTACACCTTCCCCAGCAGTTCCGCCATCCGTACCAACTCCTCCCGCGACAGCCGCTCCGCGTGACGGGTCAGCTCCTTGATCACCCGCGTCCGAACCGGATCGAGGGCGGCGAGGCGCGCCAGTTCCTCTTCGAAAGAAGCAGAGACCTGATCGACGAGGCCGATGGAAAAAGCCTCGGCGGCGGACAAGACCTCGTTCCCCAGGAACAGCCGCCGGGCCGCGGGG
Source organism: Thermoanaerobaculia bacterium (assembly GCA_036009105.1). Lineage (GTDB taxonomy): Bacteria > Acidobacteriota > Thermoanaerobaculia > Gp7-AA8 > Gp7-AA8 > JAFAVZ01. The sequence goes on along the minus strand of DASYMJ010000089.1, from coordinate 24,490 downwards.
CGGGAGAGGACGGAACGCCAGCGCGAGGTGCCGCCGAAGCCGGTCACGATGCCGAGGCGGGCGCCGGGGTGGGAGAAACGGGCGCGGGGGGTGGCCAAGCGGAGATCGAACGAGAGGGCGAGATCGAGCGCGCCGCCGAAGCAGTCGCCATCGATCAAAGCCACGGTGACCATGGGCAGCGACTCGATGGCGGAAAACACGGATTGGCCGAGCGCCGAGAACGCGTAAGCCTCGAACGGCGTGAAGCGCGCCATCTCCGCCATGTCCGCCCCGGCGGCGAAGAGGCCGGGGCGGGAGGAGCGGAACACGAAAAGCGTCCCCTCGGCCGGGAGGGCGGCGGAGATGGAGCGCAAAGCGGACGACGACAGCAGGTTCATCCCGCCGTCGTCGAACACGAAGTCCGTACGTCCGGCAGGGCGCATCAGCGCTGGATCGCGGCGCGGATGGCGTTCACGGCGGCCGAGGTCGGCGTGCCGGGGAGGAAGATCTCCCGGATGCCCATCGCCTTGAGGCGCGGGATGTCCTGCTCCGGGATGATCCCGCCGGCGAACACGATCACATCCTCCGCCCCCTCGTCCTTGAGCAGGCGCATGATCTCGGGGAAGAGCACGTTGTGCGCGCCGGAGAGGATGGAGAGGCCGATCGCGTCGACGTCCTCCTGCACGGCGGCGGCGACGATCTGCTCCGGCGTCTGGCGCAGGCCGGTGTAGATCACCTCCATGCCGGCGTCGCGCAGGGCGCGGGCGATCACCTTCGCCCCCCGGTCATGGCCGTCCAGGCCGGGCTTGGCGATCAGCACGCGGATTTTTCGTTCGCTCATGTCTGGGGAGCCTCCGTGGGGCGGTCGCGGAAAATGGAGAGGATCATGATGTCGTGGTAGCGGCCCTCGCGATAGAAGTCGCGGGCCAGCTTTCCCTCCTGCACGAAGCCGTGCGCTTCCAGCACGTGCTTCGCCCGCTCGTTGTAGTCGAAGACGCTGATGCGCAGCTTGCCTAGGTTCATCTCGTCGAAGGCGAAGCGGACCAGCGTGCCGATCGCGTCTCCGCCGAAGCCGCGGTTCCAGGCGGACGGCTCGCCGATGAAAAGGCCGAACCAGCCGGTGCGGGAGACCCAGTCGATGTCGTGGATGGAGGCGTTGCCGATGTGGGTCCGGTCGTCCTTCCGCTCGATGGCGAAGTGCCGCTCGGTGACGCCGGGACGCATGGCCCCCTCCAGCCACTCCAGCTCGTTCTGAAAGGCGATCGGGTACCGCGACTTGAGGGTGCGGACGATGTTCGGGTCGTTCATCCAGCGGTAGCAGCGCTCGAGGTCTTCCCGCTCCAGCGCGCGCAGGATGACGTGCTCGCCGGCGATCATGAAGCGCCGGCGCCCCTCCCGGGGCGGCTCCGGCACCATGTCGCGTTCCGTACGATTGCCCATTGCGGGCGCGGATTATATGGGCAGCGGGCCGTTTCGCTTCGTGGGAGGAAGTTGTTCGACTCGCCGCTTACTTCGCGGCCGGCTTTGCCTCGGCGATGGACGAAACCTTGATCCCGTCGCCGGCGACCTCGCCGCTCACCTTGACCGCGTGCCCGAGGTGCTCCTTGGCCAGGTCCTGCTTGTCGAGCTTGTAGAGCTTCTTGTCCGCGTCGTTGTAGAAGACGAGCGCCTGGCCCTTGGCGGCGCATTTCATGGCGCAGCCTTTGTGCTCCGCGTTGGCGCCTTTGACGCCGCAGCCGGAGTCGGTGATCCAGCCGGTCCAGTCGCCAGCGTAGAGGCCGGGAGCGAGAAGAAGCGAGAGGACGATGGCCGTGACCGTTCTTTTCATGATGCTCTCCTGTTGTTGGCCAGCGAGTATGACAGTTGTTGGGTCGTTCGTTGTTCGTCCGGGGCTTCTCCCGGATCCGGGCAGCGCATCGGACCGGCAACCCATCACCAACAACTACGTGGCATCCTCCCTGCTCAGCCCCCCCACCGTGCACATCCACGCCATCATCTTCGACGTCGACGGCACGCTGGTCGACTCCAACGACCTCCACGCCGAATGCTGGCTGGAGGCCTTCCGCGAATTCGGCAAGGAGCTGGAGCCCGACGTTGTCCGCAATCAGATCGGCAAAGGGGGCGACCTCCTCGTCCCCGACCTCCTCACCGCGCGCGAGATGCGCCGCTTCGGCGAGGCGGTGAAAGCCCGCCGCGGCGAGCTGTGGAAGAGCAGTTACATGATGCGCGTGCAGCCATTTCCGTACATGCGGCAGTGCCTCGCCGAGTTGAGCGGGCGAGGCATCAAGCTCGCGCTCGGGTCGTCTTCCGAGGAGGAGGAGGTGGGGTACTATACGCAGCTTCTTGGCGTCGGCGAGCTCCTGGAGGGGTCGACGTCGAAGGGCGACGCGGAGTTCTCCAAGCCGTCTCCGGAGATCTTCCGCGCCGCGCTGGAGCGCGTCGGCAGCGACCCGGCGCGAACCCTCGCCGTGGGCGATACCCCGTACGACATCCTGGCCGCGCATCGCGTCCCGCTCCCGGTGGCGGCCGTCCTGTGCGGGGGATTCGGCCGCGAGCTGCTGGTGAAGGCGGAGTTCCTCTTCGCGAACGTCGAAGAGCTGGTGGGAGAGATCGATCGGATCGATGAGTACTTCAGCGAGGAGTGAGGCGGTGCACCGCCGCGCCATCATCGTCGACGGGCACTGCGACACGCCGTACCGTCTCCACCGGCACCGCGTCCACCTGGGCGAGCACGATCCGGAAGCGCAGCTCGACCTCCGCTCCCTGCAGGAGAGCGGCATCACCGCCTCCTTCTTCGCCGCGTACGTCCCGCCGCACTACGCCGGCCGCGGCGCCGCCGCCTTCGCCTACCGGCTGATGGACATCATCCAGGCCGAGGTGCAGCGCCATGCAGACAGGCTCACCTTCTGCGTCGATGCGGCCGGCATCCGCGCCGCGAAGCGCGACGGCAAGGCCGCCATCATGATCGGCGTGGAAGGCGGCCACGCCATCGAGGACTCCCTCGACACCCTGCACGACTTCTACGTCCGCGGCACGCGCTACATGACCCTGACCCACGTCAACACCAACAACTGGTGCGACTCCTCCGGCGACGCGCCGCGCCACGGCGGCCTGACCGGTTTCGGCCGCGAGGTCGTCCGCACCATGAACGACCTGGGCATGATCGTGGACGTCTCGCACATCTCCGACGCCGCCTTCGACCAGGTGATCGAGACCACGCGCACGCCGGTCGTGGCCACCCATTCCTCCTGCCGCACCCTCTGCCGCCATCCCCGCAACATGACGGACGGCATGCTCCGGGACCTGGCCCGCAACGGCGGCGTCTGCATGATCAACTTCTTCTCCGCCTTCATCAGCGACGAGGTGGCGCAGGTGATCATGAACGCGCAGCGGCGGGTGAAAGAGGGGAACGGTACCGGCGGCGGCACCGAGGAGCTGCCGGATGACCGCATCGACTGGGATGAGTACCTCAAGTGGTTCAACACCCTCGGCTGCCCGCGCGCCACGCTCGACCAGGTGGTCGACCACGTGGTGCATGCGGCCGAGGTGGCGGGCATCGAGCATGTGGGGATCGGCAGCGACTTCGACGGCGTGCCGGCCCTGCCGGACGGGCTGCAGACCGCGGCGTCGCTCCCCGCCCTGACCGACCGGCTGATGCAGCGCGGCTTCAGCGAGGAGGATGTGACCAGGGTGCTGGGCGGCAACTTCCTGCGCGCGTTCGAGGAAATCGAGCGATCGGCCATCGCAACGTAAGGCCGGCTCTCCAGCCGGCCCGATCGCGGCATGGCGGATCGGCACCCATTGGGCCGGTCGAGAACCGGCCCTACGTTACAATCCCGCCCATGCCGACCGAAGTCGAAGAGCTGCGCGAGCTGGCCAGGGCCTTCTGGGCCGGACGGGACATCCCCTGCCCCAAACATCCGGGCGCGAAGATGACCGGCAGCTTCGTGCAGACCACCTACAAAGACCACGTCTTCCTGGTCTGCCAGCGCGGCAAGGAGACCATCACCATCCCCCAGCGCCCCCGGCAGCTGGAGTTCCAGCGCCAGCAGGTGGAAGGCTTCGTGGAGAACATCCAGCGGGGCGATGCGAACCTCTGCTACCGCTGCCAGTCGGTGCTGGAGGTGGCGGCCAACGAGAACCCGAACAGCGGCGTGACGGCTTACACCTTCACCTGCACCCGCTGCCTCTCCTACGGCACGTGGATGGGACTGCCGGCCACGGCAAAGATCGGCTCCGCCCCGACCTCCGGGACCAGAAAAAAGTCGACCGCCGCCGCCGAATGACCGGATTGCGGGTAGGGAATTCCCGATCGGCGTCACTCCTTAGTTGAATGCTCTACGGTCAGGAGTGTGTCTGCGGATGAAAAGCAGTGCGGAAGTGCAGCAGCAGGATGACCCCATCGTCGAAGCCTACGAGTGGATCGAGACCTCGCGCCTCTCCGAACTGGTGGCGAACTTCGCACGGGTGCACATCCTGATCTCGATCTTCAACGGCGATCCCGACCGCTGGCTCAAGTTCATCATGACCGAGGGGACCAGCGAGGAGCGGGAGCACGACCTGCCGTTCGTGGTCGACCTCCGGCAGCGCCTGAGCGCCGAGCCGTTCCTGATCGAAGACATGCGCCGCATCGTGCGCGACTTCTCCGCGATGTTCGCGCAGGCCGAGCTCACGTCGTAAGATGTGCGCCGCGTCATTCTGAGTCCCGCAGGGATGCGTCATCGGTTGTCGGTTATCAGTTGCCAGTGATCAGTAGATGGCCGGCTGACTGACAACCGATAACTGACAACCGATAACTGCCTCATCACCTCCGCGGCCTCACCATGACCCGCGAGCCATGCCTGATCCCCACGTAGTCATCGTCGGCGGCGGCTTCGGCGGCCTCTACACCGCCCGCCATCTGAAGGACGTCGCCGTCCGGGTAACGATGATCGACCGCCACAACTACCACCTCTTCCAGCCACTGCTCTACCAGGTCGCCACCGCCGGGCTCAATCCGAGCGACATCGCCACGCCGATCCGCACCGTCGTCCGCAAGCAGCGGAACGCGAGCGTGATGCTGGGCGAGGTGGACTCGGTCGACGTGACGAAGAAGCTGCTCCACCTCTGCGACGGCGCGCGGCTCGGCTACGACTACCTCGTCCTCGCCACCGGCGCCACCCATTCCTATTTCGGGCATCCCGAGTGGGAGCGCATCGCGCCAGGCCTCAAGACCATCGACGACGCGCTCGACATCCGCCGCCGCGTGCTCCTCGCCTTCGAGGCCGCGGAGCGGGAGACCGATCCGCGGAAGCGGGAGGAGTTGCTGACGTTCGTCGTCATCGGCGGCGGTCCCACCGGCGTGGAGATGGCCGGCGCGCTCTCCGAGATCGCCCGCCAGACCATGACCCGCGACTTCCGCCGCTTCGATCCCACCAGCGCGCGGGTCATCCTGCTGGAGGGGAAGGAGCGCGTGCTCCCTCCCTATCCGCCCTCCCTCTCCGAGAAGGCCCGCCAGCAGCTGGTCCGCCTCGGCGTGGAAGTGATCACCGGCGCAACCGTCACCGACGTGACGCCGGAGCACGTCGCCATCGGCGAGCGCGTGATCCCCACCCGCACCGTGATCTGGGCCGCCGGCGTCGCCGCCTCCCCCCTCGCCCGCTCCCTCGGCGCCCCTCTGGACCGCGCCGGCCGCGTCCTCGTTCAGCCCGACCTGACCATCCCCGGCCACAAGGACGTCTTCGTGATCGGCGACCTGGCCGCGGTGCGGATGCACGGCGAGCATTGGGTGCCGGGCGTCGCGCCGGCGGCCATCCAGGAGGGGCAGCACACCGCGCTCAACATCGAGCGCGCCGTCGATGGCCAGCCGCTGCGCGCCTTCCGCTACAACGACAAGGGCTCGCTGGCCACCATCGGCCGCGCCGCCGCGGTGGCGGAGATCGGCCGTTTCAGGCTCAGCGGTTTCATCGCCTGGTTCGCCTGGCTGGCCATCCACATCTTCTTTCTGATCGGCTTCCGCAACCGCTTTCTGGTCATCACCCAGTGGGCCTGGGCCTACCTGACCTACCAGCGGGGGGCCCGCCTCATCACTGGAACGTCGTCTGCAATGAAACCTGACCAATGAAAGCATGGTCAGCAGTTGCGCTGCTGTTCGCCTGGGCCTCCATCGCCGTCGCGCAAACGCCGCAGTGCGGCATCAATGACAGGATGGTCACCATCTCCTTCGGCCATGCCGTGACGGACGACGATGCGGCGGCCTTTCTCATCCGCCATCAGCTCACGCCGGGCACCGGGTACCTCTGGGCGGCCGGCTCGCCGCTCTCGGTGAGCATCGCGGCGGCGGCGCCGGGCAGCTTCGTGGCCAGCGTGCGGGCGGCCGCGGAGTCGGCGCGGATCGCCCACCGGGCAGAGATCATGGCGCAGGCCGGGTCGTTCGTCGCCCAGCATTCGCGCGGCGAGCTGGTGCGCGATCTCGCTCTGGCCGAGGAGGGGAAAGAGATCCTCCGCCAGGCTACCCGCGACGATGCGCTGGTGACGCGGGTCCGGGCCAGCAAGCCGCTGATCTGGGCCTTCACCGTCTGCGCCGCGCCCGCCACGCTGGCCGACATCACGGCGGCGGAAGGGGTGGAGGTGACGGAGGGGGCGGTACCGGCTCGCCCGGAGGAGCTGAGCTCGCGCTATCCCACCCCGCGGGTCGATCCGCTCTCCGGCGCGGAGACCTGGGCGGAGCTGGTCAAGCTCGCGAGGCCGTAGGGCGGCTGACCCACCAGCAGGCGAAGGCGACGCCGAACATCCCCACCACGCGCATGAAGAGCTCGGCCATGAGCCAGAGGTTCATCGCCGCGGCGCCGTAGTGCTCCTCGCTCCACCCGCCGAGCCGGTTCGCATACGTCGACTCGATGGTGATGAGGAGGGTAAAGACGTGGCTCAGCGCCACCGGAATCGCCGCGATGGCCAGGTTCCGCACGTTCCGCCCTTGCCACGGCTGCGGGTTCGCGGCGAAGAGGGCGATGAGGATGATGACGTTGTAGGTGAGCTCGTCGGCCGGCAGGGTGGCGGGCGGCAACTTCGTGGTGTCGCCCGGCGCCACTCTGATGGCTCGCCCATCCGCCACCAGTTCCGCCTCCCGGAACCTGCGGTCGATCTTCAGCAGCGGCTCCGCCGTCACCGCGACGACGCGGTTGTAGGCCTCCGCCCCTCCCACCCACAGGCCGACGCCGACCATCATCCCGAGCACGAAACCGGCGATGCGCAAGGCGCGCATCATAATCATAGCGATGGCAACCATCTTCGTCTCTTACGCGCACGAGGATCACGCGCTCATCGAAGAGCTGCGCAAACACCTCACGCCACTGGCGCCGGTGTGGTGGGACGGCGAGATCCCGCCCGGCGCGAAATGGAATGCGGAGATCGAGCGGCAGCTCGACGAAGCGGATCTGGTGCTCCTCGGGATCAGCGCCGATTTCCTGAACTCGCAGTTCATCCGCGAGCATGAGCTGCCGCGGGCGTTGCGACGGTCCGGGCCCGTCATCCCCATCATCCTCCGCCCCTGCCTCTGGGAGAAGGAAGCGTTCGCCCACCTGCAGGTGCTCTGCGGCGACGCTCCCGTCACGACGCGCGATCACGACCAGGCATTCACGCAGGTCGCCGCGGCCATCGCCAACCTCCTGGAGGTCGTCCGCGCCGCTATCCACAACCTCCCCCTCCGCCGCAATCGGCACTTCATCGGCCGGGACGCACTGCTCGCCACGATTCACGAGCAGCGTGGACTGGTCGCCCTCCACGGCCTCGGCGGCATCGGCAAAACCCAGATCGCCCTCGAATATGCATACCGCTACGGAGACCAGTACGACCTGATCTGGTGGATCGATTCGGCGGAGCCGACCACTCGCGCGTCGATGTACGCCGACCTCGCCCCGAGGCTGGGCCTCCCCGCGGCCGATCAGCCGGCCGCCATCGCCATCGTCCGCCAGGAACTGGAGCACCGCGACCGCTGGCTGCTGATCTTCGACAACGTGGAAGAGCCGAAAGATCTCGATCCCTACCTTCCCCGCCGCGGAGAAGGCCACGCGCTGATCACCTCGCGCGCCCAGACGTGGGGCGCCATCGCCACGGCGCTCACGGTTCAGCCGCTGGAACGGGAGGCGTCAATCGAGCTGATCCTCAGCCGCACGGGACAGCTGGACCGGCAGGCGGCCAACGAGTTGGCAGAGGAGTTGGGAGACCTGCCTCTCGCTCTCGCCCAAGCCGGCGCTTACCTGGAGAAGACCGCGATCTCCGTCGCCCAGTACCTCTGCCTGTTCCGCACCCGCCGCACCGAGTTGTGGCACGACGAAGCGCCGCCGCTGCACTACCCGGCCACCGTTGCGACGACCTGGAGCCTCGCCGTCGATGAGGTGCTGAGCGCGAACGAGTACGCCATCCACCTGATGACGATGGCAGCGTTGCTCGCACCCGAGCCCATCCCGCGCTTCCTCATCACGTCCTGCGCGAAATGCTGCCCCGGCGAAAGCTCCGGCCGCGCGCTCGCCGATCCGCTCCTTCTCAACCGCGCCATCGCCGCTCTCTGCAACCACTCGCTGATCGATGCGGACGAGAGCGGCATCCGTATGCATCGGCTGGTGCAGGCGGTGGTGCGGGACCGCCTTGGAGGCGGCGAGGTGTGGCGCAAGGCGATCCTGCTCGGCGTTCTGATGGCATTTCCGGCTCAGGAGCCATCGTCTTCCAGCACCTGCGCGATCCTGATGCCGCATGCGCTCCTCGCCGCGGCGGACGTGGACCTGCACCATGCGGCCGGCATGCAACTGCTCAGGCGCATGGCTTACTACGCCAGCTATCTCGCCGGCAATCTCACGCTCGGCGCGTCTCTCCTCGACCAAGCAATCGTCGCCGCGGCCAAGGTGAGCAGAATGGATGTCGCCAAGTGCCTGCACGACCGCGCCACGCTCGCATATCACCTCGAAGACTTCTTCACCTGCCTCGAGCTTTTCGAGCAGTGCATTGCCATCAAGGCAAAGTACCCGCAGCACGCGCTCTCCCTGGCGTCGAGCCTGCTCCGATATGTTTATCCGCTGGAGATCGTCGGCAATCTCCAGAAAGCAGACGAGGTTGCGCGGCGCGCGGCCGAGATCTTCGAGAGCCATGGCGACCGGATCGGCATGGCCAAAGCGCGCGACGTCCTGGCCAGGCTTCTGTGGATCCGCGGCCGGATCCCGGAGGCATTGAAGCTGGAGCAGCAGGTGATCGAGGTTCTGGCCAGTTCACCACAGGCCCGCGTAGCGGAATGTACGGCGCGCATGAACGCCGCGCAGATGGCGCTGGAAGGGGGCGACGCGGAGACGGCGCATGGCCATGCCACCCGCGTCATCGCGATCCAGCGCGACCTCGCCGGTCAACAGCACCCCGACTTCGGCATCTGCCTGGCCATCCTCGGAGAGATTGAAGCGGCCAGAGGCAACGCAGCGGACGCCGTCGCGGCGCTGGAGAACGCGAAGACGATTCTGGTGGCCTCGTACGGACCGGATCACCGCTGGACTGCGCGCGTGGAGCGGCAACTGCAGTCCCTCCGCCCTTGACCGCCCTCCCGCCCTCCCTCTACAGTGCAGCCCCTATGCGTAAACTGTTGGTGGTGTGCGCGTTTGCGGCGCTTCCGGTGTACGGCGCCGGCTTCGACTTTGCCGGGCAGAGCGCGAGGGCGATGGGGATGGGTGGGGCGTACGTCGCGGCGGTCGACGATCCCTCCGCCATCTACTACAACCCCGGCGCCCTCGGCCTGCTCAAGAAAAAGAAAGGCGCCTCCATCGGCGTCGCCATGGTCAAGCAGAACGAGGGCCTCTTCCAGGGACTGCCGCCCGGCATCGCCATCGGCACGACCGGCGAGCAGAGGACGCCCACCGCCGCCGTCCCGCACGCGTTCGCCACCCTCCCCTTCGGCAAGTCCGCGGTCCTCGGCATCGGCACCTACTCGCCGTTCCGCATGCGCACGGAATGGAAGGACGATCCCGCATTCGCCGGCCGCTTCCTCGCCCGGCGCTCGCAGATCGACGTCCTCGATGTCGCCACGACGCTGGGTGTCAAAGCGGGGCCGTTCGGCTTCGGGGCGGGCGTGCTCTACCGCACCGCAAAACTGGAGGCCAGCCGCAGGGTCGCGGCACTGCTCAACGGCGAGCAGCGCGAGATCGGCGACCTGGATATGAGAACGGACAACAAGTCGGCCTACGGTTGGACCGCGGGGCTGATGCTGCGGCCGAGCGCGCGCTTCTCGTGGGGCGCGTCGTATCGCAGCCGGACCAGGACCGAGGCGTTCGGCGTGGGGAAGCTGACCCAGATTGCGACCGGCGACACGCAGCTCGACACCCTCGTCAAAGCGAGCTTCCCCTTCGGGCAGGACCTCGCCCTCGCCTCCACCTTCGAGATGCCGGCGCAGGCCTCCACCGGCATCGCCTTCGCGCCCTCCAAGCCGCTGCTCATCGAGCTCGACGCCACGCGCACGCAGTGGGGCCGCATCTCCAGCTACTCGTTCGCCTTCGTCAACGACCCGCTCTTCAGCACGAGCTATCCGCTGACCCTCAAAGACGCGATGACCTATCGGGCCGGCCTGCGCTTCATGTTCCCCACCGGACCGCAGGTGCGCATCGGCTACGCCCTGGAAGAATCGCCCCAGCCGGATGAGACGGTCGGCGCCTTCCTCGCCGACGCGGAGCGCAGCACGATCACCGCCGGCGTCGGCCTCGACTGGCTCGACCTCGCGGTCGCGTGGACGAGCCGCCAGGGACGCATCGTCACCACGAACAGCGACCAGCTGAACGGCAACTGGCGCGGCAATGAGTGGATGCTGCTGCTCACGGTGACGAAGTAGCGGCTTGGCGAGCAGCGGGCGGCGAGCAGGGAGACCTGGCGACCGCAGCGTTCTCCTGCCCGCTGCCCGCCGCCCGCGCTCGCCGCTGGCTACTCAGCGGGAACGATCACCGCCGGAAGCCCCTGCTTCTCCAGCGACACCGCGGCGGCGGCCGCCGCATCGTGCGTGGTATAGCGGCCACTGAGCACCGTATAGACGGTCGCCGTGCCGCCGGTTACCGGGATGATGGCCGCATCGATCTTGCGCGCGGCCAGCGACTGCACGAACGCCTTCGCATCCTCCTCGGTCATGAACGCGCCGAGGCGGAGGGAGAGGGGGTCGGAGGCCGGGGCGGGCGGCGGCGCAGGACGGGCTTCAGCCCCTCCAACCGTGGGCACCGGAGAGACCGAGGGGCGGGCTGAAGGCCGGCCTGCGTACTGCAGCGCGGATACCCAGCCCGCGGCGAAGAGCAACACGGCAACGATCAACCCGCAGAAAACCAGCAGCACGAGACCGCTGCGGTGCAGGCGGAACGTCACCATGGTGTGCTTGGTCATTTCCGGGCCGCGGCGCGTTCCGGCTCGGGCTTGCCGGCGCGGTACGTCACGCGCGAGATCGCCCGGCCGCGCTCGTCGTACTCCACCGTCTCCCCGTCCAGCTCCCCGTCGGCGAACTCCGAGGTGCGGAGCGGCTTGCCGTCGGGGCGGTACCAGATGGAGAGGCCGTGCAATTTGCCGGCGTGATACTCCGCCTTCGTGGTCGGCTTGCCGTTCTCGCCGAAGACGGTGGTGGGGCCTTCCTGCAGGCCGGCGGCGAACATCGTGGAAAGCTGCAGGCGGCCGCGGTCGAAGTAGCGCGCCTCGCCGTCGAGCTTCCCTTCGCGATACGGCATCGAGGCGGCGACGCGTCCCTCCGCGTCGTACTGCAGCAGCTCGCCTTCCAGCAGGCCGGCCTTGAACGTGCCGCGCTGGGCGAGCCAGCCCTCCTCGTCCCACGAGGTCCACTCGCCGTCGAGCTGCTCGCCGCGGACGAAGTAGCGCAGCCGCACCCGTCCGGCATCATCCTTCTCGATCCGCTCGACCGCTTCCTCGGCCACGAAATCGAGCATAACATTCGCCCATGCCCAGCGCCGCCCGCCTCGGCGACATGATCAAGCAGGACGCCCCGCACTGCCACGCGCCGATCCATCCGCCCGCGCCGGTGCCGACGCCCTCCGCCCATCCGGGCCTGCCCATGGCGCTGATCCTGGGCGAGTTCACCGTGCTGATCGGCAGCCAGCCGGCCGCGCGCCTGACCGACACCTCGGCCCCGTGCACGCTGCCCGGCTGCGTCCCCGGAGGGCCGGGCATGGTGGCCCTCGGATCGGCCACGGTGCTGATCGGCAACCTGCCGGCCGCGCGCGTGAACGACATGACCGCCCACACCAGCTGCGTCGCGCCGATCCCCGGCCCGGTCGGCAAGATCCTTCCGCCCGGCTGCCCCACCGTGATGATCGGAGGCTGACGGCGGGTGCGTCGCGGCCACTTCGAAGCGCTCCGTCCGGTCTGCCCCGTCTGCCGCTCCGGCGCGCTGACCGTGGCCTCGTCCATCCGCGAGGAGGATGACGACCTGCTGGAAGGCATCCTCTCCTGCGCGAACCAGACGTGCCGCCGCGAATACCCGGTCATCGACGGCATCCCGGTGCTCGTCGCCGCCATCCGGGCCTGGCTGGCGGCGAATCCGCTGCAGGTGCTGCAGCGCGACGATCTTTCGCCGGAGCTGGAGAGCCTGATCGGCGACGTGCTGGGCAGCGGCTCGGCGTTCGATACGCAGCGCCAGCACGTCGGCATCTACGCGCACGATCACTACCGCATCGGCGCCGCCGCGAGCGTGCTCGATCGGGCCCTGAGCGCGGGCGGCTCCGGAACGGCGTTGGACATCGGCTGCGCCACCGGCGGCACGACCTTCCACCTCGCCTCCCGCCTGCAGCAGCTCACCCTCGGCGTCGACCTGAACTTCGCCATGCTCCGCGTCGCCTCCTCCGCGCTGCGCAAGGGGCGGGTGAGCTACGCGCGGCGGAGCGTGGGGCTGGTGTACGAGCGCGAGGAGCTGGCTTTCGACGCGCCGGTGCGCGAGCTGGTCGACTTCTGGTGCTGCGACGCCGGCGTGCTGCCGTTCGCCGATGCGACGTTCGGCGTCGCTGCCAGCCTCAACGTGCTCGACTGCGTCCACTCGCCGCGCGAGGCGTTGCACGAGCTCGCGCGCGTCGTGCAGCCGGGCGGCACGGCGATCCTGGCCACACCCTATGACTGGTCGCCGAACGCGACGCCGGTGGAGGGCTGGATCGGCGGCCACTCCCAACGCGGGCCGCATCGCGGCGCCGCGGAGCCGGTCCTGCGCGCTCTACTCGCCGAAGAGCCGCTGGAGCTGGTGGCGGAAGAGGAGTCGGTGCCCTGGCGCGTGCGGCTGCACGAGCGGAGCAGCGTCGAGTACGCGGTGCATCTGGTGGTGGCCAGAAAGGCAACGATGAACGATGAAGGATGAACGATGAACAAAGGCTGCCGCACCGTTCATCGTTCATCCTTCATCGTTCATCGTTCATCGTTTGATCAATTGATCTTCACCAGCGACCCCTTCACGGTCAGGATGCCGCTGGCCTCCACGTTGTGCATCCCGCTCGCTTTGCTGGCCACCATGGTCCCCTCGTTGTTGAGGTTCAGGCTGGCCTTGTTCGTGATGTTCATCCCCTCGCTCTTCACGTCCGTGGTGGCCTTGGAGGAGATGTTCATCCCGCTGATGGCCACGTCGCCGGTCGCCTTTTCGGTGAGATTGCCGCTGGTCTGGAGGAGCATGTCGCCGGTCGACTTGAACGTCACCTTGCCGGTCACGGTGATGGAGAGATCGCCGTCGATCTTCAGGGTGTAGTTTTTCGTGACTTTCTGGTCGAAGTTGTCGCTGTTGGTGTGCGTCTCCGCCTTCGTCACCGTCACGTCGCGCGTGCCGGCCACGGTGTGCGTCTCGTTGCCGGTGTCGACCTTCACCTCGCGGTTGCCCTTCTTCACCTGCAGCGTGTCGTTCCCCTGGTCGAGCGTCACCGTGCGGTTGTTGTAGATGTCGATGGTCTGGTCGCCCTTGTCCTTCTTGTCGAAGCCCACCTTGCGCGTCTCGTTGTTCTTGATGGTGGCGTTGAGGTCCTTCTGCGCCTGGACGAAGATCTCCTCCGAGTCCTTCTTGTCCTCGAAGCGCAGCTCGTTGAAGCCTGCCCCTCCTTTCGAGACGTTGCTCTTGATCGTGCTCCTGGTCTGGTCGGCGGGCAGGGCGTAGGGAACGGTCTGCTCGGCGTTGTAGACCGAGCCGGTGATGAGCGGCCGGTCGGGATCGCCTTCCAGGAAGCTGACCACCACCTCCTGCCCGATGCGGGGCAGGAACATCTGCCCCCACGCCTTCCCCGCCCACCCGTGCGCGACGCGGATCCAGCAGGAGCTGTTCTCGTCGCTTTTTCCCAGCTGGTCCCAGTGGAACTGCACCTTGACCCGGCCGTATTGATCGGTCCAGATCTCTTCGCCCGACTTGCCCACCACGATCGCGGTCTGGGTGCCGGGGATGATGGGGCGGCGCGTGGTGCGCGGCGGGCGGAAGGTCGTCGCGGCGGGAAAAGCTTCGAACGAGTTCGTGTACTCCTCGTCCGTGGCGGAATGGCTCACCCGCGCCAGGACGTATGCCGCGTTCGCATCCTCCCGATAATGTTTGGCCAGCGTCGTCTTGCCGCCCGCGGTGAAGGCCGGCGTGAAGGCCTGGCCGCGCATCACTTTCTGCGGCGCCTCCTTCTCTTCCATGCGCAGCTTCGACCGCCCCTCGGCCGCATCCTTTTTGGTGAAGCCGCCCGGGTATTCGTAGATGCGGCGCTTGGTGCCATTCGTCGCCTTCGTGCTGTCGGTGTTGCCCATCAGGTCGGTGGAGGGCGTCTCGAAACCGAAGTCGTCCACGGCGAACTTGCCGGGGATCACCCCCTCCTCGATGGTGCAGCCGTTCACGATGTTCTGCTGCCGCCAGCTGCCGTAGCCGCCGTAGTCGACCGTCGCCGCGCCGGCGCAGTCGGCGAACGCGGTGGAGTCGTCGCCGAGGACGAGCGTGTGCTTTCCGTCCTCGTGTTTGAAGAAGTAGAAGATGCCCTGGTCCTCCAGCAGGCGGGAGACGAAGGCGAAGCCGGTCTCGTTGTACTGCACGCAATACTCGAACGGCGTGTATGTGCCGGTGGTCTTGTTCTCGAAGTCGGTGAACCCGAGCTCGCCGAAGAAGCCGGTGACGATGTCGATGACGCTCTTGTTCTGCCAGATGCGGCAGTCGGCGCTCATGGTCATCAGCCAGAACCAGGGATGGAGCTCGGCAAAGTACGTGGTGAAGCGCGCGTCGGCGCCGGCCTGCACGAAGCGGCCGACGATGCCGTTGACGTAGCGCGTCGTGCCGTCCCCCAGCTTCAGCGAGACGGTGGCCGACTTGCCGACGATCGAGGAGAAATCGAGCGACTTCTCTTCCGACTGCAGCTCCAGGAAGAAGTGGAACAGTCCCGAGACGCGCTCCTCGCCGCGGACGCTGCGCAGGAGGAGCTTGTCGGCGCCGAGGGGGGTGGAGACGGAGATGAGCTGGGCGGTCTGGGTGAAGGCCATGGGGAAAGTGTAGCGGTCACCACGGCTTCATGGAGCCGGAGGGGCCATGGCAAGCACCTCCCCCTCCTCCCCTTCCATCACGAACCGCTCCACCGGGCCGAAGAGCGTGGCCTGCTCCTCGCCGGTGCAGGTCGGCAGGTACACGCGCAGCACGCGAGGGTCGTAGAAACGGAAGTAGACGGAGCGGCCGTCGGGGAGCTGGGCCATGATGAAGCGGCGGAAGTGCGCGCGCAGCGCCTCCAGCTTCACGCTCGAGGTGAGAAAGATGCCCCACGCGTTGCCCCACGCTTTCTCCAGCAGCCAGGGCGTGAAGCGCGAGGCCGGGTCGAGCGCCACCAAGTACGGCGCCACCTCGGCCATGGTCACGGCGGCGTCGCCGCGGTAGAGGCAGCACCAGTTGCAGTCGGCGGCGAGGAGGGCCGGGTAGATGGCGTCGTCGCGCGCGGCGTCGAGGAGGGCGAAGGCGCGCGGCGCCTGCTCGTCGAGCGGCGCCGGCCAGAGGGCGTCCATCAGGTCATTCATTCGATTCGACGAAGGGGCTGCCCGACCGGGCCGCCGACTTCATTCACGGACACTGCTCCGCCGTCTTGTCCGGCGGAGCATCGTACGGCTCGACGAATGGCGCGCCCGACCGGGCCGCCTCTTTCATTCAGGGACACTGTCCGGCCGGGGCCAGCTTGCGCAGGCGAAGGGTGTTCTCGTTCTGCTTGGCAATGGAGATGACGATGCTCATCCGGTTTTCTCCTCACACCTTGTGCAATTCCACCAGCTTGTCGCGCGTCGCCTGGTCCGCCTCGCCGCTGACCTCGAGCTGCTGCTCGGTCTGGAACAGGGTGAGGGCCGCGGCGAGGCCCGGCCCGGCCACGCCGTCCAGCGCGCCCGTGTAGTAGCCGAGGTTCGCCAGGCGCTGCTGGACGCCGAGGGTGTGGCCGACCGGGCAGAGGGCGCTGAGCTGCACCGGCTGCGTCCACGGATTGGGCAGGCCCGGCTCGTCGAGCCAGACTTTGAGCTCGCCCTCGCGCGCCACGGGGTCGACGACGCACTCGATCTTCCCCCCGTCGTCGCTCGTCCCCTGCTGCGTCTTCCCTTCCACGGTCAGCTCGTACTTTTTGCCGGCGAACGGGGAGCCTTCGTCGTCCTGCAGGACGAGGGTGAACTTGACCGGCACGCCGACCCGCTTGAAGACGTAGCTCGCCCCCGCCGGGCGCGGCTCCTCCTTGAGGCGGAGCGGCATCACCGTGACGCGGTCGCCGGGCAGCAGCACCTCGCCGTCCTTGCGCGCGTCCTTCAGGGTCTGGTTGGCCGGATCGTTCCAGATGGTGTCCGGCAGGTGGCCATGGCGCGCGGCGATGGAGACGACGCTGTCGCCGGGCTGGACGACCCAGTCGCCGTCTCCCAGGGGGACCGTTTCTTCCATGACGGTGGCGGGCACAGGTTACCGTAAAATCACGGAGCCCATGCGCCTCTTTCTCCAGGACGGACCGGCCCGGCTGCAGATCCTCTCCCCCAGCCACCTGCGCGAGTTCCGCGACGTCGGCGCGGCGCGCGAGTTCCTCCGGCCGCTCCTCGCCCACGCCGGCAACGCACACGCCGTGCGCAACGCGCTCGGCTTCGCGCCGCAGGCCGACGACCTGGTGGAGCACCTCGCCAACCGGATGGTCCACGAGGGGCTGCAGGTCATCTCCTGCGCCGACTCCTACCTCGCCTCCATCCTCGGCACCTTCACCGAAGCCTCTTCGGCCGCTTCTACGCCCTCCGCGCAGACCACGACGCCGCTGCAGGACGAAGAGGCCGCGCAGCAGCAGCCCGCGCCGGCCAGCGAAGAGAACCACTTCATCGAGATCGAGCTGGTCGATGAAGAGGGCAAGCCGATGGCCGACCAGAGCTACCTGATCGAACTGCCGGACGGCACCCAGCGCACCGGCCGCACCGACGTCAATGGCAAGGCACGCATCGAAGGCATCGATCCCGGCACCGCGAAGGTGTCGTTCCCGGAGTATGACAAGGCTGTGTATGAGAAAAATTGAAAATTGAAAATTGAAAATTGAAAAAAGACGGAACCGGCCAGACCAGCACCACTTTTTCAATTTTCAATTTTCAATTTTCAATTCCAAACAACCATGCCCTTCCACGACGTGCAACAAGGCGAGACCCTGATCGGCATCGCGGCGCGCAACGGCATCGACAGCGCCGACACGGTGCTGAACCGCTCCGAGAACGCGGACCTGAAAAAGGTCCGCCCCGATCCCGGCATCCTCAAGGCGGGAGACAAGGTCTTCGTGCCCAACCGCGAGCTGCGGCAGGAAGCGTGCGCCATCGACTCCACGCACAAGTTCGTGGCGAAGAAGCCGAAGGCGTGGATCCGCATCGTCGCGCACGACGGGGAGGGCAAAGTCCTCGGCAAAACGTACCAGCTCAACGTGTGGGGGAAGATCGCGGCCGGGGCGATCCCGGCGGACGGCATCCTCGAATTGCAGGTGCCGGTCGACGCGACGGACGGCGTCCTCCTCATCACCCGGGAAGACGGCTCGGTCGACCGCTGGGACCTCCGCCTCGGCTACATGGATCCGATCGCCGAGATCAGCGGCATCCAGGCCCGGCTCACCAACCTCGGCTTCCGCGGCGGCGATCCGACCGGCGTGCTGGACGACGACACCAAGGCGGCCATCAGCGCGTTCCAGGCCTACATCGGCGTGGAGGTCACCGGCGCGATCGACGACACGCTGCGCGAGAAGCTGACCTCGTTCTACGATCCGGCCCAGGACGAGTCGACGCAGAAGGCATCTTCATGACCAGGTTCGCTTTCATCCAGCTGGCCGCGGCGCAAGGCACAGGCGGCGACAAGCTGCGGCCCGCCTCGTGGATCGAGGTGCAGCTGGTCGGCGAGGACGGCGCGCCGGTGCCGAACGAGACGTACGCCAT
The DNA here is from genome assembly GCA_036009105.1 of Thermoanaerobaculia bacterium. Lineage (GTDB taxonomy): Bacteria > Acidobacteriota > Thermoanaerobaculia > Gp7-AA8 > Gp7-AA8 > JAFAVZ01. The sequence continues at coordinate 6,127 of DASYMJ010000089.1, read as the reverse complement.
CACCCTGCCGGGCGGCAAGGTGGTGAGCGGCGCGCTGGATGGCGAGGGCAAGGTGCGCGTCGAGCCCATCCCGCCCGGCAACTGCAAGGTCGCCTTCCCCAAGCTCGATCAGGACGCGTGGACCGCGGTCGAGTCCGAATCGTGAGCGTCCGCGACGCCGAGGAGGCGGTGCGGGAGTCTTACGAGCAGGTGCCTTATCCGAGCGCGCTGCAACATCACACCCGTCCGGATCACCTAGCCATGCTCGCCCTGCTGCATGGCCTGGAGCCGGCGATGCCGCAACGCTGCCGCGTGCTGGAGCTGGGGTGCGCGGATGGGGGCAACCTCATCCCGATGGCCATCGAGCTGCCGGAGAGCCGTTTCACCGGGATCGATCTCTCGCCGCGGCAGATCGAGTCGGGGCAGGCGCAGGTCGCGACGTGGGGACTGGAGAACGTCAACCTGCGGACAAAATCCATCATGGATGTGGGCGCCGACTTCGGCACGTTCGACTACATCATCGCCCACGGCGTCTTCTCCTGGGTCACCCCGGAGGTGCAGGAGCAGATCTTCGCCGTCTGCAGCCGCAACCTCGCGCCGCAGGGGGTGGCGTACATCAGCTACAACACGCTGCCCGGCTGGCATCTGCGGCGGATGGTGCGGGACATGGTGCTCTTCCACACCCGCAACGTGACCGATCCGGAGGAGCAGACGGCGCGCGCATTCGATCTGGTGCGTTTCCTGGCCGGCACGACCGGCGACACGAACGATGCGCACGCGCTCTTCCTCCGCTCCGCGCACGAGCACTTCGAGGAGTACGCCGACCGGCCGCACTACCTGATGCACGAGTACCTGGAGCGGACCAACGCGCCGCTCTACTTCCGCGACTTCGCGGCGCGCGCGGCACGGCATGACCTGCGGTACCTCTGCGAGGCGGAGCCGCACGCGGCGGAGGTGGACAACCTGCCGGGGCCGATCGCGGCGAAGCTGCACGGCTATACCTCCGATCCGCTGGAGCTGGAGCAGTACGTCGACTTCGTGGTCAACCGCGCGTTCCGGCGCACGCTCCTTACCCACTCCGGCCTCCCTCTCGACCGCTCCATGCGCCTGGAGCGGATGCGCCGCCTCTTCGCCTCCAGCGCGGCCAAGCCGGTCGATGCCGACGTCGACACCCGACCAGGCTTGCCGGCGGCGTTCAGGAACGAGCAGGGGAAGACCTTCACCTCCACCCATCCGGTGGCCAAGCGCGTGCTGGCCCACCTGGCGGCGATCTGGCCGCGCGCCGCTTCGTTCGAGGAGGCGGCGGCCGCGGGCGGCGACGAGGAGACGGTGGCCGATCTGCTCCACGCGCTTTTCTGGAGCGGCGTCGCCGAGCTGCATCTGACGCCGCCCGCCTGCACGGAGGTGGTGAGCGCGCACCCCCGCGCGTCAAACCTCGCCCGGCGCCAGGCCATGGCCGGCCTGCTGGTGACCAGCCAGCGCGGGCGCGTGCTGAAGCTCGACGACCCCTTCGCCCGCTTCATCCTCCGCCACCTCGACGGCACGAGGGACCGCGCCGCGCTGGTGCGCCTGCTCGACCAGGAAGTGGCCGCCGGCCGTCTCGACGTCCGGGTGGACGACAAGCCGGTGCGCGATCCGTCGCGCATCCCCGCCGTGCTGCAGGCGATCCTCGACCATCATCTGAAGAAGATGGCCGACTACGCGTTGCTGGTGGGGTGAGGGAAGAGTTGTCGGTTATCGGTTGTCGGTAGAGCGGTATTACTGACAACCGCTTCTACATCACCGTGCGCAGCGTGGTGACGACCTTCGCCATCTCGTGCGGCTTGTGCAGGTAGGCGGCCACCGGCGGCAGGGGGCGCTCCGGCGTGCGGAGGATGGACAGCACGATCAGGGGCGGCGGAGGATCCGCCTTGCTGATCACGTGATCGATCACGTCGTAGCCGCTGATGACGGGGAGCCGGAGGTCGACCACCAGCGCGTCGTAGGAGTCGTCGCGGAGGGAGCGGAGGGCCTCCTGGCCGTTGCCGGCGATGGTCACCGCATAGCCGGCGTTCGTCATGTCGCGGCCCACCAGGTACTGCGTCGCCTCGTCATCCTCCACGAAGAGCACGCGCTTGCGGGTGGCGCCGCGCACGGTCTCCAGCAGATGGGTCAGGTCGAACGGCTTGCGGATCACCGCGTACACGCAGGGAGAGGAGACGATCGGCGAGGTCTTCTTATCGCTGGTGGCGGTCAGGACGATGATGTTCTTGCGCTGCTGCGTCCGGGCCAGGTGCTCGATCACTTCCTCGCCGCTGACCACCGGCATCATCAGGTCCAGGACGATGAGATCGAAGCGTTGCGTGCCGAGGATGTGCAGCGCCTCGGCGCCATCCGTGGCCTCCGTGCAGCTGAACCCTTGCCGGGAAAGGATGGTGTTCAGCAGCAGGCGGACCGGAGCATCGTTATCGACGATCAGAGCGCGTGACATGGGAGGACCCTCAGATTGTACGAGGCTGACGAACCGGGCGCAATAGTCATTGCGCGAGGTGCAAATACATTACGCCGTTTTTGCGTCGATATCAAATGAATTTCCCCATCTCGTCCACCGAAATATGGATCTTGGAGAAGCTCACGCCGTTGGCCATCCGCTCCAGGATGCGGGTGGAGAGCTCGGGCAGCAGGGTCTGGGTCAGGATCTGGTCGATCTCCCGCGCGCCGCTTTCCGGCTTGCAGCGGTCGGTGAGCGACTCCACCAGGCCCGGATCGTAGGTCAGCTCCGCGGCGTGGTTCTCCTTGACCCGCTGCTTGATGGAGCGCAGCTTGAGCTCCACGATGCGGGAGACCTCGCGCTTGCGCAGCGGAAAGTACGGCACGATGACCAGCCGGGCCAGCAGGGCCGGCCGGAAGTGCCGCAGCAGCGCCGGCCGCAGCTGCTCCACCACCGACTCGGTGTCGCGCTTCCCCTTCGGATCGGCGCACAGCTCCTCGATCACCGACGCGCCGGCGTTCGAGGTCAGCAGGATCACGGTGTGCTTGAAGTCGACCGGCACCCCCTCCCCGTCCTCCAGCATGCCTTTGTCGAAGACCTGGTAGAAGAGGTCGACCACGTCCGGATGGGCCTTTTCGATCTCGTCCAGCAGCACGGCGCTCCACGGCTTCCGCCGCACGGCCTCGGTGAGCACGCCGCCCTTCCCGTAACCGACGTATCCCGGCGGCGCGCCCTTGAGCGTGGCCACCGAATGCGCCTCCTGGAACTCCGACATGTTGAAGCTGATCAGGTTCCGCTCGCCGCCGTACAGCAGGTCGGCCAGCGTGAGGGCCGTCTCGGTCTTCCCCACGCCGGTGGGACCGACGAGGAGGAAGACCCCTTTCGGCTTGGACGGGTCTTCCAGCGCGGCGCGCGAGGTGGAGATGCGGCGGCAGATGGCGTCGAGGGCCTGCGGCTGGCCGACGATGCGCTCGGCCATCCGCTCCTTGAGGGTCATCACGCTGCGGATCTCGTCCGCCAGCATCCGCCCCACCGGGATGCCGGTCCAGCCGGAGACGACGGAGGCGACCACGCGCGAGTCGACGGCGATCGGCACCATCGGATCCTGCTGCTGGAGGGCATCCAATTCCGAGCGCAGCGAGGACCGCAGGGCCGGCTCTCCAGCCGGCCCCCCTGTTCCCGCCGCTCCGTTCTGCGACGCCCGGGCCGGCTGGAGAGCCGGCCCTGTGTTTTGCTTTTCGTCCGCGCGGATCTGCTTCACCAGCTCGAGCTCTTTCTTCCACCGGTCGCCGACGCTGGTGCGGTCCGTGCGCAGCTGGGCGAGCTCCTGCTCCAGCTCCTCGGCCGTGGCTCCCCGCCCCGGCGCTTCCCCTTCCCGCTTCCGGATCTCCAGCTCCGCCTCGGCGATGCGGATGCGCCGGTCGAGATCCTCCACCGCGGCCGGCGTCCCCTCCTGCGCGAGCGCCACCCGCGCCGCGGCGGTGTCGAGCACGCCGATGGCCTTGTCCGGCAGGCGCCGCTCGGCCAGGTAGCGATGGGACAGCGCGACGGAGCTGCGCACCGCCTCGTCCAGGATCTGCACCTTGTGATGCTTCTCCAGGTGGGGGGCCAGTCCGCGCAGCATGTCCAGCGCCGCCTCCTCATCCGGCTCGTCCACTTTGACCACCTGGAAGCGGCGGGTCAGTGCAGGATCCTTCTCGAAGTACTTCTTGTACTCGCTCCAGGTGGTGGCCGCGATGGTGCGCAGCTCGCCCCGGGCGAGCGCCGGCTTGAGCAGGTTCGCCGCGTCCCCCTGCCCGGCCTGGCCGCCGGCGCCGATCATGGTGTGCGCCTCGTCGATGAAGAGCACGATCGGCTTCGCTGCTCCCTTTACTTCATTGATGACGGACTTTAAGCGTTCCTCGAACTCCCCCTTCACCCCCGCCCCCGCCTGGAGCAACGCCAGGTCGAGGATGCGCACCGAAACGTTGCGCAGCGGCTCGGGAACGTCGCCGCTGGCGATGCGCAGCGCAAACCCTTCCGCCACCGCGGTTTTGCCGACGCCAGCGTCGCCCACCAGGATGGGATTATTCTGCCTCCGCCGGGTGAGGATATCGATCACCTGCCGGATCTCGGAGTCGCGCCCGCGGATGGGGTCGATCTTGCCGGCGCGAGCGTCGGCGGTGAGGTCGAAGGTGTAGCGGTCGAGTGCAGTATTCTGCCCTTTCGCCGGTTCGGTGGAGGTGCCGCCCCCCGTAGCGGCGCGCGCCTCGGACGGACCGATCGGCGCGGCCGTCTCCTCGGCCGACTCGCGGACCAGCTCGCGGATGGTCTCCCGCAGCGACTCGCGCGAGACGCGGGCGAGGATGGGACACGACTCGTGGATGGTGGCCCGCAGCGAGTCGTCCTCGTAGATGGCCAGCAGCAGGCCGCCGGAACGGATGGCCGGCGATTCCAGCGCGAGCGAGGAATGGCTCCACCCTTCCCGCAGCAGGCGCAGGATCTGCGGCGACATGGCCGGGGTGCGGCTGTTGCCGCGGTCGAACTTGTCGACGGCCGCGGTCAGCTGCCGCTGCAGCTCGCCCTGGTCGACGTTGAAGTAACGGAGGACCGGCGCCACGTCCGTCGCCGGCAGGTCGAGCAGCTTGAGCAGCAGGTGCTCGACCTCGACGTTGTAATGCGTCTGCGCGACGCAGAGCGCCGCGGCGGTCTCCAGCGCCCGCTTGCAGACCGGGTTGAGGCGGTTGATGAGAGTGCGCAGTTCGCTGCTCATGGTTTTTTGTTGTTCGCTTCGCTCACACAGTTGTTGGTTGTCAGTTGTCGGTTGTCAGTAGGCAAGATCTACTGATAACCGACAACCGATAACTGACAACTCGTTCACGTTCTCCCCATCAACCTTACCTGCGAATCGTCCACGCTCTTCGGCTTTGTTTTCAGCCACGTGGTCCAGCCCAGGAACGCCCCCTCCGCCCGGCCCAGCCGCAGCTCCGGCACCTCGGCCGCGCGGAGCAGGAGGCGGAAGGTGAAACCGAGCTCCTCCCGGACGTAGTAGCGCACCGCGGCGATCAGCGGCTTGTATGCGCGGCCCACCGGCAGAAAGGAGAGGAAGCGGTCCAGGGTCAGCGGTCCGAGCGAGATCTCGAACGAGGCCGCCTGGTCCCACATCTTCGTGCCCAGGACCGCGGTGTCGCCGAGGCGGCGGTTGCTGCCGGTGCGGCCGATGCGCGTCCAGTCATCCGGCTCCAGGCGTTGCCAGCGGCCGTGGAACTGGGAGATCTCCACCGGCACCTCGAAGTGATCCTCCAGGATGCGGATCAGGCCGATGGTCGAGCGGTAGCGGTCGATGGCGATCCCGGCGTACGGCAGCAGCGCGCGGTCCGGCATCTCCATCCGGCCGGCGAGATGCGGCGTGCCGAGGCCGAGGAAGGCGTAGAGCACGCGGGCCACGCGGCCGTTGGCCGGCGCGTGCGGATCGAGCGCGGGGCGGTACTTCTTCCGCGCGCGGTAGAGCATGGAAACCAGGCGGTGGTTGAAGATGTCGAGGAAGTCGCGGAGCGCGGTGTCCTTGCGGAAGCTGCGCTCCATGATCAGCTCCGTGATGGCGGGCGGCAGCGGCCCGAGCACGCCGGCCAGCCCGAGCACGTTCACCGTCATCTCGGCCGGCTCGCCGTCCTTCGGCGCCTTCACTTCCTCCACGTC